>JAFVEF010000028.1 GCA_017478105.1 Bacilli bacterium | reverse complement strand
AAGAAAAAATCATTGATATATTTAATGATCATTTTTATGATAGTGGTAAAGTGTCAGTAGATGGTAGTGTTATTAAATGTTGGAAAGCGGGAGGTCATGGTGATCAAACCTTTTTACAGGTATTACAAAATTCATGTAATCCAGGATTTGTAAAACTTGGACAAATGCTTGGTAAAGAAAGGTTGTTTTCTTATATTAATAAATTTGGTTTTGGTGAAAAAACAGGAATTAATTTAAATGGTGAAGGTACTGGTATTTTATTTCCTTTAAATAGAGTTGGTAATGTTGAACTGGCAACGTCAGCTTTTGGGCAAGGTGTTAGTGTTACTCCTATTCAGCAAGTTATGGCAACAAGTAGTGTCGTAAATGGAGGCTATTTATATACTCCTTATATAGTTAAAAATATTAGTGATAATACTAATAGTGTTATTAAAGAATATAAAAAGAAATTAAAAAGAAAAACAATTAGTAAAAAGACAAGTAATATTATGAGAGCAGCACTAGAAAGTGTAGTTGCGAAAGGTGGAGGAAAGAGTGCCTTTATTGAGGGATATAGAATTGGTGGTAAGACTGGGACAGCTCAAAAGCAAGAAAATGGGCATTATTTAGCAAATAATTATATTATGAGTTTTATGGCTATTGTACCTTCTAATGATCCAAAAGCTGTTTTATATCTAGCAATTGATAATCCTAAAAATACCGCAATGCTTTCTAGTTATACAACTACTCCTATTGCGAGAAGGATATTACTTGATGTAATTAGTGCTTTAAAAATAGAAAAACAAGATGGTGAATTAGAAAAAGATCTTGAATGGATGGATAAACCTACTTATGAAGTACCTAATGTTATATCGATGACTTTGGAGGATGCTAAAGAAATACTTAGTCATTTTAAAGTAGAGACAGTAGGAGATGGAAATATTATTTATGAACAAAGTCCTTCTTCTAAAGAAAAATTAGAAGAAGGAAGTGTAATTAGGGTTTATTTAAAATAATTGTAAAATTAGATGTAAATGATTAGTAAAATAACATATTATTTAATAAATATGGTATAATGATTTTTGAAATGGAGTGATTTAATGTTACTTTTAACTAAGGCCATTTTTGCGATTATGATTGGTTTTTTATCATCCACTATATTAGGACTTATTATGTTACCAATACTTAGAAAAATGCATGTTGGACAAAAGATTTCTATTTTTGTTGGAGAAGCTCATAGAAAAAAAGAAGGTACTCCAACTATGGGTGGATTAATATTTATTCTTCCTACCATAATTGCTACTTTATTTTTGATATTTACAGATAGGATTCATTATACTTCTAATTTGGGAATAGTTTTACTTGTTTTTATTGGATATGCTTGTATTGGATTCTTAGATGATTTTTTATCAATTAGAAAAGGTAATAATGAAGGGTTAACTACTTATCAAAAATTATTTATGCAAGTTTTAATTGCGATAGGTTTTTTCTATATCTATATGCGAAGTGGAGGGCAAACAGCTTGGGTTGTTGGAACACTTGGTATAGATATTGAATTTGGTTGGTTATATGGCTTGGCAATATTATTTATTTTAGTTGGTGCTAGTAATGCTGTAAATTTAACTGATGGTTTAGATGGTTTGGCTGGAGGCTTATCAGCTATTGCATTTATTGCTTTCGCTCTTATTTCTTTATCAGTAGGATTTGAAGATATTGGTATTTTTAGTTTAATACTGGTTGGTAGCTTAGTAGGTTTCTTAATATATAATACTCATCCTGCTAAAGTCTTTATGGGAGATACTGGTTCTTTGGCTTTAGGAGCTGTGATGGGAGCTATTGCAATATTAACACATCGTGAATTAACATTACTTGTTGTGGCATCAGTATTTGTGGTTGAAACTTTAAGTGTCATTTTACAAACATTTTGGGTTATTGTATTTAAGAGGAAATTATTCTTAATGACACCAATACATCATCATTTTGAGAAAAAAGGATGGGAAGAGACAGATATTGTTAAATTGTTTTGGGTTATTGGTTTAGTTTTATCTATGGCTGGAATAATATTTGGAGTTTGGGTATAAGAACATTTATAATGTTCTTTTTTTGTGTTATATTATTAATGTAGGAGGTTATAATGAATAAAGTTGTTTTAATTGGTTGTGGTAATGTTGGAATGGCTTATAGTTATGCATTAGTCAATCAAAAAGTTTATGTTGATGAATTGGTATTAATTGATATTAATAAAGATAAATGTGAAGGAGAGGCTATGGATTTAAATCACTGTATGGCTTATAGTCCTTCAAAGATTAAGGTTAGAGTAGGAGATTATAGTGATTGTAGTGATGCAAAGATAATTGTTATTGCCGCTGGTGCTAATCAAGCAGTAGGTGAAAGCAGAATGGATTTAATTCATAAGAATTCAAATATTTTTAAATCTATTATAAGTGAAGTAATGAAGAATAATTTTAAAGGTATTTTTATAGTTGCGACAAATCCATTAGATGTTATGACATATATTACTTTAAAATTAAGTGGTTTAGATGCAGGACGAGTTATAGGTTCTGGGACAACATTAGATACATCTAGACTTAGATATATGTTAAGTTTAGAGACTGGAGTTAATCCTAAAAATATTGAAGCTTATGTAATTGGAGAACATGGTGATAGTGAGTTTGTTCCTTGGAGTAATGTAAATATTGCTTATCAAAAAGTATCTAGTTTACTTAGTGGTGAAAGACTTAATAAAATAGAGGAAGAAGTTAGAACATCTGCTTATGAAATAATTGAAAAGAAGGGTGCAACTGCTTATGGTATTGGCATGTGTTTAGTTAAAATTACTAACGCTATAATTGAAGATAAGAATTCTATTTTACCAGTATCAAGTTGGGATAAAAATAATAATATTTGTATTTCGACACCTGCGATTGTTGGAAAGGATGGAGTAAAAGATAAAATATTTGTTCCTCTAAATCAAGAAGAAGAAGAAAAATTAAAAAATTCAATAAAGACAATTAAAGATGCAATAAATTCATTAGATTTGTAATTTATAAGTACTAGAAATAGTACTTTTTTTGTTTTTATTTCATATTATTTAGTGGTGATTATATGAAAAAGATGGATTTATATTTGTTTTTTTCTACAATACTTTTATCTTTGTTTGGAATAGTTATGATTTATTCTTCTTCTAGTATATGGGCTGAATATAAGTTTTCTGATAGTTTTCATTATTTAAAATATCAAAGTATTTTCTTTATAGTTGGGGTATTTATAATGATTTTTATATCAAGAATTCATTATTCTTTTTATTATAGGTTTGCGAATATGTTTTTATTTATTAGTTTTGTTTTACTGGTTTTAGTATTAATTCCTGGTATAGGTAGTATTAGAAATGGTAGTAGAAGTTGGTTTGGTATAGGAAGTTTAGGAATTCAACCAAGTGAAGCTTGTAAAATAAGTTTAATTATTTTTGTAAGTAAATATTTATCTTTGAATGAAGAGTATATTCATAGTTTTTTTAAAGGTGTAGTTCCAATTCTTTTTATTGTTTTTGTATTCTTTTTTTTAATTATGTTACAGCCTGATCTTGGAACTGGTCTTATAATTGTATTATCTATTATTTCTATTTTATTTATTGCGGGAGTTAGTAATAAGTTTTTTATTAGTGGGGGAGTTATAGGATTATTAGGAGTTATTTTACTAATAGTAATTGCTCCATATCGAATGAATAGAATTACTTCATTTGTTGATCCTTGGAAAGATCCTTTAGGGACAGGATTTCAGATGATTCAAAGTTTGTATGCGATAGGACCTGGCGGATTATTAGGAATGGGCTTTTTAAATAGTGTACAGAAACATTTTTATTTACCAGAACCCCAAACTGATTTTATATTTTCTATTATCTGTGAAGAATTTGGAGTAATTGGAGCTTTTTTAGTAGTGTTTTTATTTGCTTTTATATTATATAGAGGAGTTATGATTTCTTTAAAAGCAAACGATAATTTTGCAAAGTATTTATCTTTTGGAATATTGTTTCAAATAGTATTTCAAGCTATTATGAATTTAATGGTAGTTGTTGGATTAATACCAGTTACAGGAGTAACTCTTCCTTTTCTTTCTTATGGTGGGTCAAGTCTTTTAGTTAGTATGGCATCTATTGGAATTATTCTAAATATTTCTCGTAATAACAGTTGAAATGCGAATGTTTGTTTGATATAATATTTAAAAAAAATGGGGGTTTATATGAATAATATTATGTCAAATAACGAAATACATATTGAAGATATGATTTATGAAATTAGGGGTAGGCAAGTGATTCTTGATAGAGATTTGGCAAAACTTTATCATACTGAAACTAGAGTTTTCATGCAATCTGTCAAAAGAAATATAAAAAGATTTCCAGCTAATTTTATGTTTCAATTAACATATGAAGAGTTTTTGAATTGGAGATCACATTTTGTGATGTCCAAAAGCGATTTAAGAGGGTTGCGTAGACCACCATATGCATTTACAGAAGAAGGAGTAGCAATGTTATCTGGAATACTTAATTCGGAGATTGCTATAACAATTAATATTCAAATAATTGAAGCCTTTATAATTATGAGAAAATACATATCTTCTAGTTTGGTTGATCAAAAATATATTAATAACTTGGTATTAGAACACGAAGAAAAATTAAAATTTATAGAAAATACGTTATCTAATTTTAATGAGAAGAATAATCATTTGTTTTTTGAAGGGCAAATATATGATGCATATTCACTACTGCTTGATATATTTAATAAAGCTAAAGGTGAAATAATAGTTATTGATAATTATATTGATAAAAGTATACTAGATATACTTTCGAAAACAAATAGGATTATCAAAATAGTTACTAATAAGTATAATAATCAAGATTATGCTAAATATAAAAAACAATATGATAACGTAGAGTTAATTATTGATAATAGTTTTCATGATAGATTTATTATTGTTGATAGAAAAACACTATATCATTGTGGAGCTAGTTTTAAAGATTTAGGTAATAAATGTTTTGAAATTTCTAAGATAAATGATATCGATATTTTAAATAAAATATTAAAAAAAATATCTCAATGAGATATTTTTTGTGTTATTTATTTTTTATTAATGTTACAGCTTCTAAATAATCTTTTTTTCTATTTTTACTATTATTACTATAAAGATTATTTGTTATTTCAATTATTTTTTCATACTTATTTTGAAATTCATTTTGTATTTTATTTGTATATACTTCTTGATATGCTGATAACATAAACCATGTTAGAAAATCTTTTCCCATTCTTTTGATTATATGGGCAGCTATCTTTTCTTCTTTTCTTGTTGTTTTGTTATTGATGAAAAAGTTCATTTCTTCATCTAAGTTTATATTTTTAGTGTCTTTTGTTTTAACTATTAGATTTGCCATTGTTTCTACAATTGCTTCTTCTAGTCCATTTTGATTTTCAATAGTTTTCATTATCTTGTTTTTAATGATATTACTAAAATAAGCATTATAGTCTTTTACATTATTTAAATCTATATCAAAATAATCATGATAATAGTCTGGAGCAGTTAATATGTATTTTTCTCTATTATCATCCATCTCAAGTTTTATTTTATATTTTTTAAGTTTATCATTAAAGCCATCCACTATATTATATGGACTCATTCCTCCAGCAATATAGACTGTTCTATTCGCATGTAGTAATTCATGAACCATTACTGATGCGAGATTATTGATTATTAGATTTTTGTCATAAATATTATTGTTTAAATAGTATAGTAGACCATCAACATAATATTCATTTATGGTAATTAATGGAATTGTTTTTAGACCTAATTCATAGTTGGCATCATATTGAGCTTCATGATTAAGTTCTAACATATCCACTGTCATTGGTATTTCATATAAATGATTAAATGCTTCTGGATTGATATTTAACTTATCTAAAAAATTATTAATTGAATATTGGGCTGTTTTCTTAGCCTCTAAAAGTAGTTGTTCCTGTGTCATATAATTACCTTTAAAAAATAACTAAAACTGATTGCTTTAGTTATTTATATCTTTTTACTAATGTTTTTCCTGTTTCTTGTTGTTCTCTTAACTCTTTACGATATTGTTGAGTGTTATTTGCATCTTGAATATCTTGAGCATTATAGAATATCAATTTTAATAATCTTTTAGATTTGTTAGCTTCAACGATACTTTTTTTATTTCTTGGTAAATAATTTTGATAATTATCACATTCATTTACCACTAAATTTTCAACTTCACCTAATTCGTTAATATATTCTTTACCATCAATTATGAAGTTATATTTATCTATTGTTTGTTTTTTGGTATCTTTTACTTTTTTACAATCTAGTGGAGTACAATATGTACAAGATCCACATAAATGTGTTCTATCTGATTTTATTCTTTCTACTTCTCTTTTTGAAAATGTAATTTCTTTAGTATTTCCATTTTCTTTAACTAATATTCTTTCTTTCATTTTAACTTTCCCCCTTCAAAAGTAGTATTATTTTATCACAAATTTTAAAAAAAGTCAAATATTTGTTTGAAAAGAAAAAATGTATTACTACATTTTAACTTACTATACTTATAAATTGATTTAATGTGATACCATCGTGAATAGGGTATCTTGGTATTAAGAATTTATTACTTTTTCTAGTTGCTTTTCTAGAACCACCTACGAAGGCTAATTTAAAGCCTAGATCTTTAATTACTTGAAGTGAGGTGTCTGAGTACATATAAAATGGAAAGCAGAAGGAATCGTTATTTCCGATAATATCAATTGATTTTTGAACATCAGCTTTTCCTTGTTCATATGAATAGCAATTAAATTGACCTCTTCCACAGGTACCATATTGATGCATATCATTAGTATGAGATTGGATTGTTAAGTTCTTTGAACGATAGTTTTCTATATCCCACCAACCAGTAATTAAGAATAGAGTAGCTTGTAGATCATATTCTTCTAGAAGGGGAATTAGTTTATGTCCATTATGTTTACCAGTTCCCATTGCACCGTCATCGATAGTGATTAAAACTGATTTTTCAGGTAATTCTATTTCATTGTACATCCATCTTTTAAATTCTTCCATCGTTAGAGTTTTGTAACCATTATTCTTTAAGTATTCTAAATGTTGTCTAAATTTCGCAACATCTAAACAAATTGATTCATTGCATTCTTCACCTAGTTTTGGATCAAAGAAGAAGTGATAGTTTAAGACAGCTATTCCTTGATTTGGATTAGGCTCTTTTTCAATAACTTCTTCACCATTAGCCATTTTAATTATATTATCTAGTAAAGTATAGCTTTTCATTTGATATGAATCTAGGCTTTCTAGTTTACTTTCTATTGTCGTTGTTTTATTTGTTTGATTTAATACTAATCCTGATTCTTCTAATTGATTAATTTGATAGCCAAATTCATTGGCAATTGTTTTAGAAACTTCTAGGTGTTCTTGTTTTGTTAGAAGAAGAATAGCATTTTGCTTTAATTTAATATTTTTATTTAGATAATTTATATATTCGTCTTTTGAAATTGTATAGAAATTGTTTTCTTTTAATATATTTAATTCTTCTTTTAATTTAGTAGTACTAGTACAATTATAATCATTACAGTTTTCATTTATATTGTCATAATATAAGATACTTATATGATTTGTACCTTCTTCTGTAGAATTAGTTGTTTCTTTTTCTTTTATATTTTTTTCTTTTTTAATCTTATACATATTATTTAAGAATAATACATAGTAGTTTTCATTATCTTTTTTTAATATAGGTAAATCTATACTATTTAGTGTTATCTTATTATTATTTTCTTCTAGGACAGTCTTTTGAGTAGATGTCGCATTGAAATTTAGAGGTATGTATTGACTTGGGATACTTGAAGAGGATGTTTTTTTTGTTTTTTTGACATCTTTATAATATACGTAGTAGGGATTGTCCTTTAACTTAAAGAATTTATTTGGTTTTTTAGTGTTTTCTAAGTATAAAATTATATCTTTAGAGAAGAAACCTATTTTTTTCTTTTTATTATTATATAAAGATGCATTATTTTTAGTTAGAACAGTTTTATAAAAAGTGTTTTTAATATTTTTTTCTCTTATTTTAATAAATAAGATATACGATGGTATTAAAATAATTAATAATAGTAATAATAATAAGATAATTTTTTTCTT
>JAFVEF010000004.1 GCA_017478105.1 Bacilli bacterium | reverse complement strand
TAACTATATGGCAGACATTCATAAAATCGAACTCTAAGGTTCCTGTTATAATCCGTCTTTACCGATGTGTGTTATAATAACAAAAAAACATAAAGATTAAAAACTAAAATCTTTATGCTTAACATTATACGTGTTATAATTAATTAGAAATATGCCGATTTAGCTCAGTTGGTAGAGCAACTCATTCGTAATGAGTAGGTCAAAAGTTCGAATCTTTTAATCGGCACCATTAAAAACTCAGTTAGATAATTCTAACTATAAATAAATAGACAATCTGAAAAATGATTGTTTTTTGTTACTATTATGTCAAATTATTAATATTAAACATTATTTTATAATAAATGCATAAAATAATAACGAATTAATGCAAAATGCTTGACGTACGTAAAAAAGTACGTTATAATTTAGCTATGAGGTGATAATATGAGTACTATTAATATTACAAATGCAAGACAAAATTTATTTCAGCTAGTAGCAGATGTAAATGTCGGATTCAATCCAATTACAATTGTAAATAATAAAGGCAAAAATGCTGTTTTAATTTCCGAAGATGAATGGAAAAATATCGAAGAAACATTATTCTTATCTAGTATTCCTGGATATGTAGACAAAATTAAAAAAATAGATGCGGAAGAAAATTGGCAAGTAGCGGAGGAATATGATCCATATGGAGAATGGAAATAAATATAAATTATTATTTTCAAAAGTAGCTAGCAAAGATAAATTAAAACTTAAGAATTGTGGATTAGATAAAAATTGTAGAAAAATACTTGATTTAATGATCAATGATCCATTTGGATATCCACCACCATATGAAAAATTAATTGGCGAATTGAATGGTTACTATTCTAGAAGAATTAATAGACAACATAGAATCGTTTATAAAGTTGTTGAAGATAAAAAAGAAATACACATAATTAGAATGTGGACTCATTATGATAAATAATGGTTTATATATATTGTACTCTGACTAGAAATTGTTAGAGATAATGATAAACGACATAAAAAGTCGTTTTTATTATTATAAATAACTTGATTAATTAATGTTATAATTATAAAATCATAGTAGATATAATACGGAGGCCAGTATGAAGAAAAGATTATTAGTCATAATAATATTCAGTATGTTTTTTATCCCAACAATTGTTTCTGCTAAAGACAATTCTTGCGAAAAAATAAGTACCTCAACCACAAAGACAGTTGAAATAAAAGTTAAACAAAAAATTGAAAATATCGAAAATATATCACAAGAAGAATTGGATAAGTTTTCTTTTAAATATAAAATAATCGATCTTTACAACAATAATAATGTATTGGATGAAACAACAATGGATTCTGAAGGTAATGTTATATTTAATTGTTTTACAGTAAGTGATACTGACTTAAAAGACTATTCTTTATATGATGATTCTAAAATAAATGATTGGAGTTACTCTCAAAATGCATCACCTCAAAGATTTATACCATATCGAATTTATAAGATAGTGATGGAAAATAATGAGGAAAATCCTTTTGACTATGATGCTTCTCCAATATATTTTTCTTTAAGATCAAATTATACAAATGGTTTATTTGATCCAGAAATATCATTTTTTAGAGATGATAATGATATAGAGGATTTATATAATACTAGTTTTAAAAAGAAAATATATCACGCAACAGAAGAGGAATTACAAAAACAAGCTTATGCTGTTTTAGATAAGAATTCAAAAACACTAACTTTTTTTAGAGATGATGAAAATAAATATACTAATAAACAAGAAATTGATAATAAAGTATATTTTACTGGATTTGAAACAATTCCAAGTACTTCATCTTCATGGTCAGATGGTTGGAGATATAAATCAGACTATACTCCATACATTAAAAAGATTGTATTTAAAGATGCCATAAAACCCAATAATATCATTGGATGGTTTGAAGGCCTAACTGAATTAGAAGAACTAGATTTATCTAAGCTTGATACGTCTTTAATAACTAAAATGGATTATTTTTTATTTAATTGTCAAAAAGTTAAGAAAGTAGATATTTCTACTTTTGATGTTAGTAATGTAACCTCAGTATTCAAGGCATTCAATCAAACAAATGTAGAAGTTTTAGAATTTCCTTTTTGGAATCTTAATCAAAATTTACAAAGATTTCAAATGAGTGAATTTGTATTAGACATTGAAGGACTAAAATATTTAAATATTTCTAATTTTGGAAATTGGTCTTCTAGTGCTGAATTTTCAAATCTTCCTTGCTTAGAAAAACTAGTTATTAATAATGTTTATGATTTTAGTAGAACTAGTATGAGATTTGGTGGAGTAGATAATTCAACTATATATAGTCCAGTATGGTATAATCCAGAAAAGAATCAATTATTTAGTACTTATCAAATACATTATAATATTTATAATAAAGTAGAAGATATGGCAGGTGCTTATATTAGACCAGTATGTACTAAAGAAGCTTCTTTTAAAAGTAAATATAATCCTAGTAAAGTAAAAAGAAAAATAAAAATAGTAGAAGTAGATGAAACAAAAGAATTAACAGTAGAGCTTCTAGATACTGAAAATGTTGAGTATAATGAAACTGTAAGATTTCGAGTTATTCCTAAAATAGGTTATACTGTAGAAAAAATAATTATAAAAGATATAAAAGAAAACTTAATAGATTACAAAAAAACAAATACAGAAAATGAATATGAATTTGTTATGCCTGATTCCGATGTATCAATTAAACCAGTATATAAAGAGTTAGTAATAAAAAATCCTAATACTGGAGATTATTTTTTAATAATAATGATAATGACAATAAGTGCCTTATCTATAAGATATTGTACAAAAAAAGAACAATAATCGTTCTTTTTTATTTTAGAATAATAATATATGTAAATTAAATTGACTGTAAATATTTTTTTTTATTATAATAAAAATACAGAAAGAGATGTGGACAAATGAGTTATTTAGATGATATTAAAGATTTAGAAGATAATGAGCTAGAAGAATTTGTATATAATAGAATTACTCTTTTAGAAGAAGTAGCAAAAGATAATAGTGAAGATGATTTTGATACTATTGGTTATTTATTAGAAAAAAATAAAACTAATAAGATAATTTATGATATAGATGAAGAGTTAAACTGTGAAATTAGATGTCTTTATAATGGCTATATTAGAAAAGGTTTAAGGATGGTTTATGGCGCAACCTACAATGAATATGGAAAATTTAGTAGTGCTGGGTGCTACTACTATGTAGATTGTGATGATTATTTATTAGATTTTTGTAAGTATATAAAAGATGTAGATTTAATTGATGAATACGATTTATTTACAGAAATAAAAGTTTTTTTAGATTATTATTTTGGAAAGGGAAGAAAAAGTCTAGATAGAGAAGACATGTTTAAACTAATTTATAAAGATGAAGATTCATTCTATGATCCAATTGTAGAACATGGTATAAGTTGGTTTAAAGATAAAGGAAATGCTCTATGTAGTGAATACAGTATTCTTGCGCAAAATATTCTTACATTCTTTGGAATCAACACAAGTCTTGTAATGGGTAGAGTAGAACAAGACGATAAAGAAGCAGAAAGCCATGCTTATAACTTAATATCATATCATTCAGACAAATATAATGAAGATGTCAATGCTCTAATTGATTTTGCTGACTGTACTCATGTA
Source organism: Bacilli bacterium (assembly GCA_017478105.1). GTDB lineage: Bacteria > Bacillota_I > Bacilli_A > RF39 > UBA660 > UBA3789. Next base: position 9,243 of record JAFVEF010000004.1, on the reverse strand, counting down.
GTTGATATGAATTATAATACAATTGGAACAGCACCATATATCTATGAAATGGAAGAATTAAACGATGAATTATTAGATGACTTATTAGAAAATCAAAAACCTATAGTTTGTGAAGACTATATTTATATGATGATGGGAAATGAATTAATACCATTAACATTTGATTCAAATAGAAATTATTTTATAAATGTAGAAATACCTATATATTTAGGACCAATAAGTGAAAAAAAATATATAAAAAAATAAATATATGTTATACTTATATTGTAATAGTAAGGAGGAATTATATGTTTAATTTAAAAGGAAGAGTTGCCGTTATAACAGGAGCATCAAGTGGACTTGGAAAACAAATGTCTGAAGCATTTGCTAAACAAGGAGCAGACTTAGCTATTCTAGCAAGAAGATTAGATAGACTTGAGGAATTAAAAGCTGAATTGGAAAAAGAAGGAGTAAAAGTATTACCAATAAAATGTGATGTTACAAATACTAAAGAAATAAATGAAGCTGCTAGAAAAGTAGAAGAAGTATATGGAAAAGTAGATATTTTAGTAAATTGTGCAGGTAGTGCTAAAAACGCTGGTGTTTTAAATATGACTGATGAGGAATGGGATTTTACAATTTCAACTGATCAAACATCAGTATTTAAAATGACACGAGCTTTTGCTAATATAATGAAAAAAAATAATTATGGAAGAATTATAAATATTGCATCAATGTACGGATTAGTTGGAAATACTGCTTTAGATACAGTTGCTTATCATTCATCTAAAGGAGGAGTTGTAAACTTTACACGTGCAGTTGCTGCTGAATTAGCAAAGTATAATATCACATGTAATGCTATATGCCCAGGTTACTTTGATACTGAATTAACTCATGACACATTAGTAACTGATGAGTTTACTGCCTATATGAAACAAACAGTACCACTAGGAAGATACGGAAATAAAGGTGAATTAAATGCTGGTGCTATCTTTTTAGCAAGTGATGAAGCAAGTTATGTAACAGGAGTTATTTTACCAATCGATGGAGGATATACAGCAGTTTAAAAGTTTTCGTTTTTGAAAACTTTTTTTATTTTTTTATTTATCTATATGATATAATAAATAATAGGATGTGATGTTATGAAATATATTTATTTTTTAGAATGTAGTGGTGATTTAGGTAATTGCTGTAGTGATTATTCATTAGTACCAATTATGAAAGTTGCCTCGTCTATTATAAGTCTTATACAAATGATAGTGCCAATCTTATTAATAATTATGGCGATATGGAATTGTATAGAACTAATGATGAATCCAGATGATAAAAAGAAATTAACAAGTCTAAAAAACAAATTTTTAGCCGCAACAATTGTTTTCTTTGTCCCATTAACAGTTAATATTGTCTTGAATGTAATCAACGATGGTTCTAATTTTGGGGTAATTAGCTGTTTAAAAGAAGCTGATACTATTGAGTATTCAAAAGCTACATACAGTAGTTCAAAAGAAGAAAAAGAAAAGAAAACATCATTATTACTTGATTATTCAAATTATGAGAAAAGTATAAATCCAAAACATAATGGTGCCAAAATAACCGGTCATGGAACTGGTGCAGATGTTGCAAGATATGCTCAATCTTGGGTAGGAAAAGTAGGATACCATATCGGTGATTCAAGCCCCTTATCTGAAGGTAGCTTTTCCGATTGCTCTAATTTTGTTTGGAGATGCCTAGAACATTTTGGCCTTATGGATCATTGGGTAAAAAGCTATAGATGGGGTTATGGAGAAGTTGAAGGGACAAGAAGAGTAAATAGTCTTGATGAAGCAGTTCCGGGAGACGTTTTGTGCTGGGATTTTGGAGACGGTACAGGACATGTTGAAATCTATATTGGAAATGGAAAAAGTGTTGGCTGTTGTGGAAGCGGTTATGAAGGAGAAACAGTTGAACATGATGCTGGAGGGTTTACATCTATTTGGCATATAACTGCATATGATTAGGAGGTACTATGAAAGATAAAATTATAATAGTATTATTAGTTTGTATTATTTTTTTATTCATAGTTGTAGGATTTGGAATTTCTAAACTAACTAATAATAACAACAATTATTTAATAGATTCAAACAAAGAAATAGTATTTGATCATTACAAAAATGAAGAATTTGATCAAACAATTCCCCATGTTAACATAAAAAATGTTGATACAGAAATTAATAATAGTATTGATGAATTTATGCAACCATATATGGGAAAAAACACCGTAACAACAAATTACCATTACCATATAAATGGTTCAATATTTACATTATTCATCTTTATTACTGATGATAATAATGATTACTCACCATTTGTTCATTTTAAAGAATACCACGTGAACTTAAAAAAACTTAAAGTACTAACAAATGATGATATTTTAAATATGTATAACTATAAAGAAGATGAAATAATAGAACAATTAAATAATAAATTCAAAAAGTTTTATGAAGATGAAAGAAGAAAAAATGTAATATCTAGAGATATAAGTTATGAAAAATATCTAAATATGTATTTTATTAAAAACTGGAAAGATATAATTCACTACGATGTTATAGATAAAGAATTATATGCCTGTATTGAATATTTTATATTTCCAGAAAATCAAAAGTATTTTTACATGAAAAAACAAGGAGTAGGATATTGTTTTAAAGTACCAATTGAATAAAAGAATATAAGGAGGTTTTGTAATGAAAAATGAAAATTTTTTTGCAATGACAAACGATGAAATATTTAAAAAATTTCAAGTAGATGAAGATGGTTTAAATAGTAAAGAAGTTGAAAAAAGGCAAGAAAAATATGGACTAAATACATTACCTTCTAAAAAGAAAGATAGCATATTAAAACTATTTATAGATGAATTAAAAGATCCAATAGTATTATTGTTAATTATTGCTATTATTCTTTCTTTTTTTATTGGAGAAATAATAGATGCAATTGCTATAATTCTAATTATAACAATAGATATGATTATAGGTGTTTTTGAAGAAGTAAAAGCATCAAATACGATAGATTCTCTACAAAAACTAGTACCAGAAATAGTAAAAGTAATTCGTAATAAAAAAGAAATCGAAATAGATTCAAGTGAATTAACTTTAGGAGATTTTGTTTTACTAGAATCAGGAGATAAAATATCTGCTGATATAAGAATTATTGAAGATCATAACTTTACTGTAGATGAATCAATATTAACTGGTGAAAGTATCTCCATAGTTAAAAATAGTAAACGCCTATCTAATAAAAAAACAGATATTACTTCGCAATCAAATATTGTTTTCGCAGGAACTAGTGTTGTAACAGGTCGTGCTAAAGGAATTGTAATAAGAATAGGAAGTAATACTGAAATTGGTATGATTGCTAATACTTTAAATGAAACTAAAGAGGAAAAGTCTCCTTTAACAATAAGAGTAGAAAAGTTTTCAAAAGATATAAGTATTATAATAGGACTATTATCTGTTTTCTTAATAATTCTTTTGTTACTTAAAGATTATCCATTAAATGAGATTTTAGTATCAGTTATAGCTTTATCAGTTTCAGCAATGCCTGAAGGATTACCACTTGCTTTAACTATGGCCTTAACTATTGCTTCAAATAAAATGGCTAAACATAATGTAATAACCAAAAAATTAAATTCAGTAGAATCACTAGGAAGTTGTACTGTAATAGCAAGTGATAAAACTGGTACTCTAACAGTAAATTGTCAAACTGCTAAGATTATAGTTTTACCAAATAAAGATGAATATTTAATATCAGGTTCAGGATATTCAACTAATGGAAAAGTAGTAGGAAAAGATTTAAACAAAGCTCGTGAATTAACTAAATTAGGTGTAATTAATAATGAAGCTGTATTTACAAACAATGAGCAATTGGGAGATTCAATTGATATAGCTTTTAAAGTATTAGGAAAAAAACTAAATATAAAAACAGATGATATTGATATTATAGAAACTATTCCTTATGAATCAGAAAATAAATATTCAGCATGTATTTATCGTCAAGGAAATGAGTATTATTGTACAGTAAAAGGCTCTCAAGAAGTAGTAGCAGCTTTTTGTAATAAATCTAATTTAAAAAAAGATTTTAATAAAAAAGATATCGAAGAACAAACAAATTATTTATCAAAAGATGGATACCGAGTAATTGCTATTGCTAATGGAAAAATAGCTAAAAAAGATAAATATACAGAAAAAGATTTATCTAATTTAACTTTTATGGGTTTAGTAGGATTTATAGATCCTATTCGAAAAGAAGTAATTAACTCAATTAAAAGTTGTACTGCTGCCGGAATTAAAGTATTAATGGTTACTGGAGATCATCCTCTAACAGCATATAAAATAGCTAGAGACTTAAAACTAGTTAAAGATTACTCTGAGGTAACCACAACAAAAGAAGTAGAAGAATATCTAAATAAAAGTGAAAAAGAATTTGATGAATTTGTAAAATCTAAAAAAGTCTTTTCTAGAGTAACACCTATCGAAAAATTAAAAATAGTAGAATCACTAAAAAGACAAGGTGAATTTGTTGCTGTAACAGGAGATGGGGTAAATGATTCACCTGCCTTAAAAACAGCTAATATAGGTGTAGCTATGGGAAGTGGAACAGATATTGCCAGAGAAACATCTAAAATGATTGTTTTAGATGATAATTTTAAATCAATTGTAAAAGGTATTCTAGAAGGAAGAGTAGCTTATGCAAATATTAGAAAAATAACTTACTTTTTATTATCTTGTGGTCTAGCAGAAGTATTATTTTTCACTTTATCAATCTTAGTTGATTTACCAATCCCTTTACTAGCAATCCAACTACTATGGCTTAATGTTATTACAGATGGTATTCAAGATATAGCCCTATCTTTTGAAAGGGCAGAACAAGATACTATGAAACAACCACCAAGAAATCCAAAAGAATCTTTATTTGATAGAAAAATGTATGAACAAATACTTATATCTGGCTTATCAATTGGAATAATAGTATTTGGATTATGGTATTACTTAATTAAAATTAGAAATACAGATCTATTACTCGCAAGAACATATATAATGATTCTTATGATTATAATTCAAAATATTCACGCTATTAACTGTCGCAGCGAAACAAATAGTATATTTAAAATTAATCCATTCTCTAATAAAGTATTCTTTATTGGTATAATGGGATCAATAATCCTAGGAATAGCAGTAATAGAAAATCCAATATTAAGTAAATTATTAAAAACAACTAGTATATCTTTAATAGAAGTATTTAATCTATTTATAATCGCAACACTTATATTATTAATTATGGAAATATATAAGTTGATTGTAAAAAAATATAACAAAGCAAATAGTATGATATAATATTTATGAGGAGTGTGATTTAATCATGATGAATCAAATAGTAAAAGAAGAAATAAATGAACAAAGAATTATAGATCAAATAAGATGTTTGGGAATTGATATGATAGATGAAGCCCATAGTGGTCATCCAGGAATTGTATTAGGTGCGGCTCCTATATTGTATACCTTATATGCCCATCATTTAAGAGTTAATCCTAAAAATCCCAACTTTTATAATCGAGATAGATTTGTAATGAGTGCCGGACATGGATCAGCACTATTATATGCAACTTTATTCTTTTCATGTTATGATTTAACATTAGATGATTTAAAAGCATTCAGAAAAATAGATTCAAAAACTCCTGGTCATCCAGAATATAATAAAACACCTGGAGTAGATGCAACAACTGGTCCATTAGGACAAGGATTTGCAACTGCAGTTGGTATGGCTATGGCCGAAGCAACACTTAGAACACGCTATAATAAAGAAAAAGAACTAATTAATTTTAATACTTATGTTTTGTGTAGTGATGGTGACTTAATGGAAGGAATATCTTATGAAGCTGCCTCACTTGCAGGGACTCTAAAGTTAAATAAACTAATTGTTTTATATGATTCAAATGATATTTGTCTAGATAGTGAAACTAAAAAAACATTTAATGAAGATATTTCAATGCGTTTCTTATCTCAAGGATGGAATGTTATAAAAGTACCAGAAGGTAATAATTATGAACTAATTAATAAAGCAATAGAAGAAGCTAAATTATCAATAGATAAACCAACTCTAATTGAAGTAAAAACAACAATAGGTGAATATTCTAAATATCAAGGAACTCCAAAAGTACACGGAACTCCATTAGAAAAAGAAGATATAAAACAAATTAAAGAAAGAGTAGGTATAAGAGATATACCATTCGCAATTAGTCAAAACTTAGTTGATGAAATGCAATTTTTAATAAATGAAAGATGTGCCGATATTGAAAATGAATTCAATGAATCATTAAATAGTCTTTCTGAAGAAGATAAAAAAGAATTAGAATACTTTATGAATGATGATAAAAGTATCAAATGGAAAGAAATATTCTATGATGCCCCAGAAGGAAATGAGGAGTCTACTCGTGATACATCAAAAAAAATATTAAATGCCATTGTTAAAGATTGTCCATATATGTTTGGAGGCTCTGCAGATTTATTTAAAGCTAATAAAACATATATAGATGATGGAGAGGATTTCTCAAGTGAGAATTATTTAGGAAAGAATATCTTCTATGGAGTTAGAGAACATGCTATGGGGGCAATCTCAAATGGTTTAGCTTTATGTGGATTTAGACCATATGCCTCAACATTCTTATCATTTATGGATTATTTAAAACCATCTATGCGATTATCTGCTATGATGAATCAAGCTGTTATATATATTTTTTCTCATGATTCAATATCTGTTGGAGAAGATGGACCAACTCATCAACCTGTAGAACAATTATTATCATTAAGATCTCTTCCTAATTTAGATACTTTTAGACCGGCGGATGCTAATGAAGTAATTGGTTCTTATAAATATATCTTAGAAAAACAAAATGGTCCTAGTGCTATAACACTATCTAGAAATACAGTACCAATACTAGAAGAAACTAAAGTAGGTGAAGTAGAAAAAGGTGGCTATATTGCTCTAGATACTAATAAGAAACCAGATGGAATAGTAATTTCAAGTGGAGAAGAATTACATCAAGTACTACAAGTTGCTAAAAGATTAAAGACTAAAGGAATAGAAATAAGAGTCGTTTCAATGCCAAATCTAGGAAGATTCTTAAAACAAAGTGAAGAATATATTGAAAATATCTTACCAGTAGAAATAAGAAAAATAGTAGTGGAGGCATCTTCTGAATTTTCGTGGAGTAAACTAATTTATAATATTAAATATTTAATTACCTTAGATGAATTTGGTGCTAGTGGTAGTAAAGAAGATGTTTATAAAAAATATGGCTTTGATGTAGATTCTTTAGAAGAAAAAATAGAAAACTTACTAAAATAGACAAAAATAGACTTTCAAAATTGTTACTATAATAAAGGTGATAATATGAAAGTCTATTATATTTTTAATGTGAAAAAAGAATTTGTAAACTTATATCAAGATACTCCTAGTATATTATTTAGTATATTAAAAAATATCTATTATCTAGATACCAAAGAAGTAGATTATGGATATCATTTATTAAAACAACTAATTCTTCCTTTTAAAAAAAATGAATTAGATAGAAAACTATATATAAAACTTCATCAAGATATTCCCTATAGTAAAAGAAATGATATTCATTATATAAATAATTTATATAGAAATGAAATAAGTAGACTAAAAATAAATAATTATTATATAAGATTAGAAGTAGAACAAAATTTCTCAAGTTTCTTTGATATACTAAATAAAGATTTTAATAATCTATTTGTATGTTCATTTAATAAAACAGACTTTTTCTTTTTACAAGATTATTATAAGGAATTACTTGATTAAAAATAATTATTAAAGTAAAATAATTATGAGGAGTGATAATATGTTACATGATATTTTAATACTAGTAGTAGGTATACTAATTGGTGCTGCAATAGGATTCTTTGGTGCTAGATCATTTATGCAAAAGTACTTAAAGAAAAACCCACCAATTAATGAAGATATGATTAAAGCATTAATGATGCAAATGGGAAGAAAACCAAATCAAAAACAAATAAATCAAATGATGAAACAAATGGAGAAATATCAATAATTATTATTAAGACACATATTACATCTATAATATGTGTTTTATTATTGAAAAAGATCTGGTTAGCTGATAATATTATAATAGGTGAGAGTAGTATGAGATATAGTTATAATAAAAATAAGAAAAAATTAAATTATATGATTCTAATTATAATGATATTAGTAATATCTATAGGTTATGCGATATTAAATACTAATTTAAATATAATTGGAACAGGTACTATAAATAATCCAACATGGAATATACATTGGGAGAATGTCCAAGTAAAGACAGGTAGTGTAACTGCCGACACTCCTACAATAGATACAAATAAAACTACCGTAAACTACTCAGTAACATTATCTATTCCAGGAGATTACTATGAGTTTACAGTAGATGCCGTTAATGCCGGAACTATTGATGGAATGGTATCAGTAGTATCTAACAAATTAAATGGAACAGAAATCACAACACTTCCAAACTATTTAGAATATAAAGTATCATATGAAGATGGAGTAGATATAGCACCTAATCATTTGCTTGCGGCAAATTCATCAGAAAAATACAAAGTTCATGTAGGCTATAAAAAAGATATAAGTGTATCAGATATACCAGCAACCCCTCAAACATTAAATTTATCGTTTTCAGTAACATATGTCCAAAGTGATAGTAATGCAGTAGATAAACCAGAACCATATGTATATACAGTAAATAAATATGATTATAGTGCAACAAATCCAAAATATAATGCTGTATGGTTAAATCAAGCCTTTCCAACAAGTATTACTAAATATAATACGCCAAGTGAGGCATTAACCGCAATAGCTTCCGCCTCATCTAAAGATTTACCATTCTATTTAAAACATAAAATAGAGAATGGAATAGTAACAGAAAGTTATGTAGAATTTGTGGTAACTGAAGAGATGGCACAGGCCAATACTGGAATGGTTGCTGGTACCTACACATTACGAGGAGAAAAAACATATGATGAAGATACAAATACATGGTTGGTAGATGAAAGTTATATTAGTCCTTATTATGACACAAATAAAGAAGCAATAAAAACTGCTTTTGGATATGCAACTAATCCATCTCGTTGTAGTGAGTCTGGTACGGGACGTTCTTCCAACTTCTACTGTAGTGTTTCCGGCTTGTATGCTGACTCTAACGCGGGTGGCTATGTG
>JAFVEF010000027.1 GCA_017478105.1 Bacilli bacterium | reverse complement strand
CTCAATTTTATCTTTAGTTATTTTTTTATCATAATTATATCTTTTTTTATTATTAAAAGAAACTTCTTTTAAATTATATTTAAAATTACTCTTATTATGTATTTCAACATAAATATCTAATTTAGTAATACTTTTATAATCCATAAAATGATTAATACTTTCATATAATTTAGGACTAATTGTAATATTATCTAAATTAAGACTTTCTTCTAATGTAATAATATACCTAATACCACTAATATGATCATTATCTCTAATCACAATACACTCTTCACTATAATTATCCCCACTATAACCACAACCACATAATAATAAACAAAAAAGTATTAAAAAACATTTTTTCATAATTCCTCCACAAAAAAACTTATTCAAATATAGAATAAGCTTTTTATTAGTAAAAATTTGTCGAATTATGTTATTTAATATCAATTATTTCAATATCATAACTTCCATTAGGAGATTTAACAGTAACAATATCTACTACTTTATGATCAAATAATGCTTGCGCAATAGGACTTTCATTAGAAATCTTACTTTCAAAAGGATCAGCCTCTTGACTACCTACTATTTTATATTGATCTTCTTCATCATCATCAACATATTTAATAGAAACGGTATTTCCAATACCTACTTTATCTGTACCAACATCCGCAATAATACTAACATTTTCTAACATCTTCTCTAATTGTTTAATTCTTCCTTCAATTTGAGCTTGTTCATTTCTTGCAGCATCATATTCAGCATTTTCAGATAAATCACCTAATGATCTTGCTTCTTTAATTGCTTGAATATTTTCTGGACGACGAACATTTATTAAATCATCTAATTCTTTCTTTAAATCATTTAATCCATCTTCTGTTAAATAAACTGTGTTTTTATTTCCCATGTTTAATCACCTCTATATTATTATCGAGCATTAACTATAGCTCACTACATTGCAAAAGTATAACATACTATTTTTTATTTTTCAATATAAAAATTTTTATGAATACTTCTCAACCGAAAAGTAGACATATTATAACACAAAAGTACAAAAAAAGCAATATATTTACTATACAATATATTACTTTTATTTAAATATTATTCCTAATTATTAATCATTAACATAGAATACTCAACTACTGGAAAATCTACATCTACCTTCACATAGTAGATATTATCTGGATGTCTCGCAACATCCACAACATTTTTATCTTCATCAAGTAACTTAGTAACTTCAAAAACACATCTATCACCATTAGGAGTAAATAATTCTACACTATCTCCTACTTTAAAATAATTACGTTCATATATTTTTAAATAGCCATCTTCATATGAAATAACTTGACCTAAATAATCCTGATTAGAAACCTCACTTCTACCAGTATAATATTGATCAGTATAATCAGCTTCCTTCATAAAATAATGTGTTGAAGTTTCTCTATTCGCAACTCTAGATAATCTATAATCCCATTCTTTTAATTTTTCTTCACTAAAAGTATTATTATAATAACTATCTATTATTTCACGATAAGTACCAATAACAGTAGCTAAGTAATATAAAGATCTCATTCTACCTTCAACCTTTAAACTACGAACTCCTATATCTATTAAATCACCAATATAAGATGCCATATTTAAATCTTTTAAAGCCATTGTAAAATCTTTTTCTCCTTCATTAGTAAAGGAAAAACGACATACCTGAGCACATCCACCTCTATTAGCATCTCTATTAGTAACATAATTAGATAAAGCACATCTACCACTAAAACAAGTACACATAGCTCCATGAATAAATACTTCTATATCACATGATACTTTCTCAATTATTTCACTAATTTGTTTTTTGTTTAATTCACGAGCTAGTACTATTCTATCTACTCCTTCTTCTTCAAAGAAATGAATAGCTTCATAATTACTAGTTGAATTCTGTGTACTTAAATGAACCTCAACTTGTGGATAATTCTTCTTAATATATGAAATAATAAATGGATCACTAACAATAAAAGCATCAATTCCACAATCAACAACATCTCTTATATAATCATATACTCCATCCATATCTTCATTATGAAACACAATATTTAAAGTAAGATGAACTTTTTTTCCTAACTTATGAGCAAAACTACATCCCTCTTTAATTTCTTCTAAACTAAAATTATCAGCATTAGCTCTTAATCCATACTTTTGTCCACCAATAAATACACTATCAGCACCATATAACAAAGTAACCTTTAATCTCTCTAAATCTCCCGCAGGAGCAAGTAATTCTATCTTTTTCATTTCTTCTTCACCACATAAATAGTCTTTCTAAAAAAGAAATTAGTACTATCCCCTATCTTTTTATACTTATCAACATAATCCTTTTCAAGGCAACCATTCAAAATATATTCTTTAGTATCAATGATTAACTCTTCAAAATAATCTTCTAAACCATACTCTCTCATAATAATGAATTCACATCCACAATCATAAAGATCTTTAATAATAGATGTTCCATTAGTAATTGTATCTAAAAAGAAACTAGTACCATCATTATTCTCATATAAATCATATTTACCACCAGTTACCTTTTCAATTACTTGTAAAGTGTTTCCCTTTTTCTTTCCAATATCGTGATTATAATTTGTAACTAATTTTCTCTTTGAAAAAGCAACACTAGGTCTACTAACAACTTCAACCATAGGAGTTATTTTACTTTTTTTAATAATTTCTGTTATCTCTTCTAAAGTTATTTCTTTTCCCAGTAAAGCATACTTAACTCCTTTAGAATAATAATAATCACAAGTCTTATAATTATTAACCATATGTGTTTGATTCCAAACTAAATTAATATCTAAACCTAATTCTTTTTTTAATTGTAAAACAGCTAAATCATAAAAGAATACACCATCTACTTTTAATTCATTTAGTTTTACTAATACATTCTTAAGTCCTTCGATATCTTCATTCATAAAATTCTTATTTAATTTTACAAAAACAAGATTTTTACTTTGAGAAACAATATCACAAACTTCTTCCAATGTAAAAAAGCAAGTTGATTCAACTGCATATCCTTCTAAAGGAAGAATAATACCATCAGACTTATCTAAATATAAATTATCTTTTTCTGACACTTCTACAAGTAATTTCATATAATCACCTCTAAAACAAACATATTATAATACATTTTAAAAGAAAAAGAAAGATTTCTCTTTCTTATTCATAAATATGTTTACTAACCGCAATTCCATCCCCAACATCTAAAAATCTAGTTTCATATCTTGGATTATCCTGTAGAAAAATAATATACTCTTTTATTTTTCTAACAAGTTGTCTTAAATTACGACTCTCAATACTTTCAGGATCTTTTTCAACTAATCCGTGAAAGCCCATATTATCAGTTATAATAGTTCCTCCAGGAACTAAGTTTTTTTCAAATTTTTCAAAGAATTTTCTACTTTGTGCTTTAGCTGCATCAATAAATATCAAATCATATTCTTCATCTAACTCTACATCTAAAGCATTTTGATATATTAAAGTAATTCTATCTTGAAGACCTACTTTTTTTATATTTTTAACAGCCTCTAAATATCTCTTTTCATCACGTTCTATTGTTGTTACGGTAATATCTTGACCAACTGTACACATCATAATAGCTGAATACCCAATCGCAGCTCCTATTTCTAAAATTCTTTTTACATTATTCTTTTTAATATAATCTAAAAGAAAATCCATTCCATCATCAAGCATTATAGGAACATTATTAATATCGGCATAATCCTTAAGCTGTTTTATTACATTTTCGTTTATCATTACCAAATCCAATCTCCCTTATCTTTTATCTCTTGAACTTTCTTCTCATGTTCTTTATTTGTCTTTGTATAATAAATATTTCCATTCTTATCAGCTACAAAGAATAAATAATCACTCTTAGTAGGATTAATACTAGCTTCTATACTAGATAAACTAGGATTACATATAGGTCCAACTGGCATTTTACCAATCATACCTACTCTAGTATTATAAGGATTACTAGTATTAAATTGTTCACTAGTTAAATCACTAGTCATCGCCGCTTGTAATCCATAATATGTTGTAACATCACTTCCAAGATTCATTCCACTATTTAAACGGTTTTCAAAAATACCTACAATCATTTTTCTATTTTCACTATTAGTTCCTTCCAACTCAACAATAGATGCCATTGTCATATAATAATGAATATTACTACTAAGACTATCTTTATACTTTTCTAATTTCTTTTCTTCTTCATCCAACATTGTAGTAATAATATCATCAACACTAACATCTTTATTTTTAAAATGATAAGTATCAGGAGCTAAATATCCTTCTAAAGGATAATAAATACTACTATCCAAAATACTATCAGTTAAAAACCAATACTTACTAATTAAACTCTTAGCATATTCTAAATCTTTAAACACTGAAATACAATCATCATATTTATTATTAGTATTCTTCTCTATTTCCTTACAATAATCAGTAATTCTAAGTCCTTCTTTAAAAGTAATTCTTACTTCATCAGGATTATATGAATTACCTTTTTCTAACACTTTAATAATACTAACTAAATCCATACTTTTATTTAATTTATAAGTAGAAGCTTTCAAAGAATTAATATTATTAAGACGTAAATATATTTTAAACATCAATTCACTCTTAATTAATCCATTTTCTTTTAGTAATTTACCTATACTACTAGAAGATGAACCATTCTTTATAACTACTTCTATATCATTTTTATCATTAGAATTAACTGGTCCAGTCATTACCATCCAACTAACTCCAATACCAATTAAAAATAAGGCTAAAATTACCAATAGTAATACCTTAGCTTTCTTCTTCAACTTCATACAACCTCCAGAAAAATAAAGAGCTATTGCTCATTATTTTCTTCATTCTTTTTCTTTCTAACTTCTTCTTGTAAAGTATCAAGAATAGTCTCAATAACTTTCCATTCCTTATCTGTTTTAATAGCCTCTAATTTACTCTTAGGATCATCTGGATCATAAATAGAAGCATACACTTCAATATTACCATTTTCATCCTTAGTATTATCTGTATATACAATATAGTTTTTATTTGTTTCTTCACTTTCAAAAGTAAATAAAACATCATAAACTACTTCTTTACCATTCTCATCAATCATTGAAAACGTATTTTTCTTCATTATTTATCACTCCTATCTAAATAAGTCTGTAATATTATTGTTGCCGCAACACTATCTACTACTTTTTTACGTTTTTTACGTGATACATTACCAGATATTAACATATCTGTTGCACTCTTAGTAGATAATCTTTCATCTTGTAAGTAAATTGGAACATTTACAATTTTTTCTAATTTGTCTTTAAAATCTAAACTTAATTCACCCTTAGGCCCAATAGTATTATTCATATTTTTAGGAAAACCTAATACTATCGCATCTACTTTTAATTCATCAACTAATTTAGACACTTCTAAAAGAAGTCTATCATATTCTTCATTATGACGAATAACGCCATAATTAGACGCAATAGTCCCACTTAAATCACTAACACTAATTCCTAGAGTTCTACTTCCTAAATCTAAACCTAAATATCTCATTTATTATGTTTTTGAAATTCATTTAAAAGAATTTCTACTATTTTAGCACGATCTATTTCTTGAATCTTATTTCTCGCATCTTTATAACTAGAAATATATCCAGGATCACCACTAATCAAGTAACCAACAATTTGATTTGTTGGATTATATCCTCTCTCCTCTAATGATTCAAATACTTCTTTCAAAGTCTTTCTAGTAAGTTTAGTATCAATCTCATCAAGATTGAATAAACTTGTTTGTTCTTGTGGCATAATATCACCTCACATAATATTTTATATTATAAAATTATTTTATCATTGTTATAATGATAAGTCAAAATCTATCAACAATAAAAGAGACCTAAGTCTCTTATAATTCAAATAGACAAAACCATAAACATACAAATTATGAAATAATCTATATAATTTTCATAAAACATCCGTCATTAGCATTAAGAAGTTTTTATCGGTATTGGTTTCTACTTCTTTCTTTATATCGTTTCATCTTCGGTTTACACTTCTTTACATTGTTCAGACGATTCGGAAAGCGGGCGAAACGCCGCTAGTACTACCAGCACTGCGGTTAGTCCAATTACCACTGGAGTCCACATCGTAGAAATTGCTAGCACGACTAGAACTAGCCGAGCGCAGCCACCAATAAGAGTTTGATCCATTTAGTTGTTTAATTGCTCCTGAATAGCTTGATGTTGTGACATTTAAGCCTTTATAATAATCTAGTTGTCTTGTATTGGCATAGGCTGTATCATATCTATCTATTCCACTACTTGTATTTCCATCTACATCTTCCCATACTTCATGGGTTGATAATAAATATAGTTTATCAGTTGATGTGAAGTTTGTCTCTCCTGCTGTAATACCATGTCCTGATACTACTGTTGTATCTATTATTCCATTTTTTAATTCTGTTGGTAGTGAATTATATATATCTGTATTTACATATGTTCTCATTTCACTTGCTGACCATCCTCCTACATTTGTACTAGTAGAATGCATATTGTGAGTTGTGATTATATCGGCAAACTCCAGTACAAATCCACAGGCTGTTTGAGAGAATCCTTCAGTAGAACACTCATTAGGAGTTGAAGTGTTCGCAATTCTTAAAGTATGTGTTCCAAATGTTCCCATATCTACTTCTTTAGTATCTCCTACATTATAAACACTTGCATTTCCTGTTTTTATGGCATTAACTATTGTATCCCAAGAATCTGTTTCAAATGATTCTGGATGACCTGGTTTTATTGCATTTTCATCTGCTTGGACATAGGTTACTGAAAATGTAAGATTAAGTGTTTGTTCTGTACTTGGTAAATCTGTTGCACTTATATCTTTTTTATAACCTACTCTTACTTTGTAGGTTTCTGTTTTACCTGCTTCTAATAAATGATTGTTTTGAATAGCAATTCCATCACTATAAGTAACACTATATTCTAAGTAATTAGGAAGTGTTGTGATTTCAGTACCATTTAGTTTACTTGATACTGCTGATATCATTCCATCGATAGTTCCAGCATTTTTCGCATCAACTGTAAATTCAAAATAATCTCCTGGTAAATTTAAAGTAACACTGTATGATACAGTTGTTTTTGCGGTATCTATTGCCGGAGTTGAAGCTGTCACACTACCAGAACTCACTTGAACATTATCAAAATAAATATCCCATTTATTATCTTTTACAACTGTAGTTCCTACTATATTTAAGTTTGTTGTTAGTAAGGCATAACCTAAACTTATACCTAACAACAAAAGAACTAATACTGTAAATAAATATCTTCTTTGCATACCATCACCTATTATAATTATATAATAATTATTTTTTTTTACAATAAAAAAGTAAAAGTCAAAATAACTTTTACCTATTAACTACTTTGTTTTTTGTCTTTGTAACTAACATTGTAAATATAGCCAACAGAACCGGTATTAATAATAATATCAACTTATTATTAGTATTAGGGTTATTAATACTAGTTACTTTTACATGAAGAACATATGACTTATCAGCTTTACTACCTATTATATCAGTCTCACCTATTTTTTTAGGTACAATCTTATTATTAACAATATCTAATATTTCACGATTTTCTACAGTCCACTCTATACCATCTGGTAAATCTTTAAAATATGAATTTATATCTTTACTTGTATCACTAATATTTACTTCAATGTTTGCAACAGTAGCCATCCTATATGGATTTTCTTCGCTTCCATTACCCACAACTTCTACATTACCATCTATACTTATTACTGGTTTAACCCAATAATAATCAGTAACATCGTTAGTAAACATACAGCCACCAGCCGCAACCATTTCAACTTGTCTTTTAGAATTTACTCCAAATGGATCATCTCCAGTTTGAGGACGAGAGATATCTGAATCTCCTGGAGTCATAGACCAAATTGACCAGTAATCAATTCTAGAATCATAATTATCTTTATTTTCGCTAAAATAATTTTTTAAACTTATAGCATCATATGTATTATACCCCCACATACTTCCACCAGCCATTACCATTTCATCACCAGTTACTGTTCCAACATCTAATGTGTAATCTCCACCATAACCAGTAGTAGAATTACTCTTTTTTAATGAAGGGGTAATTTTATTTTCATTTACTTCACTCCAATACCATAATCTAGTATAACCAGGAAAGCATAGATCATAATCATCTCTTCCATAGCACCTCTGATGTACTAAAGATGTATCATTTACAAATGTTGATTTAACTACATATTTACTAAAAGTTTTATTAACCTTTTGATACCAAGTATCAATATATGTTTTTAAAGAACTATTAACTTCTTGATCATTTTCTTTATATGTATATCCAGCATATTTTAATTCATCTTGTTTAATATTATAAGCACTTGCTCCTATATTAATCTTATCAGAATAATCATCTATTTTAGTACCAGCATACACTAATCTAATAGATTTATCTCCATTAGTTCTTATAATTCTCCAAACCATTGGATCGCCTTTAGAAGCAATTTTATAAATATCAGTACAATGCGTATTAGGATCCGTTGCTTTACTCATACATTCATCATATGTTCCAAACTCATAGTTTTTAATAGGATCTATATAATAAAAATAATAATCTTCTTCATAATTTCCTAATAATAACCAATTGTTATTGTACCATCCTCTAAAAAAATACATACTACCCTTATCATCTTCAAATGGATATAATCCTTCTAATTCATCTGTGTATTTTTTAATATAATCTGCAGATTCTCCTTCACCTACAATACAAGCCCCATCTGCCTCATGAGTATCTTGTGTGGGATCCCCTACCCATGTATTCCTAGTAATACAATTAAAAATATTGTATTCTTCCGGTAATTGTCTTACTTGATTATCTCTTAGTATGGATTGATATATAGTTGAAGCATTAGCATTCAAAGGAAATAATACTAATAAAAATAACACTAACAGAATATGTTTCTTCATATAATCACCTACTATAATCAGTATATATTAATTTAAACAAAAAAAATAGTAAAAATACTATTTTTTTATTAACTACCTAACACTATAAACAAATGCTATATATATCATAAAGATTGTAAATATTGCCGTAATTATATAACCATTTATCATTTCAGATTTAGATGTTTTATCTTTAATACCAATACTTCTAGTAATCATAAAACCACCTATTAAACCACCAATATGACTAAAATTATCAATAGTATCATGAAGAACAAAACCTAAAGCAAGATTAATAAGTATAAGTGGAATTATTTGTGTCTTAACAACATTACCTAAATATACACGATAATGATATCCAAAATATAATAATGCCCCCATAAGTCCAAATATTGCTCCACTTGCTCCAATACTAACAGAATCATTTCCTAAGAAAGTCATCGAAAATAATGATCCCATTATACCTGAAAATAAATAAATAATTAAGTATTTTACTTTTCCAAAAAAACTTTCAATCTGTGGACCTAATACATATAATGCATAACAATTACAAAATAAATGCATTAAACTTCCATGTAAAAATATACCAGTAAGTAATCTATAATATTGTCCCTCTCTTATACTAGAACCATGTACACAAAAATATACTAATAATCTATTAAAAGCATTTTCTCCAAAAAACAATAATGGAACAATAAACAATAAAATATTAATTGCTAATAAAATATAAGTAACATAAGGAACTTTACTACTAAATAATTTATCCATCTTACTAGCATCTTCCATATTATGTCTATTTATATCATTACTAATCTTTAAAAATAACTCTACTCCCTCTTCACTATATTTCATTTTACTAATTAAATCAGGAAATATATTTTTAATAAAACTACTTTTCTTTAAATCATCTTCATCATGAACATTTATCGCAATTAATTTAGGATCAGTATTAATATCTTCTTTTACATTTTCTCCCATATCTAAAAATATACTCATAACATTAATATTAAAAGAAAAAGTTTTTTTCTTAATTTTACTAATAATTCTTTTAGTCTTAAAAACATCAAAATTAAATTGTTCATCATTATGAATATAAGAAGAAACAATACGTACTACTTTACATTCTTCATCTAAGTTTTCTAACCAAATCTCATTTTCTACTCCTTGTAGAATAATTGGATTATAGTTTTTTTCAGTAATGAAATAATGTAATAACTTCATAACTATCAAATTCTTATCATCAAGTACTATTTCATTTTCCATAAAATTCCTCCTAAAAAAACTAATAATATTATACAATATAACATACAATAATTAAAGAGGAGATGATAAAATGCTAAAAAAAGTATTTTTGTTTACAATTTGTTTATTACCATGGTTCCTAAATAATATAATACCCGTAGATTATAAATATTATGATAAAATTAAAACACCATTTTTCGCCCCACCACAAATCTTTTATCCAATAGCATGGACTATTATTTATATATTAATTGCTATAACAGTTTATACTATTATTACTTCATATAAATGGAAAGATATATCTAAAAATTATAAGATTACTTTACTAATTAATTATCTATTTAATCAAAGTTATACTCTAGTATTCTTTGGATTAAAAAATAACTTTTTAGGATTTGTATCTTGTTTAGGAACTTTAATCTCTACATTATTTTTATATGAAGAAACTTCACTTTTAAATAATAAAATATCTAAAATATTATATGCTTATATTTTATTATCATTATTCGCAACTATCTTATCATTATCTATTTTCTTTTTAAATGCTTAAAAAAACAAGTAATAATTACTTGTTTTTTTCTACATAATTAGAAGCAATTCTATATACTTTATTAAATTCATTTTCTAATTCATTAAAATGATCAGTTATATATTTATAATCTTTATCTTTACTCTTTAATTCATGTTCATAAGCTATATCAGCTAATCTCATAAATCCTAAGTATTTACAATCACTCTTTAGAGAATGAACAAGTATAGAATATTGTTCAATATCACCATTATTTTTATATTTAACAATATCATCCCATTTATTAGATACTTCACTAACAAAATCACTCATAGTAGAATTATACATTTCCATATCTCCAAGTAATTCTAATCCATGATTAACATCAACACCATTATCTTCTAAATATTTACGATCATAAACCTTCTCAAGTGACTCAGTCGGTATATCAATATCCACAACAGGAATAGTCTCAATTTTGGTATTATTTTCATTAGAATTATCTTCATCGACTATTGGTTTCATTTTAGCTGTTTTTTCAAGATAATCTCTTTCTACTTGAGATCCTAATTTTTCTTCAATATTATCTTCAACTGGAATAACTCCATTCTTAGAAGCTTCTTCGTTCAATTCTTTGTTGTCTTCTTGTTTTATTTTTTCCTCTACCTTACTTACACTAATCTCTTCAGTAGCACTTCTACCTAAGACTTGATTAACAACTTGAATAAGTTGAGTTTTTTCAATTGGCTTAGCTAGATAATCATCAAATCCATCTGCTAAATATTTTTCTCGCATTCCTGTAATTGCATTAGCTGTCAAAGCAATAGTTGGAGTTCTAAATCCAGGTATTTCTTTTAAATGTTTAAGAGTTTCTACCCCGCTCATCTTTGGCATCATATCATCAAGAAGAATTAAATCATAAACTTCTCCACGTTTAATTCTATCTAAACAATCAAAGCCGCTTTCACTATTAACTATATTATTTGCCCCAAATCTTTGAAGTAATTTATCACATACTTTAATATTTAATGCAGTATCATCAACTACTAATATACGTAAATCTTTAAGATCTAGAGTAGATTTAACTTTCTTCTCATCTAAAACTTCAGCAGCTTCTATTCTTTGATTTAATACAACTGTAAATTTAGACCCTTCACCATAAACAGTATGAACAATTATTTTTCCACCCATTAACTCTATTAACTGTTTTGTAATCGCAAGTCCTAAACCAGTTCCTTCAATTGTAGTATTTCGATCTTCATCAAGTCTTTGAAATTTAGTAAACATTTTATCTACACTATCTTTCTTAATTCCTCGACCTGAATCTTCAACAGAAATAACTAATTTACAAACTTTATCAGTATTTACACAATTTACTTCATAATGTACAAAACCTTTATCAGTGTATTTACAAGCATTACTTAACAAATTAGTAACAATCTTTTTAATATTTGCATGATCACCAAATAAAGTCTTAGGTAAATCAGGAGCAATATTATAAGTAAAATCTAATCCTTTTTCATTCATCTTAGGTGTAATAAGTTTAGCAAGTTCTTCAAATACGTTAGGAGCATTATAAGGAGAATTAACTATCTCTACTTTACCAGCTTCTATCTTAGATATATCTAATATTCCATTAACTATTTCTAGAAGGGTATCAGAAGCACTTACTATATCTCCTGCATTTTCTTTAGCTTCTTCCAAAGTATTAGCTTCTTGTATTTCACTACTAAATCCAACAATCGCATTTAATGGAGTTCGAATCTCATGAGACATACTACTCAAGAAATCAGTCTTAGCACGATTAGCTTTATCAGCCTGTTCCCTAGCAACCTCTAACTCTTGTATCATCTTAACATCAGGATTTTCTATAGTATGAAACATCATAACCGTAACAAAAGCTTCCATGGAAGACATAATTATTAATTCTGGAATTTGGATTTGAACTAAAGCAACTATTAAACCCAAAAAGAAGAAAGTTAACAAAGGTAAATATTTTTTATTCCCAATTTTTTTAAAATTAAAGGCAAAAAGAAGTAAACAAATAAACAACATCACAAAAGAAACGCCATATAAAAAGTAAATAGAAGGTCCATAAGTATAAGCAATATAGCCGTGTATTTTTTTCACATGTAAAGGTAATATCAAAACAGGCAACAGTAGAACTAAATAAACTAATAATAGCATTTTTAGTAATTTAGATTTGCTAGCTTTAATCTTGGTTTCATCAACGGAAATAACAAAAATATAAAGAGTAAAAAGTGATAGCCAAGTAAGAAAATAAACATTAATAAGTCTAAAAACAATAAATCTTACTGAATTAGTTGCAGGGCCATAAAAACTCAAACAAGCGCTTAAAAGTTCAAGAGATAAACCAATTAAATTGCAAACAATTAACAAAGAATATATTTTGTTTTCTTCATTATCTACACGTTTTTTGGAAAAATACATTACACAAATCAAAATGACATAAAAAAAACTACATAAAGCAAAAATAATATTACTATTCACCATAAGACACACCTCTACTATAGGTAAATTATATCACAAAAAAAAAAAAGAGTACTACTTCTTTTTAATTTTAACACATTGTTCCGAATTACAAATATCTTCCAATGCTCTATAATCTATTTTACCAACATCTGTCATTGGTAGAGAATCTCTCACAATTATACTTCTAGGTCTATACCTTTCAGTTAAAGCTACCGCGCATGCCATTTCTAATTTTTTTACTATTTCATTTTCATCTTCCAAAAATGCATTTTTATTTAAAACAACATTAGCAACAGGAATTGCTCCATAACCATTTTGATTATCTTTAATTCCAACAGCACAACACTCAGAAACCAATCCAGTATTCATCAAAACTTTTTCAATATCATTTGGTGACACCTTAAATCCTTCATAAGTAACAATTATTCTTTTAATTCTACCTTTTAAGAATAAATTTCCATCTGAATTAATATAACCATAATCACCACTATGAACCCAATATTTTCCATCAGAATGTAATCTTATCGTATCATTTGTAGCCTCAGGATTTTTATAATATTCCTTCATCATTGTACTACCAGACAAGCATATTTCTCCAACAGAATTATATGGCAACTCACAATCGTTTTCATTATCGTAAATCATCACACTCATTTTTGCTAAAGGTATTCCAACGCTATCATCAACTATATAATAAGGTAAATTTGTTACAGCAGCAGATCCAACCTCAGTCATACCATATCCTTCAAAAACGTGACTCTTACATCCTGATTTAGATAACACCTCATCAATTCTATGTCTTACATTAGTATCAATTTTATCGCTTCCGCTTCCCATCGTTACTAAAAAACTATAATCTCTTTTAGAAACTTTTTCATCTGATAAGAAATTGTTCCAATCAGCAGGACCTGCAACTGCATGTGCAGTCTTATGTTTATATATATTATCAGCAAATTTTTCAGGTTGATAATCAGGAAGCATCTCAAGTGATACTCCTAATGATAAAGGTAGATGCAAAGCCATAATAGCACTATAAGCAAGAAAAGGTGGTACTTGGCACAAAATTCTATCACCTGTTTTTGTTTTGACTATAACATCTTTGTATTCTAAAACCATTGCATTAAAACATCTATTTGTTAATACGACACCTTTAGGGATTCCTGTAGTACCACTTGTATGAACTATACATGCTGGGTCTTCTGAATTAGATTTATAATTAGATGATAAATTTGATTTAAGACCTTTTCTTTCAAAATCTTTCCACTTAATATAAGACAAATTTTTAGGCTTATACTGTTTTCTAGTCATTTTAATAAACAATTCTAATGGTAAAGGCATAGAATCAAACGGAGAAGAAACAACTATTTTATCTACATTTATTTCATTTGCAACTTCATCCAAATTATTTAAAAACAAATCTGTACAAATTACCATTTTAGAATCTGATGAATTTATATAATGAACTAATTTATTTTCCTTTTGTCTTAAATCTATCATATTAGGAATAGCACCAATTTTATTTAATGCATATATAGATATAACATTTTCTGGAGTATTAGCAAGCATAATTGAAACAATATCTCCTTCTTTTATACCCATTTCAAGAAATGATTTAGAAACAGTATCAATTCGCTTAAAAAAATCCCCAAATGTTATTTTATTTCCAAAATAATTAATAGCCACAGTATTCAAATTATGGTTTCTAGATAAAAGATAATCATAAATACCCTTTTCTGAAACATCACTCAATAATAAGTCTGATGGATAATGCTTAAGCCAAGGTTTATCTATGCTAGCATATCCAGTCATTGGTCCTTGTATTTTACCTAATGCAAGATCTCTTAAATATAAATCTCTTTGTTTTTTTTCTTCTTCACTTAGTTTTGATAGCTTTTCTTTTAATGCAATCAATTCTTCTTTATTCACAAATTATCCCCCTCAAAATTGGTTTATATTATATCACTAAAGCCTTTATTTTTCAAGACTATAATTATAATAAGACAGTAATAAAAAAAAGTCAAATAAAAAGAGGTTAACCCTCTTTTCTTAATTCATTAATCTTTTCTTGAAACTCTTTAGGTACATCTATTGTATAAAATAATTCTTTATTAGTTCTAGGATGTTTTAATTTAATAGAATATGAATGTAACATTTGTCCAAAAGAAGTAGCTTTTCCTCTTCCATAAATAGGATCATTATTAACTGGAAAACCAATATAAGCCATATGTACTCTAATCTGATGAGTTCTTCCAGTCTCCAATATACATTCAATTAAAGTATTATTAGAAAATCTTTCTAATACTTTAAAATGAGTAATTGCATCTTTTGAATTAATATCAGTTACTTTCATCTTTTGTCTATTATTAGGATCTCTTCCTATAGGAGCATCAATAGTTCCAGTTTCATGTTTAATAACACCATCTACTATTGCTAGATATTTTCTTTCTACTTCTTTTTTAGATATCATTTCTGATAGTTTTTCTAGAGTCCAACTATTCTTAGCAACTAACATTAAACCACTAGTATCTTTATCTAATCTATGTACAATTCCTGGTCTAAAATTTTCTCCACCTTCTAGTGGATACTTATAAAGTAATGCATTAACTAAAGTTCCAGTATAATGACCTGGTGCCGGATGAACAACCATTCCACTTTCTTTATTTATAATTATTAAATCATCGTCTTCATAAACAATATTAATTGGGATATTTTCAGCTTCAACATGTATTTCATAATCAAGTTCATCATTAACTACAATTTCATCATTTAATTTAACAGAATAAGAACTATTTACAGATTTACTATTCACCAATACTTTACCATCTTTAATTAACTTTTGTACTTTACTACGTGATAAATCTAACTTTTCAGATAAATACGTATCTAGTCTTATTCCTTCATTATCTTTAACTATCATCTAGACCCCTCCTAAGTGAAATAATCATAACATAAAAATTAAAAAGAGACAAATGTCTCTTAATCACTTATCTCAATATATTTCTTATCTTGTTTCTTTTCTTCTGGATCCATCTTAGGTACTTCTAGATTTAAAATACCATTCTTAAAGCTAGCTTTAATCTCATCTTCTTTAACATCATCACCAACATAGAAACTACGAGTAGCTTCTCCAGAAAATCTTTCACGTCTTACATATTTTCCTTTTTTTTCATCTTTAACTTCATTAGATGTTTTAGCATTAATAGTTAAATATCCATCAGTAATATCAATTTTTATATCTTCCTTTTTATAACCAGGTAAATCTATATCTAGAATATAACTATTATCTGTTTCTTTTATATCAGTCTTCATTAACATGTTTTTTTCTCCTTTGAAAAAATCATCTCTAAAAAAGTCATCTTCAAATAAATCAAAATCTCTTCTTGGCATTAACATCATAAATATCATCTTCCTTTCATAACTTGTGTTATCTTTTGGTAGCACAATTTTAAAATGTAATACCTGTAGTATCTCAACTACAATTTAATATTAACACCATTTTTAGCACTTGTCAAGTTAAAGTGCTAAAAATAATTAAAAAATAATGTCACTTATATGTGACACTATTATTATGTGTTAAAACTATAAAAATATTACTATTTTTTATCACTTTTCTTAGAAGTAGTTGCATCATCAACCGTCTTTATAAGTTTATCAATAGTCTTTCCACTATTTTCATCTTTAACGTGTTTTTTTGCTTCTTTTAAAAGATTTTCAACTGCATCACCAGCTTGTTCTTTTTTCTTATCATCTTTTAAAATATCCTCTGCCTGTTTCTTAATTTCTTTAAAAATATCCATAAAAGCCTCCTTATATGGCTTATTATAACAGAAAACTAATAAGTATTCTACTTTTTATGTTTTAATACAACTGTTTTATCTTTCTTATCATAATAATAAATCCTATTCTTTATGCCATTTTGCATATATTTCTATATCTTGATATCCAATCCTACATTTATTCTTATCATATTCCGGAACAGGAGTAAAAAATCTAGTATTTGTAAACTCTATTTTTTCTTTTAATTCTTTATCATAATACCACCCATCAAAAGTATATCCTTCTCTAACAGGAATAGGTAACTCATCATAACTATCAGGACTACAAGCAATACAAACATGCATAGGATCAATACTTTCTTCACTATTAGTATTAAAAATAAGATGAAAAGCTCCACCAGTAAAAGGAACACATTTTCTCTTTATATTTTCTTCCTTTTTAGAATTAATAATTTTAAAAGTAATTAAAACTATTAAAATAATAGCAATCGCTATAATCAATAAAATAACTTTATTATTTTTCATAAAAATCTCCAATTATTATAACCTATATATTATTTTTATTTATAGGATATTTTCTTGTTAATTGTAATACTTTTTCCTTACAATCATTTTGAACATATTCATTATCTATATTAGTTAAACTTCTATTTATAATATACTCTATAAGTTCAAAATCTTCTTCCTTTAACCCTCTAGTAGTCATAGCAGGAGTACCTATTCTTATACCACTTGTTACAAAAGGTGATTCTTGATCATATGGAATAGTATTTTTATTACATGTTATATGAATATTATCAAGTGTTTTTTCTGCTAATTTACCAGAAATATTATATGATGATTTAACATCAACTAAAAACATATGATTATCAGTTCCACCAGAAATTATATTTACATTATCATTAATAAAACTATTAGCCATAGCTTTAGCGTTTTTAACAACTTGTTTTTGGTAATCTACAAATTCTTTTTGTAATGCTTCATAGAAACATTCTGCTTTAGCTCCTATTACGTGCATTAAAGGACCTCCCTGTATTCCTGGGAATATAGTTTTATTTATTTTATTTATTATTTCTTTGGAATTAGTAAGTATAATTCCACCACGTGGCCCCCTTAATGTTTTATGTGTTGTAGAAGTTACCACATCAGCATAAGGAAATGGACTTTGATGTAAACCAGCCGCAACTAAACCAGCAATATGTGCCATATCCACCATTAAATATGCATCACATTTATCTGCTATTTCTTTAAATCTTTTAAAATCAATTTCTCTTGAATAAGCACTACATCCAGCAATAATCATATCAGGTTTTTCTTTAATCGCAATTTTTTCTAATTCATCATAATCTATTCTTCCAGTATCTTTATTCACATTATATGGAACTATTTTATAATCCATTCCACTAAAATTAATTGGATGTCCATGAGTCAAATGACCACCATGAGATAAATTCATTCCCATTACTTTATCACCATGTTTTAATAAAGCACGATATACTGCCATATTAGCACTACTTCCTGAGTGTGGTTGAACATTAGCATATTTACAATTAAATAATTCCGTAACATATTCAATAGCCTTTTTTTCAAAAATATCTATGTATTCACAACCACCATAATATCTTTTATTAGGATATCCTTCAGCATACTTATTTGTAAGTATACTTCCTTGTAACTTTAATATATCCTCTGATACATAATTCTCTGATGCAATTAATTCAATGTTTTCTTCTTGTCTTTTTGCTTCCATTCTTAATGCTTCTTCTAATATTTTATCCATTTCCTATCTCCTCTTATTATCATTGTATCATGAAATCTATGATATAAAAAAAATAATTAGAGGTGATTATTATTTATAAAAAAATATTAATAGTAATTATAATCATAGGAGGTATTATTATGAATAGTTTTATTAAAGATAATCTATTAAATAAAAGAAGCACCTAACTCAACATTGAGATAGGTGCAAACCAAAAATTTTTGGGTAACACTCAACCTCTGAAAATTAAGTGTTCCTTTTTTATTTTATGAAGTTTCCCTCATCTGTATACAGAATATCATGCTTTTATATCTTTGTCAAAATACCATAAACGCATACAAACTAAAGTAAACAATTATAATTATCAAATTCTTTCGAATCTTTGGTATCTGTATGGTATCTAGAAATATATGAGGAGGTTTGAGAGAATGAAAAAACGTGAATACAACATAAAGTTGCTTCGCTATATATCACTCATTTTACTACTCTTAACCTTACTGGTTTTAGTAATAAAAAAATGACACTCTAATCAGCACTGATTAAGTGTCAAATCCCAAATTTAGGGTAGACATTCAACTTTGCAAAACTGAATGTTCCCTTTTTTATTTTATGAAGTTTCCCTCATCTGTATACATAATATCATACTTTTATATCTTTGTCAAAATACCATAAACGTACATAGTGTAAAATTATTTGGGGAAGAACATAAAAAAATAAAGACCAATGTTATAATAAATTTGATAACCAT
>JAFVEF010000026.1 GCA_017478105.1 Bacilli bacterium | reverse complement strand
TGAAGTTTGTCAAGACATCGTGACCCCATAATATAAATTTATTAATTTTCTATGAATATAGAAATTATTTGTTTGATAACAATTAAGGACAAGTTTGCCTTAATTGTTTTAATATTGTAATTTCGTTAAAATAGTCAATGATTAAAATTAACGACTTCGTCGTCATTGACTATTTTTTTACTTTTTATGTTATTTATGATAAACTATTAACTGTGATCTGGGGAGATTACACAGTTAATAGCTGTGGCTTTGGAATGTTGATCTTATCAATTTCTAAAGCCGTTTTTATTTTGTCTAGTGGAGAGTATCCTCTAGACTTTATTTCTGTATTAATGTATCTTTCAATATATTCTGTTGTATATTTGATTAATGTTTCATTATCCACTATATCATCCCAAGCTAGGCAATCCCTTTCTATTGACCAGTGAAATGATTCTACATCACTATCCCAAGTAGGACAACCTGGTGGATTTGTTTTATGTTTTTTAAAGTGCTTTTCAATAAATAATGTAAAAGTACTTGTCTCAGGTGTTTTGCCTTTCGTTTTAAGATATCTATTAGTAAACTCAAATCCATTATCTGTTTGTACTTTAATTTCTTTAAGATTTAAATATTTAAATTGCTTTAAGAATTCATAAAAAATATTTTCCAAAAACATTTTTGTATAAGTAACTGATTTTTCATTACAGTAAGCTACTATTGGGAACCCTGTGGCTAAATCTCTCGCTGTTATTTGAAACTTCATTAAATTTCGATCATTATTCTTCTTGAAAAATGGTTTAAGATTATCAATATCAGTAAGATATTTGATATCTACCTGCCAATACATAAATGGTTCTATATTGTTTTTCCAAGAAACATCTGATGATTCTTTAATATGTTTTTTATTTTTCTTACCATTACAAGCTTTATTAATGTATCTGTTAATTGTAGTATCAGAATGATTAGTTATCTTAGTTTTTCTTCTAACATTATTAACAGTAATATATTTTTTCTTATTCTTAGCATCATCAACACAATCATTAATTTTAATAATATCTTCATCTGAAATTCTTTTAGGAGAGTGTTTAGGACGTCTAGATAAATCTTTAAGTCCTTTCAAACCATATAATGCATATCTTTTACACCATTTTTTAACTACGTTCTTAGAACATTTAAATAATCTAGCAGTAGGTTTAATACCAATTTCATGAGCAGATCTAACCATCTCTAATCTTTTATCAATGATTAACTTTTCATTTTTAGTATTAAGATACATTTCTTGATAACTTGACCACATATTATTTCACCTCCTTTTCAAGTTACATATTATACTACAAAACAAAAATACATAGTGATTTAGGGGGTCACTATGTATTGTATAAAATTAATATTAAGAAAAAAGAATATTTTGAAATATTCTTTAATTATGTATAGGTAATCTTGCAAATTTAATTTCAGGATTTGTTACATCAGCGTATAGAGTTTTTACATCTTGATTATTTTCATAGTATTCTACAAAATACTTTCTAGCTTTATTTGCTTGTAGTTTTTCATTTAATTTTTTTGGCTCAAATCTTGTAGTATTATTTGTTATTACAACTGATTTTGGATTGAATTTAGTATAATAATTCTTATCACCATTTGGATCACCATGGTGTGGTGCTTTTAAAATATCAATATTTGGTCCTGAATCTTTTAATATTTGAGAATACCAACGATCACTTTCAAATTCTCCTTCTTTTACTGGAGTTTCTGTTAAGGTTCCAAGTGCATCTGCAGCTAGTACTATCTTGTGGTTATTTACTTGGATATACTGATATATCGATTCATAATTTGTATTATGTCTTTGATATTTTCCTGTTGAATCTTTCTTTAGACACTTATAATGCTTTCCATTTGGACCTATATCAGGAACTAGTTTGCTTCCTTCTTCTGTATATCTTTGAACATAACCTGTATTATATAATTTTATTGACATATTATGGAAGTATAGTTGTGCGGTACAATTAAAATTACTATTTGCTGTATTGCTACCGTTAGGACAAGCTGGATTATCAATTGTTTGTGTAAATTCAAAGCTTTCTGCTGGTTTACATCCAGATGCTCCATCTCTTGCACAAAATAATACTTTTTTATAATCTCCTTCATATAGTTTTCCAAGAGTTGAACTATATCTTTTCATATAGAATTTTTTTACAGTTATTTTGCTTTGCATAATAGGTATTACTCCACCATAGTGATCACCATGCATGTGTGTTAATAAAATAAAATCTAATGGATATCCACCTTCATATATTCCTCTTTTAGCAAGATATTTTAAGATATTGTTTGATTTTCCAGATTCAAACGTGCTTGGATGCCCTGTATCTATCATCGCATAATAGCCATCTGATTCTAAAAGGATTGCATCACCATGTGCTGATGTGTCATACATATTATCTTTTACTGGAATAAAGTGTAGTCTTTCTGTACTTGTTACGGTAACTCTTGATTCTGCAGTAAGTCCGTTAACTGTTGTTGCTCTTATTACTGTTGTTCCACTATGTATTCCTTTAACAGTACCATTAGAATCAACAGTTGCAACATCATTATTATCACTAGTCCATGTAACTGTTTTATTTTCTGCCGTTTCTGGTTCTATTGTTGCTGATAAACTTACTGGGTCACTAGATCCTGTTCCTAGGGTTATTTCACTACTTGAAATATTTATTTTTTTAGGAATATTACTTTCTAAAACTTTTACTTTACTAATTACACTTTTTCCACTTTTTTTATTTGTAGCTGTTATTTTTGCTTCGCCAATGCTATGAGCAGTTAATAGCCCATCTTTAACGCTTACAATATCATTGTTAGAGCTACTCCATACAATTGTTTTGTCTGTAGCTTCTTCGGGATATATACTAATTTCTAATTGTTTTGTTTCATCCTCTCTCATAGTGACATTTGTTTCATTTAATATTAATCCTGTTACCTCTATTTCTTTACTAGAAGTTTTTGATTTTGTTGTTTTTTCTTCTTTTATAACTTCAATTTCACATTTAACATAATCATCTGCGGCTTTTTCAGCTACAATATTGGTAGTTCCTGTGTTTTTTCCAAAAATATTTCCTACTTCATCTACAGTAGCAATATTTTCATCTTCTGAATACCAATGTAAATCCTCTGCGTCAACGTAATTAACGCCAATAATTTTAGATTCTTCTGGAGTTAAAACTATTTTTCTGTTTTGTATTGAAAAGGTTTTCTTTGTTGATTCTATTGTTTCAACTATGTCTCCCTTTGTTCCTACGTTTGCTAGTACTTCGGGCTTTTTTTCACCATTTAATGAATATCCTAGCAATATTAATCCTACTCCAATTATTGAAACTACTATAACTTTTAACTTCTTTTCCATATTACCTCTTTTACCTTTCTTAATTAGAGTATATCATATTTTTATGATTTGTGATAAAATACTTTTAGAAATTATTATTTGGAGGATTTATGAGAATAATTGAAAAAAAATGTCCTAATTGTGGAGCAAGTTTATCTTTTGATGAAAATGATAAAAGTTGTAAATGTGATTATTGTAAAAGAGCATTTGAAATTGAAAGAGATTTAGATGATGTTGAAAAGTTTAATTTGATTTATGATACTGTTTCTAAGCCTTTTAAATTATTTAGTATTATTCCTTTTGTTTTTGCTTCTATATTTATTATTTTTATTGCTTTAATGATTTTCTTGAATGTTTTTAATAATAATAGCAATAGTAATAGTAAAAATAATAGTAAAGGTAGTAAAGTGTCAGAAGATGCCTTATTACATTCAATTGAAGAAATAGAGAATTTTGATTATTCATTTATTGATACTACTTCTACTATAGCTATAAGTGGCGAAGATAAAACTTTATTTGATTTTCATATGAAAGGATCTATGAAACGTGAAACTATGTATTTACTTTATAATGATAAAGCAAATAGATTAATTCCTGTTTATAAAGTTATTTATAGTAATGGAGAAACTACATATAATTTATATGTTCCTGTTATTTATAATAATATCCATAAGGAAAGTGTTGCACATGATATTGGTAATCCTAATATTTCAGCTCCTATTTATTATTTTAATATGGATCATAGTGAATATGCTGTTGGATATGATAGTTTAGATAAGTTATATGAAGAAGTTGTTAAACCATTAGAAAACGAGTTTACTTTAAGTAAGTAACTCGTTTTTTTATACGTTAAATCTAAAGTGACAGATATCTCCATCTTGCATTAAATAATCTTTTCCTTCAAGTCTAGCTTTTCCGGCTTCTTTTACTTTTAATTCACTTCCACATTCAATTAAATCAGTATAAGAAATAACTTCAGCTTTAATAAATCCTTTTTCAAAATCAGTATGGATGATTCCTGCACACTGTTTTGCATTCATGCCTTTTTTAAATGTCCATGCTCTAACTTCATCTTTCCCAACGGTGAAGTATGTTGCTAATCCTAAAATATCATATGTTGCTTTTATTAGTTTATCAAGTCCACTTTCACTTAGACCAAGTCCTTCTAGCATCTCTTTTTTATCTTCTTTAGATAATTCACTTAGTTCTTCTTCTATTTTGGCACATAAACTTACAACTCTTGCATTTTCTAGTTTTGCATATTCTTTAACTTTTTTTACATATTCATTATCTGGATTATCTAATTCACTTTCTTTAATGTTTGCAAGATATATAATTGGTTTTAGAGTTAGAAAACTATATGATTTGATTACTTTTTTTTCTTCTTCTGTTAAGTTTAGTTGTCTTAATGGTTTATTTTCTTCTAAAGATTTCTTACATTTTTCTAAGATTTCTTCTTCTAATAAATCATTTTTATCTTTTGTAGTTCTTGCTTTTTTTGATACTCTTTCTAGACGATTATTTATAATATCTAAATCGGCTATAGCTAATTCTAGATTAATTGTTTCTATATCTCTTATTGGATCAACTGAACCTTCTACATGGATTATTTTTCCATCATCAAAACATCTAACTACTTCTACAATGGCATCTGTTTCTCTAATATGAGATAGAAACTTGTTTCCTAATCCTTCTCCTTTAGAGGCTCCTTTTACTAATCCAGCAATATCAGTAAATTCATATGCTGTTGGTATAAATCTATCTGGATTATACATTTCTTTTAATTTATCCATTCGCTCATCTGGAACTGTTACAACTCCAACATTTGGTTCTATTGTCGCAAAAGGATAGTTTTCTGCTAGTATTTTTTGATTTGTTATGGCATTAAATAAGGTTGATTTACCAACATTGGGTAATCCTACTATTCCGGCTGTTAAACTCATATTATCCCTCTTTTCTTTGTATATTATAACACCTTTTTTTATAGAAAAAAACATTTCTTTTTAGGGAAATGTTTTTATAATGTTGGATATACTCCAACTCCTATTGGTAATCCTGTTATATACCATCCTACAACTAGTAAAATCCAAGTGATAGATATTATCACAAAATATGGAGTTAATAAACTTAATGATTTTTTTATTGTATATGGTTTTGTTTTATTTAAATTATAAATATTTAAGTAGCCAATGTATATTACAAATGATGCTAATAAAGGTGTATATCCCTTTGTCATTGAATCTGCTACTCTCATGACAATTTGAGCAAATTGTGGTGAGATGTTAGATTGCATAAACATTGGTACAACTACTGGAGAAAAGATCATCCATTTATTAGCAGTTGAGGTTAAGAATAAATTTGATATAGCTATAAATATCATTGTTATAACAATTAAAGGTATTCCTGTTAGTTGTAAATGTCCTAATAAAGATGCTAACCAAGATGTTATAACAGGACCTATATTACTTTTTCTATATATTGCTACAAATTGACTTACAACAAATATTAGAATAATCATACTTCCTATATTTGAGAATTTTTTACTTGAATTATCAATAAGTTCTTTATCACTCTTTATTGATTTACTACCAATTCCATATGATATTCCAGCTATTATTAAGAATAAGGAAACCATATAAGAAAAACCATCTTGAAAATATGAGTTATCTCCAAATAATTGATTTAAATATGTTTTTTCTTTCATATCTAATAACATTCCAGAAAAAGGTAGTTTTGGTATTAAAGAATAAACAAAGATAAATAATATGATTATTGAGGCAATTAAAGCAAAGCGTAAACCTCTTTTTTCATTTTTTTCTTTTTCAATTTGTTTTTGTTCTTCTTCTTCTATACTTGCTATTCTATATTGTTCAGTTTTAGAAAATTCATCATCTTTTTTATATTTTCCAATTCTTGGAGCAATTATTCTTTCAATAATAATAGTTCCTACTATAGATATTATAATTGTTGCTACCATGATAAAGATTAGATTTGATGTTAAAGCTATATGAGCATTTTCATCTATTAATCTAGCTGCTATTTTTGTGTAATTTATTAGTTGTACTTCCATTGATCCTACAAAGATTGAAACTCCATATCCGAAAGCTACTCCACAAAAAGCAGTAATTATTCCTAAGATAGGATTTCTATTATTTATAAAGTATATAAGGGCAATTAGCGGTATTAGTATAGCATATCCTACTTCATTTATAAGTGAAGATATTGTACATATTAGTAAAACTAGAAATGTGAATGTTTCTTGAGGTATTTTACTAATATGTCTTTTAGTTAAACATTCTATAAACCCTGTTGCTTCTGATATTGTTATTCCTAATAATGACAATAATAACATTCCTAGTGGCCCAAAACTTAAGAAGTTTCTAGAGGCATCACTTATTATAAATTTTAATCCATCAAATGAGAATAAATTTTCTACTGTAACTAATACTGGTTCTAATTCTTTAGTACTAGTATTTATAGTATTATAGGTTGCTTGAGTTTGAAAAGCACTTAAAATTCCACTAACTACTACTATAAGAAGTATTAAAAATAGAAAAACTGTTATTGGATGGAAATAAAACTTTTTTAATTTTAATTTAGGTTTTTCTCTCATAATAATCCTTTCTATTCATTATTTTTTATTTTCTTTAATTTTTTATTAAATTCAACTCGTGGCAATAATACTGTTCTACCACAATTAACACATTTTATTTTTATATCGGCTCCTACTCTAACAATTTCCCATTCGTTTGTTCCACAGGGATGTTGTTTTTTCATTATAACGATGGAACCTAGTTCATAATTCTTATTTTCCATTGTGCACCTCTATTTGTGTATATGGGATTTTTATTTTTGAAGCATCAAATTCTTTTTTGATTTCTTTTTTCATAAATCTTTCTGTAGCAATGTGTTTCATTGGCTCAGTTTCAACTACAACACGATATATTACAGATGAGTCAGATAATTCATTTACTCCCCATACTTCTGGGGCTTTAGTAGCATTTGGAATTTTTCCTTCAAGTCTTTTAAATAAGTTTTCAAATGCTTTTTCTATATCTTCTTCTTTATTTTCATAAGATATACCTACATCTATTACTGCTAAAGATTTATTATTACTATAATTTATAAGATTATCCATGTAGTGATTAGCAATTATTTTAGTAGCACCTTTATAATTTCTTATTCTTGTTGTCCTTAATCCTATAAATGTTACCTCTCCCATAAAACCGTCTACTTCAATTGTATCTCCTATTTCGTATTTTCCTTCAGTAATTATATTAACTCCAGCAATTAAGTCTTTTGCTAAATCTTGGAAAGCAAGTCCTATAATGGCAGTTCCAATACCAAGTCCTGTTAGTATTGATCCAACATTTATTCCAAATACAGATAATAAAGAAATAATTACTAAAATAACAATTAGATATTTTATTATATTTGTTAATAAAATTGCAATAGTATTTATTCTTTGTTTTTGTGTAGCTTTTAAATTTGTCCTTCTTTGTGTTGATTTAGTAATAATGTGTTTTAAAAACTTAAAAGTAATAATACCTATTGTAATATATAAAATTGGTAGGACAATATGTTTAATACTAATACTATATCCAAATACCTTTAACATTTACTATTCCACCTCAATATTCATATATTCTAATAATCTATTTAGATCGTTAGAATTAACAAAACTAATCTCCATTTTATTTTTTCTTATAACTACCTTTGTTCCTAGTTTTTCACTTAATTCTTCTTCTAAATAGCTATATTCATTAGGCTCTTTTTTTCTTTCTTTTTGAGGATTACTTTTTATAATTGTTGGTTGTTGTTCTAATTCTTCTAGTTTTCTGACACTTATTCCTTCTTCCACAATGCGTTTTGCTAATTCAAGTTGTTGTTCTTTACTTTCTATTTTACTTAGTACTCTAGCATGTCCCATTGATATTTTTTTATCAATTATATCTTTTTGAATTGATTCAGGTAATGTTAATATTCCAAGCATATTTGTTATATGACTTCTACTTTTACCTAATCTTTTAGCTAAACTATCTTGGGTTAATGATAGAGTTTCTATAAGTTTTTTATAGGCAATTGCTTCTTCGATGGCATTTAGGTTTTCTCTTTGTAAATTTTCTAATAAAGCAATCTCCATCATTTGTGTGTCATTAAAATCTCTTATTATTGCTGGAACTTCTTTTAATCCTGCTAGTTTTGATGCTTTTACTCTTCTTTCTCCAGCAATTATTTCATATCCTTTTATTGCTTTTTTAACAATTATAGGTTGAAATACACCATGTTCTTTTATTGATTCTGCTAATTCTTTTAAAGCTTCTTCATTAAAGTCTTTTCTTGGTTGATATGGATTACTTCTTAACTCATCTATGTTTATCATAGTTATTGCATCTTTTGGAGTTTCTTCTACTATTTTTTCTTCTACTGTATTATAATCCAATATTTCGTTATTAAATAGTTCTTCTAATCCTCTACCAAGTGCTCTTCTTTTAGGAATTCCTGATTCATTATTTTCCATTTCTTTCAATCACTTCCTTTGCTAAATTTAAATAAGCTTGTGAACCTCTACTATTAGGTTCATATACAATAATTGGTTCTCCATGTGATGGAGCTTCTGTTAATTTAATAAGTCTTGGAATTATTGTATTATATACTTTTTCTTTAAAGAATTTTCTTATATCTTCTACAACTTCAAATCCTAAATTAGTTCTTGAATCTAACATTGTTAATAATACTCCTTCTATGTCTAATGTTGGATTTAAATTCTTTTGAGCAAGCATTATTGTTTTTAGTAATTGAGTTATTCCTTCTAATGCAAAGAATTCACATTGTACTGGAATAATTACTGAATTTGATGCTGTTAAAGCATTTGTTGTTATGATTCCTAATGATGGTGGACAATCTAATAAAATATAATCAAAACTATCTTTTATATCAGCTAATTTTATTTTTAGTTGTTCTCCTTTTTGAAATCCTTTTTCATTTCTACTTTTTTCACTAAAATCATATTCTAATCCTGCTAAGTTAATAGTTGCAGGTAAAAGATACAAGTTCTTATATTTTGTTTTAATCATAGCTTCTTCTATTTTAGATTCTCCTATTAAAACTTCATATATACTTTTTTCAATTTCACCTTTATTAATACCTACTCCAGTAGTGGTATTTCCTTGAGGATCCAAATCTATCAACAATACTTTTTTTCCTAAAACTGCTAATGACGCAGAAAGATTTATGCTTGTTGTTGTTTTTCCTACTCCACCTTTTTGATTTACTAATGATATAACCTTTCCCATCTAATCACCCATTTTCATATTACTTAATATATTGTACCAAAGAATACTTTTTTTTTAAATGATTTTCAAAAAAAAAGTAGAATTCTTTTATTATAATTCTACTTTAATTATTATTTTTATCTATTTTTATAATCATTTGAAGATTCTTATCAAAATTCATTTCATCTAATTCTATATTCATTCCATGAGCTTTGATATCTTCTACTACTCCTTTTATTTTTTCTACTGCATCTGCTAATGTATATTGTACTTGGCTTTTTTCTTCAACTGTTTCATTAGCAATTATAGGTGTTGGTAATTCAACATTTGATAAATCTGGTGTTTTAAAATAATCTGAAGTAGTTGGTTCTTCTACTAAAGGATCTGTTTTTACTATCTTTTCTGCAGGTGTTAAGAAATTATTATTTGCATTTTCATTTGAGTAGTTTCCAATATTTAGGAAGCTATCTAAATCAGAACTTCCACTTGCAGGTTTAATGTCAGATGCTGTAGCTTTTAATTCATCTAAATCTACATTTAATGGCGTTGATGAGTTAATAATATCTAAATCATCATTTGTCTCATCTTCTTCTTTTCCAATTTCACCATAATTTATAAATTTAGGCTGTTCTTCACCTTCAGGTGGAGCAATTGTTACTTTTCCATAATTTGAATTATCAACTGGCATTTCTACAGTTGGCATAATTGGATTATCATTAATAAAAGCTTTTGATTGATCAATAACTTCAGGTTCTTTTGGTTCTTCTTTTGGTGTCATACTTCTTATTTCCTCTTCTAAACTTCTAACACTCATTTTTTCATCAATTATTCTTTTTAATAATTCTTTTTGTTTACTATTATCTGATACATGTAATAAGGTCCTAGCATGTCTTTCAGATATTTGTTCTTTTAGTAATGCCTCTTGTACTTCATCAGGTAATGATAATAATCTTATTTTATTGGCAACAGCTGATTGACTTTTACCCATAGTTTTGGCTAATTCTTCTTGAGTCATTTCATCTATTTCTAATATTTTTTGATAAGTTCTTGCTTCTTCTATTGGATTTAGATTTTTTCTTTGTAGATTTTCTAATAATGCTACTTTTGAACTTTCTTTATCATCTAAGTTTCTAATGATTGCAGGAATTTTAGTTAATCCAGCTAAAGCACTGGCTTTATATCTTCTTTCTCCAGCAATTATTTCGTACTTACCATTAACACTTCTTACAATTATTGGTTGAATAACACCATGTTCTTTAATTGATACGGCTAATTCTTTTAAAGCTTTTTCATCGAACACTTCTCTTGGTTGAAATCTATTTGGAATAATATCATCTAAATATAATTGAACAATTTCATCTTTATTGTCTTGATTCATATTAATCCCTACTTTCTATTCTTTCTTACTTTCCCTATATTATCATTATAATGTAATTTATTGGTTATTTCAATGTTTTTTTTATAAAAAAAAAGAAGTTCTATAAATCTAATTTTTTAGAAACTTCTTTTATTAAACTTTCTTTTTTATTTTTTTCACTTATTTCATTTCTAATTGAAAAGGCGATTAGTGTTGATCCAACAAATAATATATAGATCCACCATGGAATTGATAGCCAAAATGTTCTAGTCAAAAGAAAGACATTAACTAATATGAAGCATAATGATGTTAAGAATACTGGCCCATATTTTTTATTATATGATACTATTGTTAGAACTAGAAGCAATAATACGAATAGCATTCCATCTGGTTCTCCAGAGTATTTTGGAATTGCTAATGAATAGATAAATATTAATCCTATATATTCTATTGTTTTATAATCACTATTCTCTTTTGACATTATTGTTCTTGTAATTAAAATAAGCGGAGCAGTAAATATACCTATATTTAGTACGGTTATGTTTGTTAAATTTAGATCGTATATAATCTTTTTCGCAAGTATTGTAAGTAATATATATATACTAGATAGATATATTTTTTTATAATTATTATCAACAAAATAGTAAGTCGTTACACATAGTAGTAAACTTATTATTACTAAATATAAGTTTTCTGGAAATAATGATATTGCACATATTATACTTGCAAATGATAAAAACATATATTCTTTCTTCTTTGAAAAATACAAATATATTAGTAAACAAAGTGGAATTAAGTAAGAAATAACTGTATATAAACTCATTTCATTTTGATAATTATTAGTAATAATGTGTGTATAAAATGATATTATAGGAACTATATTTAAATAATCTGTTTTTTCCCAATTTTTATTATATAAAACGAAAATTGTTGTCATTAATGGGAATAATACTATTAGTAATGGAGAGTTTGAAAATGCTAAACAAATAAATGTTATTAGTAATTCTGCTAGAATAAACTCATACCAATTATTTTCTTTTGGTGATAAATATTTATCTATTAAATAAGTTATAATACTACTTATTATTAATGAATATAATAAGTTCTCTGTATTTGGATTTATTGTCATTGTTGTATAGAAACTTGTTATTATTAACCAACCATATGATATGTATTTCATTATTTTACTTTTAGTATTTATATAATACATGAAATAAAATAATGTAATT
>JAFVEF010000025.1 GCA_017478105.1 Bacilli bacterium | reverse complement strand
ATCTGCAAGACTAGGATCATTTAAATCTACTGCAAAATTATTACTATCACAAGCAGAGAAACAATATTTAGTAGATCAAACATTAAATGTAAATGGAGAAGAAAATAATGATACAACATTTCAAGGAACAGGTAATGGAGATACTGAATGTGGGAAATTAGCAAAATTAGGAAGTGACTATAGTGCATGTAAAATAACAGTAAATAAAAGTACAGGAGTAGCAACATTAGTAACACTAACAGGAACAGGTAAATTTGCAAACTATAGTTGTACAAATGCAACATTAAGTAATGTAGATAGTACATGTAATAAGAGTGGAAGTAGTGAAAGCAGTTCAGATTTAGCGTGTTCTTCTGAATATTGTTACCTTTTTGGAAGCTATATAAAAGGAGAAGTAACAGACTATGATATAGATGCTGAAACATGTAATGAAGTAATACAAAACAAAATTACATTTGTTTCGAACGTTGAAAAAGTAAAATATTGTAATGGAGAAACTGTTACGGCATCATGTTTGACTGGTAAAGAAGCAATTGATGTGAGTTCTAAGTTTGATAATGTAGTTGCAACTCCACTTGTGTTAACAAATACTGATGTTGATGCAACACCTATTCTTCTTCTGCAATGTCCTAGGAGTATCGCTTCTGATATTGAAAATGATGGTGCTATATGGCTTGAGAGTATTGGTGCAATTAAAAATGTAGTATATGAATATAATCCTGATATAAAAACAGATTGGAAAGAAGTAAAAGATAGTAATGGAGTACAAAGACCAGTATTTCTAAAATTTAAAAATGATTTAAGTGAAAAATATACATGTACAACATATAATATAGGAACGGGAGAACCAACATGTATAAGTGGAAATGTATTTAATGAATACACTAATGCAACGGATAAGACTGATACAGAATGGAATAAAATGATAACATTATTTGGTTCAGAACAATGTAATGTTACTCCGTTTGATGTAGAATGTCATGGTGATGATTCAGGATTATGGTCTTGCTATGCTGATGACGATGATACTTCATGTCACTTGGAATCTGACGTTTCTTATGCGAAATGTGGTGTTGATTCTTGCATTGATGAGTATCCTATCGAATAGAAAAGTAATACATAATTTGTATTATTTTTTTATTTTTTTAAATCACATATTTTCACATAATTTAATAGTATTTATACATTAATTATATTTTATTATTAAAGTGTTGGAGGTGATAAAATAGAAAAAAACATGATATAATGTAAGAGGTGATAAAAATGTTTAGTATATGTCTTGTTGAAGATGAAAAAAGACTTAATGATCTAATTAAAACTTATTTAGAAAGTGAAGGTTATAAAGTAATTCAATGTTTTGATGGAAAAAGTGCATTAAATGTAAGTGATAAAGTTAATTTATGGATTTTAGATATTATGCTTGGTGATGACATTAGTGGATACGATATCATTAAAAAAATTAGAGAAAGTGATGAGAAAGTTCCAGTAATATTTACGTCAGCTAGAGATCAAGATTTAGATAAAATACTTGGTCTAGAGTTAGGAAGTGATGATTATATTACTAAACCATATTCTCCTAAAGAACTTGTATTAAGAGTTAATAATATAATTAAAAGAGTGTATAGTGATTCATTTAATAAAGTCACTTATGATTCTTACAAAATAGATACTGAAAAAAGAAAAGTTCTTGATGGTGATAAAGAAATTAACTTAACAACACTTGAATTTGAATTATTATTACTATTTATAAATAATCAGGGTAAGTCTTTTTCAAGAGAAGAAATATTAAATGCTGTATGGAATGAAGATTATTTTGGTAACGATAGAGTGGTTGATGACTTAGTAAGAAGATTAAGAGCTAAAATGAAAAAATTAAATATAAATACAATATATGGATATGGATATAGATTATCATGAAAAATTATTTTAGAAATTTAGATTTAAAAAGACAATTAGGGTTTATAGTAATTTTTTCATTAATTCTTTCCCTTATTTCCTTATTCTTAATACTTCCAAATTTACTTACTCCTTTCTATGAAAAAAATATATATGAATTACTAAGGGGACCACTTTCATTCATAGAAAAAGATAATAAAACTATGAAAAACAATGATGTAGCATTTATAATTAATTCTAATGATAATTTATTTATTTCTTCAAATTTTACTCACTACTTTAATAAAACTGATGCAGAATTAATTAATAGTATTACTACTAAATCATATGGCAAGTTTAATATAGATAATAAGACATATTACTATATGAAAAATATAGATGACAATAAAACAATAATAACGCTTACTGATGACTCTTACATTAAAAGTCAACAGCAAATGCTTAGTCTAATAATATTTCCAGTTGTTTCTATTACAATTTTAATAGTTGCATTAACCCTTATAGTATGGAATAACCATTTAGCTAATAAAATCTCAAAAATA
Organism: Bacilli bacterium; assembly: GCA_017478105.1. GTDB lineage: Bacteria > Bacillota_I > Bacilli_A > RF39 > UBA660 > UBA3789. The sequence goes on along the minus strand of JAFVEF010000025.1, from coordinate 891 downwards.
AAAGAAAAAGTTGATAATTTAGATAATAAGAATTACGATCACTCCTATACATTCAAGATGAATGATGAAGTAAATTCTTTAATTAATTCAGTAGAAATTATGAGAAAAGAAATCGCATCTAAAGAAGAATATAAAACATCTATGTATCAAAGTTTATCACATGAATTAAAAACTCCTATTGCAGTAATAAGTAGTTATGTAGAAGCATGTAATGATGGGGTTGTAAGTCACGATGAAGCTTTAAAAACTATAGATGAGGAAATTAAAATTTTATCTAAAGATGTTAGTAGAATACTTGAATTAAACAAAATAAATTATTTAAAAGATAATAATGAACATAAAAATGATAAAGTAGATATAACTGATTTATTAAAAGACTTAACTGAAAAATATAAATTACAAAGAAGAGATGTATCTTGGAATTTAGATATAGAAGATATAAATATATTTAGAGGTACATTAGATATATGGAAGGTGATAATAGATAATATATATGGCAACTTTGTTGTCTATGCTGAAAGAGAAGTTAAAGTTACAATAAAAGATAATTATATAAGTTTCTATAATGATGGTGAGCCAATCGATGAAAAATTTATGAAGGAAATGTTTACTGAATTTAAAAAAGGTCAAAAGGGTAAATATGGACTTGGTTTATCAATTGTAAAACAAAGTGTAGAGTTATATGATTATAAAATAGAAGTAAAAAATGAAAAAAAAGGTGTATTGTTTAAAATATATTAAGCAATACACTGTGACTTTTCAGCGAAAATGTCGCTATATTGAAAAAGATTTTTCAGTGAAAATGTCCACTTATTGAAATAGTATAAAAACTATTTCTTTTTTTGTTTAATTTTCAGTAAAAATGTCTCTATTTTTTTGTATAATCAATAT
>JAFVEF010000024.1 GCA_017478105.1 Bacilli bacterium | reverse complement strand
TTTTATATTATGATGTAGATTCTAAAATAATTAGTGAATATAAAGATGGTTTTAAATACTATTTATATTTTTTTAGAGAAGACTAATTTTTTTAGTTTTTTTTTATTTTCTCTTTTAAACTATTTAAAAATAGTTTATACTTAAAGAGAATGATAATAGGGAGGGTGGCTTATGATAATTAGAAAACCTTATGCCTTCTTGATTAAGAATTTTAAAAGGATTCATATTTTATTACTTATCTTAAGTTTATATGTGGGATATAAAGTAATAGATATATATAGCTTTGTAGGTGACTTCATAAATTATGGTATCTATGATGCTTATAGTAATCCTATAGGTATTCATATTACAATATTACTTAGAGTTGTTATAATTATAATGATTGTTTTAAGTGTAGCTTTGTTATTCTTATTAAGTCATAAAGGTAAACCTTGGAAATTATATTTAGTACCTATAATAGAATATGTAATACTATTATTTATTCTTGGAATGGTTAATAGTTTCTTTAAAAATTATACTTATGGTATTGATAATGCTGATATAAGATTTGTAAATGACTTGTTGCTGATATTTTTGATAAGTCATCTTGGGGCAATAGGTTTATTTGCAATGAGGGTTTTAGGGCTAGACTATAATAAGTTTAGATTTAATATAGATGAAGAGTTTTTAGAGTTAAGTGAAGAAGATAGAGAAGAAGTAGAAGTTGCAATTGATTTTGATATTAATTCATTTAAAAGATTATATAGAAGATTCTTTAGAAATGTTAAATATTTTTATGTAGAGCATAGAAAAACATGTAATTTTTTTCTTAGTATTTTATTTATTGTTGGTTCATTTAATATATATAAATATTTCTTTGTTACTCATAAACAATATAGTGAAGGAGATTTTTATTCCGTTAATGGTTTAACTATAAAAGTTAATAAATCATATTTTACTGATAAAGATTATAATGGAAATGTTATATCTAAAGATAGTAATTTTATTGTGGTTGATTTTACTATTAGAAATAATGATAAGATGAGAAAGATAAATATGGAAAATTTTCATGTAAAGAATGGTGTTGATGATTATATTACTACTGGAAAAATATATGAAAAGGAATTTAATGATTTTGGGGAATGTTATGACAAAGTTAAAAATGTTAAAAGAGATGAAGAGTTTAGTTTTATTATAATATTTAAAGTTGATAAGAAGTATGGTAAGAATGGATTTGTTTTATATTATCAAGAAAATGGGGGATATTTACGAAAAATTAAACTAAGACTAAATGATGTTAGTAAGATTGGAGAAATTGAAAATCTAAGTGTTGGTGATAATATTGAAATTCCAATAAAGGGTAAGCATGATACTGTAAGTATTGATTATTATGATATTGCTGATAGAGTGTCTTATGTTGGGAGAAATTGTAGCTCTTCAAAATGTAGTAATGTTAATTTAGAATTAGTTAGTGATGGTAGTTATAAAATAATGGAAATTACCTTTGGTTCTGAGTATGCGACAGTCAAAAACATGGTTGACTTTTTAACAAAGTATGGTAAAATCAATTATAAGGATAGTAATGGTGAAGATGAGGTTTGTGAGGTAGTAAATGCTATTGGTAGACAGTACTATGGTAAGAGTGTTTTTTTGAGAATCCCTAATGAAGTTTCATCATCAAATGAACTTAGTTTTGATTTTATAATTCGAAATAAACATTATGTTTATAAATTGGCTTAGGAGGCTTATATGAATAAAAAAGGAAATAGTATAATTAAATTAGTAGTTACAATATGTATTGTATTTGGGTTCGTTTGGTTCTTGATAGTTTCTCCTATGATTACTTTTCATAATAATGAGAAGAAATTAGAGAAAGCTGCAAAAAGATATTTTGAAATACATAGTAATTCATTACCTACTGGTAGTAGAGTAAAAACTTTATCATTAAAGGAGTTATATGATAATGGATTACTAGAAGGGGATATTGAAGTTCCAAATTCTAAAAAAGTTTGTTCTATAGGGAATAGTTGGGTAAAGGTTAGAAAGGAAGATAACCTTTACCGTTATTACGTTTATTTAGAATGTGGTATGTTTAGAAGTAAAATAGATCATGAGGGACCTGAAATAAAATTAAATGGTTCTAGTGAAGTTACACTTGGTATCGATGAAGAATATAAAGAAGCGGGCGTTGCAAGTGTAATTGATAAAAATGATGGTAAATTAAAAGTTGAAGATGTTACTATTAAGGGTAATGTTGATGCTAATAAACTTGGAAAATATACTATTGAATATATTGCTTTTGATAATTTAAAAAATAGAAGTGTTGTAACGAGAGAAGTTAATGTTGTTAAGACTATTGGTTCAACAACTAAGAAATTATTAAATGGGGAAGCTAATTTTAAAGGATATCCTGCTAATAATTATGTGAGATTTTCTAATGTTATTTATCAAATATATGGTATGTCTGGTGATAATGTAATGTTAGTTTCTGCTGAAGACATTGGATTTGTTAATTATAATAAAATTGATAAGTGGTTAGATTATTATTATAATTTGCTTGATGATGCGGCTAAAAATATGATTGTTTCTTCTAAATTCTGTAATATGGAAGTTGATAGTGTTGCGGCAGAGGGAATTGTTGATTGTAATAGTTTTACTAAGAGAAGAAAAATATATATCCCTTCTGTAGTTGATGTTAATAAAACTCTTGTTGATGGTAATAGCTTTATGAAACCTTCTACTATGAGTTGGGTTTCTAATACTAGTCCTGATGGAAATGCTTATTTAACTAGAAGTTACTTTAACGGCGATGGTTTTGGTAAAAATTATATGTTATATGATCCTAATACTAATTATGGGGTTAGACCAATGATTGTCATTAAAGGTGCTAGTTTAATAGTAGATGGTGAAGGTACTTTTGAAAAACCATTTGTTCTATCTGATTTTAAGAAAGGCAAAGGTGGAACACTAGTAAATGAGAGAGAAACTGGTGAATATTTATCTGTTAATGGTACATTATTTAGAGTTATTGAAGGTATGAAGGATGGAACAACAAAGGTAATTGCTGATCATGCTGTTGGTTCTAGAAACGATGTTGTTGAAACTACATTTGATGCAACAAAAGAAGTAATTACATATAATCCTAAAGATAAAGGTAGTGTTGCTTATTACATAAATAATGCAGCTACTAAGTATTATGATACTAATTATTTTGCTAAACATACTATTGAAGTTCCAGTATATAAAGACAAATTTATTTACGGTAAAGAAGCTAAAACTAATAAGTATGATGTTATATTGTCTGCTCCTAATATGTATGAGATATTTAGTACTAAGAGTACACTTTCTGTAGAATCTTCTGAGTATAGTTCATATTGGTTAATGAATACATCTGAGGCAAAATATACAGGAGCGGCAGTATTCTTTGCTGGAAGTGTTGTTGATAGAGAATTAAGAGTAGGAGAATCATTTGGTGTTAGGGTAGTTGCTTATTTGAAAAAAGGACTTGTTATTAGCAATGGTGATGGTTCTTATTATTCTCCTTATATAGTTAAGTAGTTAGAGGTATTTGTATGAGTAAGAAAAAGAAAAGAAAAGTTTTGAAATATGAACGGTGTTTACTATTAGTTATTGGATTTTTAATTGTTTCGTTAGTAGTGCTGCTTTCTCTTAGCTTTATGAAAAATAAAGATCCTATTTTTAAAGTTGAAAGTAGGGTTAGTCAATTACAGGAAGAGATGAATAAGGAAACACAAGGATTTGTTAATATGAGCTGGTTAAAAGTTCAAGGCACTAATATAGATTTACCTATAGTTAGGTCTTTAGTTAAAGATTCTTCTGAAAAATATCCTGTACAAATTGAAAAATTTGGATGGACGATGGAGCCTGATGATAATTATCATAATGTTGTAAATTTGATGGGACATAATATATTTAATCTAAGTGCTAATCCAATGATTAGTGAAGATAGTTTTCATAGATTTGAAGATGTTATGGCTTTTGTATATGAAGATTTTGCTAAAGATAATAAATATATTCAATATACTATAGATGGCGAGGATTATATTTATAAAATATTTGCAGCAAGTTTTGTATATCCTTTGGATGTTGAGCTTCTTCCTACTGGTGATTATACTGAAAGTCAGGTAAAAGACTATATAAAATTTGTTAAAGAAAATTCTATTTATGATTATGATGTTTCAGTTAATAGTAATGATGATTTGGTAGCAGTTATTACTTGTACTAGAATGTTTGGTACTGATGGAACAAGTGATTTTATGATTGTTGGTCGAAGAGTTCATGATGACGAGGTTTTAGATAATTATAAAGTTTCTAAAAATGATAATTATAAGAGAGTTGAAAAAGTTATGAAAGGTGATGATGTAAATGAAGAGTAGTTATTGTAAAAGAATGGCTGGGGTTTTACTAGTTGGAATATTTTCCTTCTATTTCTCTTTGTTAAATGTTTATGCTGATGAATGTACTTTAAAGTCTAATGTAGATTTAAAAACATTCTTTGGAGTAAGCGTTAGTCAAGGAAAAAGTGAAAGATATGGAGAAAATGTGTTTGATGTTGTATTAAAACCAAATTCTTCAAATACTAGTTTAAAAAATGCTATTAAAGGTATGGATTTCACTATTACTAAAATTAATACAGCTACTAGTTTGAAGGACAATAGTAATATTGGTAAAACAGTAAAGGGTAATGGTAAAATCACTATATCTTCTAATTTCGTAGATGCTACTTCTATTAGAGATGAAAATGGTAAACCACTTGTTGATACAACAGGTCTTCCTTTTGCCTTTTATATTGAATTGAAAGCTACTGAAATACCTGATGTTGTAAAAAAAGCATTATTTACTAATGCTTCATGTGATGTAAATTCTATTACTGTTAGTAGCTATTTAACTGATGGTGGAACTGAGGTACGTAGAAAAGTTAGTGGTTTAGAACCACTTAAAAAAATTGATACATCTGGTTATAATACAATTGATTGTAAGAATGTAAATTATCCTAAAACTGCTGATGATATGGCTACACTTTTTAAATATAAAGACGATGATAGCAGAGTAGCTGATGGTTTTGCTGGGGCTACTGATGCAAGTAAGCAATTTTTCTGTGGAGCTAGGGATTTAGCTATTGCAGCAGGCAAAGTATATAATAATTTAAATAATGGTACTAAAGTTAGTGGTACAGAGACGATGACTTGTTCTACTGATGTTACTCCTGTTGAAAAACAAAACGATCCTGGTTCTAATGATATGTATATAAAAGGCGCTGACGGTGTTGCCAATATCTATAATATTGATGCTAATAAGAGATTTTATTATGGATCTGGTACTGAATTAGTTCATACAGGAGAAAAATATTGGAATGATTCAGAAGAATTAACTTGTAATGTTGACTGTGAAGAAGCAGTAATGGTTGAATATGGGCCTCCAATTGCAGCAATTGCTGGTTTGTGTTATGAATATCAAGTAAAAGTTACTTCTGTTGTTAGTTGTAAAATGGCTGAAGCTCCAAAAGAACCTACAGATCACGAAGTATGTTATCCAAAACCAACTTGCTATGGTCATGGTGCAACATTTGATCAAGGTGGTCCAAGTGAAGATTTTGATCGTTGTATAAAGTCTTGCGATGGTGGTAAATATACTTCTAAATGTTCTAAAAAGTGTTATAAACAAGTATATGGTACTTCTAGTAGTAAAAAAGCTTCAACTTTAGATTTAGATTATACTACAAGTAAGATGTTTACTGGAAGAGTAAGTAATTGTAATGGTAAAGAAGATGGCAAATATTATCGCGATGGTGATTTTATATATTTTTGTGGTAAACTTGCTACTTGGTATTATCATAATTTAGGACAGGGACATTATACTGTAAGTAATTATCTAGATGGAAATTGGTTCTTTAAAAATGATGGTATTCCTCGTGCAACAGCAAGGTTTAGTATTTATCATGAAGATTGTAATGATGAATGTTCATTTAGTGGATGTGATGGTGATCCTTTAAATGATGAAGATGTAAGACGTATTTGGAATGAAGATAAAGCTAAATATGAAAGAGCTGTAAAAACTTGTGAAAATTCAGTTGCATGTTCTTCTTCAACTAGAAGTACTGAATTCACTATAAGTTTAACAAATGATAAAACTGTAATTAAATTCCCTTATGAATTAAATAAACAAGATAAGGAAAAGTTAACTCATGATTGTGATGCTATGGGTAAAGCTGATTCTCATAATATAGTTTTACATTATGGTGGATGTTATGCTAAATGTGATGCTAAGAATTGGTATCATTCACATATATCATTCCCTGGTTCATGGATTAATAATAAAAAAGATGGAATCTCATATAAGAATCCAAGCAGTGATTCTGGATGGGAGTATAGACCTGGTAAGATTTGTTTACCTGTAAACTTTAAGGATCAAAATGTTGATTGGTATAATCATTACTTATATGTAAAACAATATAAGCCGTATGAAAATAATCTTGAAAATAGCCCTTATACTGTAGCTCAGTATTGTAATGCTAAAGTAAAAGATGCAAAAAATCCTGTAGTTGATACTGGTAATGCAAATAGTCCTATTACTTGGAATATCTTAGCTAAAATTAGTAAATTTGGATATTTTGAATGGAATTTTGATGTTAAGTGTTTCTATGGTTTAAAACAACAAAAACCAGATAATAAAACAAATGATGACTGTGATAGTGATGAAGAATGCAAGAAATGTGTTCCAGGTGTTTCTAACTATAGAATAAGATCTGTTGATTTGGCAAATCTATTCCCTAAAACAGATGGTACTGATACTGCAAATAATCCTACTGAGATAGGAAGAGAACCTGGATTTAACTGGTCTAAATATGCTCAGAATAATGTTAACAGTAGTTATTCTTCAAATCCGGCTGATTATGCAATAAGAGTTCAAGCTTTAGGTAATGATCTTTATGCAGATTCTAATAATATTGAATATGAATTCCATTTGTCTTCTGAAGATTTAAGAGAAATTGTAAGAGATAAAAATGTAAATAGGCATGGTTCTTACACAGAGTATACTAAATGCTCTAAGAGTGATCAATGTGTTAAAAATGGTGTTTCTGTGTATGAAAGTACTTTACTTGATATGTTAGCTGCTAGAGGTGCTGTAGGAAAAAAACCAGATCATACGTTACTTGGATGTAATAACTTAGCTAACAGTTCAGCTTGTTCAACAAATTAGTGGAGGTGAATTGAATATATGAATAAAGGAATTTTAACAATTGGTATTATATTATTAAGTGTAGTAGCATTGTTGTTTGTAAATATTTTATCTAACTACTCTACTGGTAGCGAATTAGATTATTATTTAGTAAAAGAAACAGTAGATGCTGCAATGGTAGATGCAATTGATTATTCTTATTATAAAAGCGCTGGATTGCATAGAATTGATAAAGAAAAGTTCGTTGAGAGCTTTCTTTATCGATTTGCTGATGCAGTTGATAAAACTAGAACTTATGATGTATATGTTTATGATATAAATGAGGTACCTCCAAAAGTTAGTATCAAGATTGATTCTGTTACTGTTTTATCTGCTAAAAATCGTGATACTGGAGAACGTGAAGGGGCTTCAATATCTACAAATTATGATGCAATATTAGAAACTGATTATAATGTAAATCCTTTGGTTGAAGAAGGACTTGTAAATGGTAATAATGGAATTGCCACACCTATAGAATAAAATAAGGAGGATAAAAATGGGTAATTTAAGTTTAAGTATAAAAAAGTTTATGCAAAACAAAAATACTGTTACTGTAGTTGGTGCTGTACTAGCAGTATTTGTATTATATTTTGCATATACGATGAGAGTAAAATCTGCAATAAATCCAGTTTTAGTTCCTTATGCGAAAGAAACTATTAAACCTGGTGTTCAAATTACTGAAAGTATGATTGGTTTAAGAGAAGTACCTCCTGCAATGTTAGCAGGTGAAGTTCTTCAAGATAAGGCACAGATAATTGATAAATATTCTGCTGTTGATTCTGTTATTCCAGAAGGATGTTTATTTTATAGAAGAAATGTAGTAGAAAAAGAACAATTACCTGATAATATTATTTCTGAATATCAATCAGGGTATGTTTTATATCGCTTGAATGTTGATAATAATACAACTTATGGTAATTCTGTTTATCCTGGTAATTATATCGATATTTGGTTAAAAGCTGTTAATAAAGTAACTGATGAACAAATTGCTGCTGGAAATCGTGATGCTGATAAGATTATGTATGGTAAGTTAATATCTAATATTAAAGTTTTAGCAGTTTTAGATTCTAATGGTCAAAATGTTTTTCAAAATACTGATGAGGCTCGTGTTCCATCTATGATTATATTTGCTGTACCTGAAGAGTATTATGTTTTATTAAGTAAAGCTCGTTATATGAGAACTTATGAAACATCTCTTGAATTGGTTCCAACAAATGAAAGTAAAAAAGATGAACCAGGTGATATAACTTTATCTAGTGAACAATTAAAAGAATGGATTAATAATCATACTGTTTGGACAGATAATTAATTAAAATAAAAAAGAAAAAAGGGAAGTGAGTTAGATGAACGAAAATATTTTTGACAAATTGGATTTCGGACCATTTCGTTCATTACTTGATAATGATGATATAACTGATATTTCTTATGATAATGGTGGGCAAATTTGGATTCGTTCTCTAACTCAAGGCTCTATGAGAGTAGAAGTTGAGGGGGCGACTCCTGAATTTGTTGAAAAGTTAGCTTTTCAATGTTCGAATGTTATGGGAACGACATTTAATAATGCTAAACCATTTTTAGATGCTGAAAGTGCAGAGTTACGTATGAACTTTGTACATCAATCTATTGCTACTAATGGTATTGCTTTAGTTATACGTAAAACTCCTGCTAAGATTCGTTTAAATAAAGAGAAATTATTACAAGAAGATTATTTTACTCCGGCTATACATGATTTTTTAATTAAATGTGTTGAAGGTCATTGTAATATAATGGTTGCTGGAGAAACTGGTTCTGGTAAAACAGAGTTTGTTAAATATTTAGCTTCTCATACTAAAACTAATGAGAAGATTATTACTATAGAAGATACTTTGGAATTGCATTTGGATAAAATATTTCCAAAGAGAGATATAGTTGCAATGAAAACTAATAATGTAGCAAGTTATTCTGATGTATTAGTTACTTGTATGCGTCAGAATCCTAAATGGATTCTACTATCTGAGGTTCGTAGTGCCGAAGCTGTTTCTGCTGTACGTAACTCAATTTCATCTGGACATAATATTTTATCAACAATCCATGCTGATAAAGCAAGTGCTATTCCATATCGTTTATATTCCTTAATGGAAACTGACTTGGACGTACATCAATTTTTAACAACGATTTATCGTTATATTCAATTAGGTGTACATATAAAAGCTTTTTATAGTAAGGAATATGGTAAATTTCATCGTGAATTAGATGAAGTTTGTGAATTTTATGTTGATGATAATAATGAGCCTAAATCTCGTGTTATATATCAAAAAATATTTGGAAAACCAATGATGTGTATGCCTAGTGATCATTTAGTTGAGTACTTAGAAAATCAAAATATTGAGGTTCGTAGTATCATTAAAGATTTACCTGAGGAATTACCTCTTCATGAGACTGATAGTGATTTAGAAGATAATAATACACAAGAAGTTGTGGAAAAAGATGTTGTGGCAAATCAGGTTAATCCTACAACTTCACAAGTTGTTAATAATTCTAATCCTGTTGTTTTAAATCAAACTCCTGGAGTTGTTCAAGAGCAACCTCAGTTAGTAAATAGTAGTCCTAATACTACTAATAGTTCTTCGGTTGTTAATTTGATTCCAAATATTGCTAAATTAGATGGATAGAAAGGAGTTATTATATGTATATTGAAGAGTTATTTATAATATTAGTATTTTTCTTTCTCATATATATTTATAGAAACTATAAGGGTGAAAATGTAGGTAAATATGTTTTAACTCAAGTTCAAGGTATGTATGATAGATTTGCTCCTTATTCGTTTAAAGTTGTTAGAGAAAAAACTAAGGAGTTAGGACAAGAATATACTCCTAGGCAATATGCTATTCAAGTAACCTTGTTTGCATCTTTTGCTGCAGTAGTTTCTTATTTATATTTTTATAATTTAATTATTAGTATAATATATGCTTTAATAGCTGTTGGTTTTGTTCCATATTTAACATATTTAAGATGTAAAAAAACTTATTCAGAATTTATATTTGAGCAAGTTCAAATATATACTTCTAATGTTATTATGGAGTTTGCAACTACACAGTCTTTTGTTAAAGCTTTAGAGGGTGTTGCTAATTCTGGAGTATTAGAAGATCCAGTTCTTAGTGATGTTAGACAAATGATTAATATGAGTTATGATAATGGTACAATAGATGAAGCATTAAGTTATATGAGTAAATTATATCCTTATTACATTGTTAAGAATATGCATCAGTTGTTTTTACAAATTACTAAGGAAGGTGCACAAAATTCTGCTGATTCTCTTGAAAATATGCAATTGGATATTGATGTTTTGGTTGAAGGTGTTTATCGTGATAGAATTGAAAGAGCATCTTTTCATAAGTCATTCTTACAATTTGGTATAATGCTTTACTTGTTGGTTATGTTAGTTCAGTATTTATTAGGAAGGGATTCTTATTTGGTATTGGTTCAGAAATGGTATGTTCAAGTACTAATGCATGGGGTGTTAATTATAAATACTTATTTCTTATTAAAAGGTGAGAAATACTATAATGAGAATGTAGGTGCTGAATAATGGAAGTGTTATTAGTAGGGGCAATAATTATCTTTATACTTATATATAATAATACTATTGATAAAGATAAGTTTTTTGCTGATAATCAAAAGTATTTAGAATTTTTAAAAGAGGAAGATTATCAATTTTTAGTATATGCTAGGTATGGAGAAGATGTCGATGTTGATCAATTGTATTCAAAAAGAATAACTTCTGCATTAGTAGCATTCATGATAGTTTTAGCATTATCTATTTCTGGTAGTAGTTCTGCTGAGGTGTTTAATTCGCAATTCTTTTTGAACTTAATATTGGCTGCAGTTGTTGCATTTGTTGTTTTTAAATCTTCTTATACTCAATTAAAGAGTTATTATAAGAAACATTTACATGATATAGATGTTATGCTTCCTTATTATTTAAAAAGTTTAGAAATCTTAATTCAACACTATACTGTTCCTGTTGCGATTGGTAAAAGTATAGAAGATGCACCAGATATTTTTAAGCCAGGTCTTAGACGTATGATTGATAGAATTAATTCTGGTGATTCTTCAGTTGATCCTTATATGGAGTTTGCGAATACTTATCCAGTACGTGATTCTATGCGAATGATGAGATTATTGTATCGTTTAGGAATTGGTTCTCAAGAAAGAAAACAAGAACGTTTGATGATGTTTTCAAGAACAGTGTCAAGTTTACAGAACAAAGCACGTGAGACTAAGTATAAAGAAAGACTTAATCATATGGAAAGTCAAACTATGGTTATGTTAGTAGTTACTGGTGTAGGTGTTATGTTAGTTATACTAATATCTATGATGATGATGTTTTAAAAAAATATTGTGTTTCAATATTTTTTTTGTTATAATTGATTTGTATTATAGAGAAAGGATGGGATAATGATATGAAGGCAGCTTCAGGAGAATTAAACTTAACTGTTATTACTTTGATTGCCATTGCTGCAGTACTTGCATTTTTCTGGGCTATGTGGCCACAAATTCAAGAAACAATTAATGAACAATGGGGAGATATATCAGGTAATACAAGAGAAAATAATAATCATGGTGGCGTTGGAGCTATTCAAAATTATGTTTTTGAAATTAGATAGTTTTAATTATTAAATAGAGGTGATTTTTTTATGCAAGATGCTTTTGGTGGATTACTAAATATGGTATTAATTGTTGTATTCTTAGTAATTGTTTCAGGAATACTTGGGTTTACTTTTAGTTACACTAAAGCATTTCGCATGAAAAACTATGTAATTACTACTTTTGAAGAGTATGATGGAATTGGATGTGAAACTGTAGGTAGCAGTTGTCAGGAAAAAATAGCAGCTTATGCAAATGAGCTTGGGTATGCACCTACAGTAAATATAAGATGTAATACCGATGAAAACAACATTGGTAATTTGTTTTGCTCTCGTGAAAAAAGTGAGGCACACAGTGGTAGAGGAACTCGAATTTATACTATTACTACGCAAGTTGATTTAAATATTCCGATAATTAATAGGATTATGGGTTTAAGAATGTTTCAAGTTTCTGGAGACACACGTGAATTAAAGATTTTTAGTAATACTGGTGGTGTAGAATGAGAGATTCTTTAGGTGGATTAGTTAATATAATTATAATTGTTGTTTTTATTGTTTTAATACTTGGTTATTTAGCATTTAATGTTAATTATACAAAGGCATTTAGAATGAGAGATAAAACTATTGATACATATAATCGTTATAATGGTGTTTGTACTACTGAGAACGGTTGTGTTGATGAATTAAGAGAATATGCTAGAGGAATAGGTTATACTGCTGACAGGACTTTAACGTGTAAAACTAAATATTTTAGACATGAAAGTGGATTATTTTGTTATAAAGAAAATGTAGTTCAGGATGGTAATGAATATCAAAATAAGATGGTTTATTATACTATTTATACGAATGTAGTTATTGATGTTCCTATTTTAAGAAATATTATTCGTTTGATTAATGGTAGATCACGAAATGAAAATGTTGATGTAAGTGATAATAATTATTCTAATGCAATATTTGAAATAAGAGGAAATACAAAAACTTTTGTTGACGAAGTTAAAAAGGGTTGATTATTGTGAATGTAGTTGTTTCTAATGAGAAAAAAGATTTATTATCTTCTTTAGATATAGATATTATTAAGAGTATCAGTGGTACATATAATGCTACTGATATTGTTTCTATGTTTAAAAGTTTTTTTTATAATAAAATGATTTTAGACGTGACGGCTCTTAATAATTATAAAGATTTACAAACTTATGAAGAATTAGCTAAGGGATTAGATCCTACAAAGATTATATTTCTTTTACCTGAAAATAGTTCTTTATGTACTCCTAATTTTTTAAGTCAATTAATTACTTTAGGTATTTATAATTTTACAACTAGTGTGGATGGTATTAAATATTTATTTAAGAAGCCAAATACTTTAGAGAGTGTTGAACATATTCAAAAATTAGCTATAAAAAATAGTATAATCAATCGTGATAATAATACTACTAATAATACTAATACTTTTAATAATGAAAATAATGTTAGAAATGAAAATAATGTAGAAGAGAATGTTAAAGTTACTGGTAAAGTATCAGATGGTGTTACTATTATTGGTTTTAGTGATGTTACTGATGGTGCTGGTGCTACTACACTTATATATATGCTTAGAAAAGAATTATCATATATTTATGGTAATGAGCATGTTGTTGGAGTGGAGTTAGATAAGAATGATTTTTCAATATTTAGAGATAAGAATTTATTTACAATTAAAAGCGGTGAGATGAATTCGTTTATTGAAAAACATAAAAATATAAGTATAATTCTTGTGGATTTAAATAAATGTAAAGACACTAAATTCTGTAATGATGTTTTATACTTATTAGAACCTAGTACTATTAAACTTAATAAATTAGTTATGAGAAATAACATGGTTTTTGATTTATTAAAGAATAAAAAAATAATTCTTAATAAAAGTTTATTGTCAAGTAATGATGTTTCAGATTTTGAAACTGAGACAGGATTAAGGGTATTTTATAATATGCCTCCTTTGGATGAAAGAAAAAAGAATTCAATTTTAAATGAATTTTTAAGTAAACTTGGATTAGTTAATTCAAATAGTAGTAATTCCAATAGAATTTTTGGATTATTTAGAAGATAAACAATTGACAAATTAATATTTATAATAATATAATATATTTGTAAAGGAGTTGTTAATATGTATTTATTAGAAGTATGTAGAGGTTTAGATCCAATTGTTCGTTTAATCAAACATGGTGTTTTTCCTTTAGTTCAAATAGGTATTCCAATTGTTTTAATTATTTATGGAACTATTGATTTAGGAAAAGCTGTTATTGCGAGTGACGAGAAAGAAGTTAAAGCTGCTCAAAGTAGATTAATTAAAAGATTTATCTATGCTGCTCTTGTATTCTTTGTTACTACATTAGTTACTGTTCTTATGAATATTGTATCTGATAATAGTGAAGATGCTGGAGACGGTAGCTGGGCAACTTGTTGGAAAAATATTTAATAATTAAAATAGTGATCTTGATTGCTATTTTTTTTTTTGTATGATAAACTATATTATGATATAGTATATTATCAGGTGATTAGATGAGAAAGTTTAAATATTTGTTATTTATAATAGTTACATTTGCTTTTTTTAGTGTTTTTCCTATTAAAAGTTATGCTTTAGAAAGTAATAATTCTTTTAATTATAATGTGGAGTCATTAAGTTTTAATAATACTTTTGTTAAACATAAAATGGTTGATTGTAGTTCGTTAGATAGCAACAATGAAGATGATTCTGTTGTTTGGCTATTAAACAAATTATTGGATTATGTTAAGATTGGTGGCCCATTAATTGTAGTGGTTTTAAGTAGCATAGATTTTGCTCAAGTAATAACTACTGGAGATGATGATAAATTAGCTAAGGCTAAAAAGAAATTATTTACAAGACTTATTCTTGCGGCTAGTTTGTTTTTTCTTCCTGTTTTTGTACAATTAATTTTATCTGTCTTTGGTATTACTGGAGATCCTACTTGTGGAGTAGGTGCTATACAAAGGATGGTGATTTAGATGTATCAGACTTATGCGGCTAATCCTTTATATGATTTTGTTCGTACTATTTTTTCTTTTGTAGATAGTGTTGTATATTGGCTACTTTCTATTATTTATCAAATATTTTTTAATGTTGCAGGAGCTAATATTTTAGATGGGAAAACAGTGTTTAATCTATTTGGAAGAATTCAGCTAATACTGGGTGTTTTTATGTTGTTTCAACTTGGAATGACCATTATAAGAGGTTTAGTTGATCCAGATTCATTTACTGATTCTAAAAAAGGTGTTGGTAATTTAATTACTAGAATTATTACGGCGATGGTTTTACTTGCTTGTATTGTTCCAATACGTATGCCTAATGGTGGAAATAATGAATATGAAAGAAGTGTAAATAATAATGGTTTGTTATTTGGTACTTTATATTCTTTACAACATCGTGTTTTAGCTAGTAATACTATTGGAAAAATAATACTTGGTGATGATTCTGAATTAACTACAAATATGAATTCTAGTAATAGTAAATCAAATAATGAAGCACTCGCTGAATCATCAAGAGAGTTTACAGTTGGTATTTTTCGAAGCTTTTTTAGAATTAATCTAGTTCCTGAAGAAAATAGAAAAAAACATGAAGAGGGCAAGCCTGATGAGTATTTTGCGGAAAATAGATTATGCGGTGATAACATTGATGATCAATTAGAAGTTTATGAAGCTAGTGATGTAGAAGTACAAGACCTACTCGATCTGGTTAATGAAAAGTGTAAACCTGTTGATGCAGAGTGGTGGAAGCCAAGATGGTTACCAGGTGTAAAAAGATATGTTTTTGCATATAATGGATTAACTTCTTGTCTAGTAAGTATATTTATCTTAGTGATGTTAGTAAGCTTTACAATTGATGTTGCAGTTAGGTCAATAAAGTTGGCTTTACTTAGATTACTTGCACCTATACCAATTATTAGTTATATGAATCCTAATGGTAAAGGTGATGAAGCAATGAAATCATGGACTGGTTTGGTTACTTCGACTTATCTTGATTTATTTATGAGATTAGCTTTAATAATGTTTGTTATATTTATTGCTCAAAATATAGTATCTGGAGGAATATCTTTAGGTATAGGTGCTGATAGTTCTATAGGTGTAATGTCAATTATTTTCATTATTTTAGGTTTATTTGCTTTTGCGAAAAAAGCCCCTAAATTTGTCTATGATGTTTTAGGAATAAAAGGAGAACCTGGTGGTTTATTCAGTGGATTAGGAGCTATTACTACTGGTATTGGTTTAGGTACTGCTGCTCTTGGATCTATAGGATCTTTTGCAGCTGGACGTAGAGCTAGTATTGCTGCTGATAAGGCAAATGGTGTTGATAGAAATGGTATGAATCTTGCACAAAAAACTTTGAATACTGGGAAACATATAGCTGCTGGTATCGGTGGCGGTTTTGGTGGCTTGGCAGCTGGTGTTGGAGCTGCTACTGCTAAGGATGGAAGCTATAAGAAAGTTTTAAGTACATTATCTAAAAGAAATAGTGATATTGTTGCTCGGGGACAAAGTGGTTCTACTGCTTTTGGTAGAGCTAAATCTGCAGCACATACATTATTTACTGGGGAATCAAAATCTAGTGAGTTAACTCGTGATATGAAAAATCTTGAGAATAAAAGTAAAGCTAATTCTTCGATTGTGGATTTTGCTGAGAAAAAAGTAGCTGCATCTGCTTCTTGGACAACTGGTAAAGCTTCTTGGACAGATAGTAGTGGAACAACAATTGATGTTAAGGGTAATTATGCTGATTGGACTAAAGCACGTAATGCTGCTAAAGCTGCTAATAAATCTTCTTTTGTGTTTGATGGAAAAACTATTTCTACGTTACAAGCAGAGCATTTGGATAATGATTTAAAAGAAAGCAATGCGGCTGATTTTATTTTCAATCGAGGTGTAAATCCTAACGCCCAAAATGCTAAACCTAATGTTGAATTTGAAACACTGGTTAGTGATTATGATGCACTTTATGGTCAAGGTTCGTTTGGTGATACTATTAGTAATAAATCTTATGGTGAGACTGGAAAAGAAGTACGAAGTGTATTTAATGATGAAGCTAAAAAGCTTTCTGCTGAAGCAGCAAATGCAAAACGTTCGAGTGGTATACAAGAAGCTAATGATTTTTATAGTACCAAAAAATAAAGGGAGTGTGATATAAGTGAATTATTTAATACCTGCTAATACAAAAAAGGGACAATTGATATTAGGTTTGTTTCGTCCTTTTGATTTAATATTATTTGGGTCTGGTGTTTTAGTTTCAATATTGTTACTTTCTTTTCTTCCATTGGGAGATGTTTGGGTAACAATACTGGCACTTGCTCCTGGATTAATTACTGGTTTTTTAGTTCTACCAGTAAAGTATTATCATAACATGTTAAATATTCTTGTTGAATTATATGAATTTATTACGAATAGACAAACTTATAAATGGAAAGGTTGGTGTTGGCGAGATGGCAAAAAAGTCAAATAGTCCTTTTACTGAGGATTGGTTACCTGTTAGAAGTATACAGAATAATATGATTATTACTACTAATAATTATAAAGTTGGAGGAGTTAAGGTTACCCCAAGAAATATCTTTATATTAGATTTTGATATGCAAAATAATATATTGACTGCTCTTCGTAATTTTTATAATACTATTGATTATGAATTTTGGTTAATATCTGCAGATAGACCGGTTGATCTTTCTGTTTATATGTCTCAGATGCAACAATTATTAAATGATACTAGTTCTCCAGCAGTTCGTAAATTAATACTTCAAGATATTCAAAAAGGTGAGAAGTTTATAGATGGTAATGTTGTAGATACTGAGTATTATCTTATATTTAAAACAAAAGATGTTGATTTATTTCAAAAGAGGGTTCGTCAAATGATTACTGGTCTAGCAACTTGTGGATTAAATGCTTCAATGATTAGTAATTCTGATTTAAGACTTATATTAGAAAATTTCCTTAATGGTGGAAATACTAATGAGTTTGGGATGGTGATGATACAGTGAGTTTTGGTTTAAAGAGTCAAATTGCTCCTAAAGGATTACATTTTAATCCTAGTGATTTTATTATTAGTGATAAATATGCAACTATATTAACTGTTGTTTCATATCCTAAATATATTATGCCTGGTTATTTAGCAACTCTTACTAATATGAGTGGTATTAAAGTTGTAGTTAAACATATACCAGTTCCTTTTCAACAAATGTCTAAAATGTTGAATAAACAAATAGCTGATTTAAAAGAAAAGTATAATAACGAAAGAGATCAAACTGAAAGAGAAAGAATTAGACAGGATGCTGAAAGTTTGGAGTATTTTACTTCTATGCTTGCTGGTAGTCAAGCTCGTATATTTGATTTTCAATTACATATTATGATTACCGCTGATACTAAAGAAGAACTTGAACTTAAAAAATTAAATGTTAAGAATTATTTAGATTCAATGGAATTAAGAGCAGTAGCTTTAAGATTTGAACAAGAAAAAGTTTTAAAATCAATTATTCCAGTATTTGATGCTACTGATATTGAACAAAGAATTGGTACTCCAATTCCATCTGTTACAATAGCAGCTATGTATCCATTTATTTTTGATAGTTTAAAAGATCCAGGATTATCTACTTTACTTGGTGTTGATTTTTCTGGAGGAGTTGTTTTATTTAATCAATTCTTATATAAAATACGTAAAGAAAATAATAGAAATAATGCTAATATGATTATTTTAGGTACTTCTGGTTCTGGTAAAAGTACTGCTGCTAAGTTATTACTTAGAAGTCATATTAGAAATGGTTGTCAAATAGTTATTATCGATCCTGAAGATGAGTTTAGAGAAATTACTCGTGCTTTTGGTGGAGATAGTATAGATATTGGTAAAGGTGGAGAGTTTGGATTAATTAATCCATTAGAGATTGTAATTGATGCAGATGAGGAAGAAATTAAACAGGGATTAGGTTATACTGTTTTAACTCGTACTTTACAATTTTTAAAAGCTTTTATGAAGTATTATGATCCATCTATACAAGAAGATGTATTAACTATGTTTTCGGAAATTGCTCAAGATACTTATAAGCGTTTTGGAATAGATTTTAATACTGATTTTTCTAATTTTACTTCTCAAGATTATCCTACTTTTAGTGATTTATATTCTACTATTAGAGGAAGACTTATGTCTATGACTGAACAAACTCATGAGAGAGAGATAATGGAGAGATTGGAACTTAAAGTTAGACCTATTGTTAAGGAATTAAAATTTTATTTTGATGGTCATACTACTATACGTAAGGGTAGTGACTTTATGGTATTTAATATTAAAGAGTTAATGAATAGTGATTCATCTGTTAAAAATGCATTATTCTTTAATGTATTAAAATATGCTTGGGGATTATGTTTAGATTTTAATGTTAATACTATATTAATGGTCGATGAAGCACATGTTTTATTAGGAGATAATAATGCTTTAGGTGCTGATTTCTTAGCTCAAGTTCAAAGAAGAGCAAGAAAATATAATACTGGTAGTGTAATTATTACACAACAACCTAGTGATTTTTCTGATCCTGCTGTTATTACGCAAGGAAAAGCAATTTTTGATAATTCATCTTATTATCTTATTATGGGTCTTAGAAAACAGGCTGTTGAGGATTTAAGTTTATTAATTGATTTAAATGAAAGTGAAAAAGAGAGTATAAAACAATATTCACAAGGTGAAGCGTTGTTTGTATGTGGTAATCGTCGAATGAGGATTAATGTTGCGGTTACTCAAGAAGAATTAGATTCATTTGGAATCGGTGGAGGATTCTAATTTTGTAGGTGGTGGTGTCAATGGACAATTCTAATCAAAATAATATTCAAGATGAGAAGAATAAACAAATAGGTAAGGGTGTTGTTGATGCTGCTTCTAAATCTGTTAATCCTTATGTTAAAAGCGCTGGTATGGTTGCTAAAGGGGTTGACAAAGTTACTGGTGGTAAAGCTAGTAAAGCTGTTGGCAAAGCCATTGGAAGAGCTAATGATTTTAATCCATTAAAAACAAAAATGGATAGGTTAAGAAATAGTAATAATAGTGGTAGACGTAACCTTTTTAATGGTGGTTCTCAAAATGGTATTAATAATAATCAAAATACATTTAGAAGGAATAATGGAGGAGCTAGGGCTCTTCCTTCTTCAGGTGGAGTAAATACTACTAGTAGTACCGGTGGTGTAGAAAGTAATAATCCTTCTATAGGTAATGGTAATGGTTCAAATGGTAGAGGTAATAATCAAAATAGTTTTGGTAGAGAAAGTTCTTTTGGATCTAATTTATTAGGTGGTAAAAAGAAAAGAAAATCTATTTTTGATATGTTTGGTGGATCTTCTTTTGAAGAGGAACAGAATGGAGAAAATAATGATTCTGGTACTGCTCAGTTTAATATAAGAATTCCAAGACATGTTATTATGATAGGAGGAATTGCTGCAGCCTTTTTTCTAGCATTATTAATTGCTATGCAATCAACTGGATTACTAGGTGAATTTGATACTGGTTTAGGTGTTAGTTATTCATCAGGTGGCGATACTGGAAATATTGAATATGAAACATCTGATCCTGATAAAATAGCTTTTTTTGAACGTGTTTCTTCTGTTAAGAATTCTTTTGCGGCATCAGGAAAGAGTTTTAATCCTGTTTTAATTGCTGGTTTTTATGACGTTATGAATACTTATGGTGCTAGATTAGAATATAATGATATGGGTGTTGCTGAGATAACAGAGGTTGCTAATGCTATGTTTAGTGGTAGTGTGTATAGTGATGATACTTTTAAACAAAACTTAGTAAGTACTATAATTCCTAAATATATAGATGTTTCTGATGATGCTGAAGCAGAATTGATTGCTGATAAAATTATTGATTATGTTTCTAGATATAACCAATTTATAGGATTAAAAGAAGATGATGATATATGTTCTTCTGAAAGTGGAGATTGTTCTTATGATATAAAAGGATATTATATTAGAGGTAGAGGAAATGTTAGTGATGAAGCAAAAGTTAGTAATTTATATGTAAGACTTATGCAATGTGGTATTTCTGATGGTCATAATTATGGTGGGACTTATGGACAACCTCTAGGAGGAGAAGAATTAGTTCCATTTGAAAAATATGTACTAGGTGTTGCTTATCAAGAAATTGGTCCATCTGCACCTCGAGAAGCAATAAAAGCTCAAATGGTTGCGGCTAGGAGTTATATTTTGGCTCGTCATGTTGTTATGGGATCTTGGCGAACTCTAAAAAAAGAAGGTAATAAATGGGTAATACAGGCAGCTAGTTGTACAGCAGATCAAGTTTATTGTGATCCTGATAAAGGATGTTCTTCTAATGATGGACAATGGGGACAAATACATAGTGGATTAAATTATAATACTGGATTTGCAAGACAACCTATGCCTAGTGATTCACCTCTACGTACTTATAATAAAGAAACTAGTGGTGAAGTTTTAGTTAATGATTCTGGATATATTATATATACTGGTTATACAAGTACTGAGCAAAATGAATTTGTAAGACTTGCGAATAATGGTTTAGATTATAAACAAATATTGTTGCAAGTATATAATCAGGGAAGTAGAAATTCTGGTGCGCATAGTGTATCAAAAGCTAGTTGTTCTAATACTTCGGCTGGCTGTGGCGATATTTCTACAGGTGAGTTTATTAATTGGAAACAAAGATCTCCTGCTTGGGGTAGTGTTCCTATGGGTAATAGTGGATATACTATTGCAGGTATAGGATGTTTAGTTACTTCTGTTTCAATGCAGATTGCTAAGAGTGGACTTCCAACACCAGAAATTAAAAATTTTAATCCAGGTACTTTTGTTCAGTTTTTAAATACACATGGTGGTTTTGCAGCTGGTGGTAATTTTATATGGGCTGGAGCTACTGCGGCAGCACCAGGATTTAATTATCAAGGACAAATTTATGTTTTAGGATGGTCTAGGGAAGCAAAACTTAATAAATTAAAAGAATTAGTAAGTGATAGTCATAATTATGTGGTTGCGGAAGTAAAAGGTAATACTGGACAACACTGGGTAGCAATAGATGCTGTTCAAGGAGATAATATTGTTATGATGGATCCAGGTTTACAAGCTACTGATTTATGGAGTACTCATCCTTGGTATAATACTTCTACTTTTGCATATTATAGGGTTGATTAAAGGTGATTTTATGAGAGATAAAAAAATATATATAGTTTTACTAATTATACTAGTTGTTTTTGGAGCTCTTATGTATTATTTATTTGGAAGAGATTATCATAAAAATGATTCACATGAAGCAACTATAGTTACTGATAATGTTGTTTGGTCTTTAAATAATAATAGATGGAGTACTATTACTAATAATACATCTTTAGATAGTTTAAATTGGAAAAAATACGATATTTATGTTAATCATGAAAAACTAGGTAATTATTATTTATGGAAAGATAATAACATCTGGAGGGTATTTGATGATGATAAAAAGGCTATCTATGTTGATGGTGAAATTCTAGGAATTAGTTCTAATTATAATATTAGTGTTTCTAAAACTGATGTAGTTGATGTTAATGATAATAGTATATTTAGGCAAATACTTGAGGATAATGATGTATCTTTAAGCAATTCTAATTATAATTCTTTTACTAAAATTCCACTTGATTTTGATAAAGATGGTATTATAGAAGAGTTTTATATTTTGAGTAATGTTTTTAGTGAAGATAGTACTTATTATTCACTTGCTTTTATGCTTAAAAATGATAGATTATATTATATATATAAAAACATTTCTTCTGGGAATGGTTTTAATGGATGTAAACCGTATTATAATTCTTTTTTAGATATAGATGGTGATTCAAAAGATGAACTTATTTTAAGTTGTTCTTCTTATAGTGTTAATGGTCAAAGTAATATTTTATATTCTTTTAATGGAGAAAAATTCGATGTAGTTATTTCTAGTTAAAAGTAATGACATTATTATAAACTTAGGTTATAATATACTGTGAAAGAGGGAGTTATAATGAAATTTAAATTACGAGTTGATTCAGAAGATTTAATTATATTTGGAATCTTTGCGTTTTTTCTTTTATATATTGTAGCTATTGGTGTTGTTAATATAGGTACTTTTGCAGATACTGGTGAGTTATCTGGATTAAATCCTTTTCCTGCTTTTGGACCTGATTTTATTTTTTCAACACTTTCTATTTATATATTAGCTTTGCTTGGAATATTTGCGAGTGTTAGTTCATTGTTTTTTGAAAGAGAAAAAGGTGTTGGATTAACTACTGAAAAGAAAGATAAAGGTTATTCTAGATGGGCAAAGGAAAAAGAGATTAAAGAGGAATTAGAGTATGTTCCTATTACAGCTAAACATGCTAAAGCTGCTGGAATTCCTTTAATTTTAAACGAAAAAGAGATGTGGGTTGATAATGGTGAGTATCATTCATTGGTAATTGGTGCTACTGGTTCTGGTAAAACACAAACTGTTATTTTACCTATGGTTTATAGTTTAGCTAAGGCTAAAGAGTCTATGATTATTACTGACCCTAAAGGTGAAATATACGAAAAGACTTCAAATATGCTTAGGGCTAAAGGATATCAAATTTTACTTTTAAATTTCCGCGACCCACAAAATGGTAATTCTTGGAATCCAATGGCACTTCCTTATCAGATATATAAGTCTGGTAATCAAGATAAGGCTATTGAGTTATTAGATGATTTAGCTTTGAATATTTTGTATGATGATTCTAATAAGAATGCTGATCCTTTCTGGGAGAAGACTTCTGCTGATTATTTTTCTGGTGTTGCTTTAGGATTATTTGAAGATGCTAAACCAGAAGAAATTAATATAAATAGTATTTCACTTGCTACTACAGTTGGTGAGGATAAGTTTGGTGGATCTACTTATATTAAAGAGTATTTTGCAGCAAAAGATCCTGCTAGTGCGGCAGCTATTAATGCTTCAAGTACAATTATGGCTCCTAATGAAACAAAAGGAAGTATTTTATCTGTATTTAAACAAAAAGTTAAATTATTCGCATCTCGTGAAAATTTATCTGAAATGTTATCTCATAGTGATATAGATCTTGAAACTATTGGAGAAAAACCAACTGCTGTATTTATTGTTATTCAAGATGAAAAGAAAACTTATCACTCTTTAGTAACTATTTTATTAAAACAAATATATGAAACTTTAATAAGTGTTGCTCAAAGACATGGTGGTAGTTTACCTGTTAGAACAAATTTTTTACTTGATGAGTTTGCTAATATGCCACCATTAAAGGATGTTACAACAATGATTACTGCTGCTCGTTCAAGAAAAATTAGATTTACAATGATTATTCAGAACTTTGCTCAACTTGATGATGTTTATGGAAAAGAAGAAGCTGAAACTATACGTGGTAACTGTGGTAATATTATTTATTTAATTACTACTGAGTTAAAAGCTTTGGAAGAAATATCTAAGATGTGTGGTGAGGTTAAATCTAAAAAAGATGATAAGACAGCTTCAACTCCGTTAGTAACTGTTTCTGATTTACAAAGAATGAAACAATTTGAAGTTATTATTTTGAGAATGAGAAAACAACCATTTAAAACTAAATTTACACCTTTCTTTAAAATTGATTGGGGTAAAGAATATCCTAAAGCTAAATATCCTATTAGAAAGAAAGAGGTTGTTCACACATTTGATATAAAGGAATTTGTTAAAGCTCAAAAGAAGAAAAAATTATTGGAAATGATGAATGAACAAGATGATTCTGGTATGCAAGCTCCAGGGGGATTTAATCCTTTTTCATCTTTACCTAGGGAATTACAAACTGCTAGAAATGCAGGAAATCCTTTTGCTCCTGTAATGGATAGACCTTTAGAACATGAAGAAAAAGAAGTTATTAGTAGACCTACAATTCCTAATATTCATGCAGTTAATAATGAAGTTGATGAGAATAGAATAGATAGACCTTTTTCTAATGTTAGTAGGGGTGTAATTACTTCTGCTCCTAAAGAAGTTGATATTGATGATGACGATGATGATGTTGATTTTGACATAGATGAATTAGTTAAAAAGATTGATGCTAAAATTGCTGAGATTGAGGAAGAAGAAAGACGTGAAAAAGAAAAGAATGTTCAAAATAATCTTCAATCTGACATAAAAGTAGAAGAAAAAGAATCTGATATAAATAGTATTAATAGTATTCATGAAGTAAAAGAGGAAAAGAATAATCAGAAAAATGATTTGGATTCTGAAGGTGAAGATGAAGATGATTTCTTTGATGATTTTTTTGATAATTAGAAAGGAGTATTATTATGGATGAGAAAGATGAAGTAAAAGATGAAGGGGTAAAAGAAGAACCTGAAAGTACAATTATTGATGAAAATGTAGTTGAATTAGAAACAGATGATGACGATGATGATGAGTATTTATCTAATCAACCTCGTGGAAAAAGTAGAATACTTAGATTATTTATTGTTATTTTGATGGGAATATTTGTGTTGTTTTTGATAATATTCTTATCATCATACCTATTTAGAGCTATTAAGCAATATTCTTATGAAGAAGTTGAAAATATTTTAAAAAAAGCAGCTGTTTCTTATTTTAAAGATAACGCTGATTCATTACCTAAGAATAGTGGTGGTGTTGTAGAAGTGGATGCTTCTACTTTGGCAGAAAATGGAAAAATGAAAGAATTATCTTCTTATACAAAATCAGATTCATGTACTGGTAGTGTTCAAGTTGAGAATGAAAATGATACTTATATTTATAGGCCTTATTTAGATTGTGGGGATTTATATAAAACAGAATTTTTATATGAAAGAATAATTAAAGATAATCCTCCTGTTACATCAGGATATGGTTTATATTCTAAAAATGGTAGTTATTCATTCCGTGGAGAAGTTGTTAATAACTATGTTAAATTAGATGAACGTATCTGGAGAGTAGTTAAAATTGATTCTGATAATTCTGTTGAATTAGTATTAGAAAGAAGTGTAAATTATACTAGTTCTTGGGATGATAGATATAATCAAACTGTTTCAAGTGAATTTGGTATAAATGATTATGAAAATAGTCGTGTAAAAGAGTTTCTTGATAAATCTTATTTAGTTGAGAATATACATGATAGTGAATTGTTGGTTTCATTAGATGTTAAAGAACATTTAACTAGTTTTGATTTATGTGTTGGAAAAAGAGATTTAACTACTGAATCTGTTGATAATAGAATTGAGTGTTCTAAGCAGTTTAAAGGACAAAAAGTTGGATTATTAACTTTATCTGATTATCTAAATGCAAGTACTGATTCTAATTGTAAAGGGCCAAGTACTAAGAGTTGTAAAAACTATAATTATTTAGTTAATAAAGCTAATTTCTGGTTAATGACTGGAAGTAGTAGTGATACTTATTCAGTTTTCATGGTTAGAAATAATGGTGATGTTGATTTAAAGAAGGCTTATTCTGTCTTTTCTGTTAGACCTGTTATTCGACTTGATAGTAGAACAATATATGAAAGTGGAACTGGTATTCCAGAAGATCCATATATAATTAAATAATTGGGAATCTATTATATGATAGATTCTTTTTTTTTCATTAATTATTATGGAGGTGAATATATGTATTCTATTGATATAAAAAAGTTGTTGAAGTTAAATAATCCCATAATAATAGATATTAGGAATATTAGTAAATATAATAATAATCATATTCCTGGTAGTATTCATATTGATGAATATAATCTTACTAATAATCCTTCACAATATTTAGATAAAGATAATACTTATTATATCTATTGTGATTTTGGAAATCGTAGTAAAAGATTAGTTTATTATTTAAATAGTTTAGGATTTAGATGTGTTAATATAAATGGTGGTTATAATAATTACTTGTTAGAAAGATAGAATTATACTATAATTAGTATAGTAGAAGGTGATATGATGGATATTGTTAAAACTATAGTAGATATAAGTACTAATTATATTGCTGATTTAGGAATAGTATTTGGTTTTTTTATAGTTCTAATTGAATGTTTTATTCCTGTTTTACCTTTATGTGTATTTATTACTTTAAATATAAATGCTTTTGGCTTTTTTACCGGATTACTAGTATCTTGGCTTGCTACATGTATTGGTAGTTATTTATGTTATTTATTTTTTTATTTTTTAGAAAAAAAATATTTAAATAAATATTTAAATAAGAGTACTTTTTCTAAGATTAATAAGGCTATTACTAGATTTAATTCTATTACTTTTTCACAATTAGTTTTACTTATTACTTTACCATTTACACCTTCGTATTTAATAAATATTATATGTGGAATTTCTCATGTTAATAAAGATAAATATTTTTTTGCATTATTGATTGGAAAAGTATTTTCAACTTCATTTTGGGCTTATATTGGTAAGAGTTTAATTCATAGTGTTACTGATATTTATTCACTTATTTTTATTGGTGTAGCTTTAGTTCTTGCATATGTTTTATCTAAGTTTGTTTCTTATAATATGGGAATAGAATAGGAGTGTTAAGATGATTGATATTGTTATAATTATTTTACTTGTTATTTTAATTGTTTTAGTAGTAGTTAGTTTAATGAAAAATATAAATGAAGCTCATATTACTGATAGAATTTCTAATTTAGAAGTTTCTATGATGAAAGAAATAGGAGATTTTAAAACTGATTTAAGTAGAAATATGAATGATGATTTTAATAAACTTAATGAAGGTGTTGAGAAAAGATTAATACTTATAAATGAAAAAGTTAATGAAAGACTTGATCAGAATTTTGAAAAAACTAATAAAACTTTTATGAATGTAGTAGAGAGATTATCTAAGATTGATGAAGCTCAAAAGAAGATAGAAGATTTATCAGTTGATATTGTTAGTTTACAATCTGTATTAACTGATAAGAAGACAAGAGGAATATTTGGTGAAGTTAATTTAAAGAATATTTTAGTTAGTGTATTTGGTGAGAAAAATGATTCTATATATAGATTACAATATCCTCTTAGTAATGGAACTATTTGTGATTCTATTTTGTTTGCACCACTTCCTTTAGGAGCTATTTGTATTGATTCAAAATTCCCTTTAGAAAATTATCAAATGATGGTAGATAGAAAATTAGGTTTAGAAGAGAGAAAACAATATGAAAGATTATTTAAACAAGATATGAAGCATCATATTGATGCGATTAGTTCTAAATATATAATTCCTGGAGAAACATCAGAACAAGCAATATTATTTTTACCTGCTGAAGCTATATTTGCAGAAATTAATGCATATCATGCTGATATAATTAGTTATGCTTATAAAAAAAGAGTATGGATTACTAGTCCTACTACTTTAATATCAACTTTAACGGTAATTCAGATGATTATTAAGAATATTGAAAGAGATAAATATACATCAATTATTCATGAAGAATTAAATAAACTAGGATTAGAATTTGCCAGATATAGGGAACGTTGGGATAAACTTTCTAAAAGTATTCAGATGGTTAATAGAGATGTTGAAAATGTATCTATTACTACTGATAAGATTAGTAGGAAATTTGAAAGTATTAATAAAGTTGAATTAGATAATATAAGTAATGAAAAGATAAAAGAGCTTGAATAGTTCTTTTATCTTTTTCATAATATTTAATATGTTTAAAAGAATTATTCTCTATTTAATAAGTTATTTTATGATGGTATTTGGTTTGTCTTTTCTTTTAATATATTTGAATCTAATTACTTTTGGTTATTCTTTTTATGATTATTTATGTTTTATTATTACGAGAGGAGAATGTTTATTATTTTTTATTGGATTAATTTTATTTTTTGTTAATAAAAAAAAGAATGATTTTTAATCATTCTAATAGTTTATTTTCATAGCTTCTTTTACTTTAGATATTGTTTCTTTAGCTTTTAGTTGAGCATTTTTAGTTCCTTTATCTAATATTTCTTCTACTACTTTGTTATCTTCAAATTGTTTTCTTCTCTCTTGAATAGGTTTTAGGAAATTGTTCATTGCTTCTATAAGTTCTTTTTTACATTGAACACAACCACGTTCTCCTTTTTTACATTCACTACATACTTTATTTATATTATCTTCATTATTAACTAATTTGTGATAGTAATATACCATACATATTTCTGGATTGGCTTTGTCATCTTTTTTTATTTTATTTGGATCAGTTACTGCGGACATAATTTTATTTTTAATTGTTTCTTCATCATCAATAATATAAATCGCATTACCTAAGCTTTTTCCCATCTTATCATTACCATCTAATCCTTTTACACGTGGAGAATTACTAAGTAATTGTTCTGGTTCTATTAATGTATTTCCATATATTGAATTAAATTTTCTAACAATTTCACGACATTGTTCTAGAAGAGGAAGTTGATCTTCTCCAACTGGAACTAGTTCTCCTTCAAAACAAGTTATATCAGCTGCTTGTGATACTGGATATCCTAAGAATCCATAAGTAATTGATTCTCCATTATTACCAAATAATTCTTTTTTTTGGGCAATTTCTGTTTTAACAGTAGGATTTCTTTGTAGTCTTGATACTGTTACTAAATTACTATAAAAAATAGTTAATTCAGCTATTTCTTTTATTTGTGATTGAATAAAGATATTTACTTTATTGGGATCTATTCCTAAAGCTAATAAATCTTTTGTTATTTCGTAAACATTTTCTCTTACTTTTTCAGGATTATTAAAATTATCTGTTAGTGCTTGAACATCAGCAATTTCTAAATAAAAGTTATAATCATCTTGAAGATTAAGCCAGTTTTTACATGCACCAAAGTAATGTCCTAAATGTAAATTACCAGTAGGTCTTAGTCCTGTTAGAATTGTTTTTTTCAAGTTAATCACTCCTCATTTCTTATATTTTATCATAAAAAACTTTATTTTATAAATAAATTAGTAAATATATCTGTCCAATTAGGATATTTTAAAAATAATATTCCAAATACTAATCCACATAAAGCTCCTAGAAGATGGCCATCATGATATATTTTTTTATTTCCTTCTAAAATACTATTTTTAATTTCGCCAATTATATAGAAAATTAGTATTAGTAAAACAGTAATTGGAATTTTCCCTTCAGATATATTGGAAAATGAACTTAATACTATTAACATATAGACATTACCACTGGCTCCAAGTATTCGGTAATTTGTAAATATAATATTAAATAGAGCTATAACTAAACTTGTCAGTAATAATAATATTAGCGTATTTATACTTCCATATTTTTCTTCTATCATAGGTCCTACTAATAATATATATAAGAAGTTACTAACTAAATGATCAAAATCTTTATGACCAATGCAATGAGTAAATAATCTTATATAAGTTAGAGGATTTAATGGAGAAGATCTGTATGATTCAAATAGTAATTTATTAGTTTTTCCTCTAGTAATAGTGTTTAAAAACCAAGCAATTAAACATATTAATAAATAAGTTATTATTACTTTAGAATTATAATCAAATTTTAAATTATTAAAACTTAGTTCCATATTCTTACCTCAATATTATTATACAATAAAGTAATTGATTGGTCTAATAATAGTTTTAATTCATATTATTTTTTAGGAGTGATTATATGGATTTTATTACTTTTGATGAATTTAAATCATTAGATATATATAATGATTTTATGAAAAAAAATCCTGATAAAGGATTTTTAAAGGTAGGAATAACTACTACTAATGGATTATTACCAGTAGAAGGTGTTAGAGTTAGGATTTATAAAGATATAGGTGAGTATAATGTTTTATTTTTTGATGGATTAAGTGATGATAGTGGAATAATTGATAATATAGTGTTACCGGCACCTAAGTCTTTATCTTTTACTTCATTAAATGTTCCGGAATATTCTAACTATGGAATGATACTTGAAAAAGAAGGATTTAATACAAAAATAATTAATTTTACAGTATTTAGTAATATAAAAGTACTACAGAATGTTTTAATGGAAAAGAAGATATCCATAGAAAGTACTAGTAAATAGATATTTTTCTTGATAAAATAGTATTATGAATAATTCTTTATAACTAGTAAATACTATAATGAAAGGAGAATAATATGGAATATGTTGATAAGATATTGAAGGCTTTAAAGAAAAGAAAAGAATCAGTTATACTAGATTTATATATTAAAGACTATGATAAGAGTAATTTTTATTTCGCAATTGTATATAATGAAAAGATAAAGAAATTTAAAGTGCTATTTGTACCATTAGATGGAGTAGATAATATAAAAAATATTGAAGAGTATTTCTGTTACCAATTTATTTTTGTAGAGACTGTTAATTATATAATGGATTGTATTAATACTTTTCAAAAGGATAATAAATATGATTTAGATTGTCGTAATAAAGATATTTCTTCTTATTATATTGAGATTAATACTAATGTTGGTGGAGTTAATAATAAATATTTATTTACTAGATATATTGATAAAAACTATGTAGTATTTTTTGATATAATTGTGACTTTATTTGAACATGCTCCTAATATTGTGAGTGAATTATGTAAAAAGTTATTAGGGGAATTTGATTCATCATTTGATTCTTTTAAATACAATGGTAGTTTTGATATAGATATTAGTGATTATAAGGCATTATTTTCTAAGGATGTTTTAAATACTAAATTAGATGTTTCAGATATTGAATTTATAGAAACAGTTGGTAATTATACTTATGGAGTAATAGGGGGAAAACTTATTGTATTAGAGTTAATTGAAAGACTTAATATTTTAAATGTATTTAGTAGGGAATTAGATGTATTAGGAGAAGAAGTATATACTATTCTTAGTGGTATGTTACAAGGGATTAAAAAGCCATTTTATAGATTAGAATTGGTACTAAAGAGTGAAGATTTTAAATCAGATAATAGATACTCTAAATATTATTTATGTTATGGAGTAGAAGAAGATCATTTTAAAATAGTAGATAGTTATTTAAACTATGAATTGGGTCTTGAGAATGTATTAGAAAAGCTAGTTAAGACTAATGATTATGATAATAATATGATTGATGAAATAAAAGAATATTTAAATTCTTTGAATAAAGATATTGATGTAGATAAATTAGTTAATTTCTTTATAAAATAAATAATAAAAAGCAAATAATTTATTTGCTTTTTTTGTATATAGTTACTTTACTTGTTCGATTGACATATGTAAACATATATGTTACGTTATTTTTAGGAACATTTAGTTGTTGAGTGTCTACCTGGTACCATATGAGTGTAATAGTTAATTCATTAATTTGGATTGATTATTACGCTCTTTTTAATTATTATGTAGTTAGAATAATTGGTCAACGTGTGTCTGCCAGAACTACGCGTTCGCAAGGGAGGATTGTTGACCAT
>JAFVEF010000023.1 GCA_017478105.1 Bacilli bacterium | reverse complement strand
TACCCACTTAAACATTTGACATCGTGATATTCCAAAATGTTTAGCACATTTATCCATACCAATACTATTGTTTAAATGATATAAAACTATTTTTTCTTTTTCTTCTTTAGTCCAACATTTATTTTTTCCACCATTTGGTCTACCACTTGGCATATAATCATCTCCTTTATTCTATTATAACAAAAAATGTAGACACCTTTTTTATGTCTACATTTATCTTACAACTTCAAGTTAATGATACTTTTTTATATGCTTGGATTTAATGGTGTAGTTGGTAAGTTTGGATTTGCTTGAACTTGCGTTACAACTGGTTTTTGTGTATAACTTGCACCAACATTGACTTGATTTGCATTAACAGCATTTTGATTATTAGTTTGTAATTTTGGAATTACACCATTAGGTAATTGTGTTTTAATGGCAGCTTGAACAGGAACTTGTTGAACCTGTGTTTGAGGAAGTACTTGTTGCTGGGGTTGTACTTGAGGCTGAGGCTGAACACCAACTTGTTGAGTTTGTGTCTGTGTTTGTTGATTAGTATTTTGTACTTGAGCTTGATTATTGGTAGGTTCAGGATCCTCAAAATCCTTAGCAGTAAATGCAGGACCACTAACTAAAGCTTTAACACTATCTTTATCATCTTTTTTGACACTAACATCTAGTAAATCATCAGAACTTTCTACTTCTTCTTCAACAGGAATAGACTCTCTTATTTCAGTAGCCATTTCATGTTCATAATTATCATCATCTTCATTTTCAATCTCGATATTACGATATACCTCTTCAAATGAAGTTTTTCCTTCCAAACATTTTATTAATGCATCTTGTAACATAGTAATAGTATTTTCAGAATATACCATTTTTGCCAGATCTTTCTTTTCTAACTTTTCATTACTCAATGCAGTACGAATATCATCATCAATTTCTAATACTTCATGTATCGCAATACGACCACGATATCCTCTACGACAATGCTCACATCCTTTAGGATTAGCATCCCATACATGAGCAACATCCATATTCATATATTTTTTAAATACTTTTTTCTCATATTTAGTAGTTTCTCTTTGATATCTACAATCAGGACATAACATCTTTGCAAGTCTTTGAGAAATTATTCCTGATAGGGCAGTAGATAATAAATATCTTTCAACATCCATATCAAGTAAACGTTCAACAGTAGCTAATGCATTATTAGTGTGGATTGTGGATAAAACTAAGTGTCCAGTAATTGAAGCTCTAACCGCAATTTGTGCAGTTTCAGAATCACGAATCTCTCCAATTAGAATAATATTTGGGTCTTGACGTAAAATAGAACGTAAAGCGGCTGCAAATGTCATTCCAATTTCAGCATTTACTTGAACTTGATTAATACCTTCAATATTCATTTCTATTGGGTCTTCAACAGTAATAATATTAGTCTCTGGTTTATTAAGACCTTGTAAGATAGAATAAGTTGTAGTAGATTTACCAGAACCAGTAGCTCCAGTGGTTAGAATAATTCCATTAGGAATACCCATCATTCTTTTTACTTTATCTAAATTAGCAGGATGAAATCCTAATGTTTCAATTCCTTGTAAACTTCTTGAATAATCAAGAATACGAATAACTATTTTTTCACCCTCATTTAATGGTAATGCCGAAACACGCATATCTAAGTATTTGTCACCAAACATTCCTTTGATAGCACCATCTTGTGGTAATCTTGACTCAGTAATATTCATATTTGCAAGTAATTTTAAACGAGTAGTTAAATTTCTTTCATAAGCTTTAGGTACATAAGTATAATCTTGACAATCACCATCTATACGGAAGCGAACCATCATTCCATCTTCTCTAGGATCGAAATGGATATCACTTGCGTTATGCTTTGAAGCAGAAATAATTATATAATCGGCTATTTGTGTAACAGGTGTTTTGGTAAAATCAAATGACACCATGAAACTCTCAGTCCCTTTTTGGACACGTTTTACATCAAACTGGACCATCATTTCAACCCCTTTGTCTACTTTCTATGGTATTTTACTAAATATTATTATATAATAAATTTATAATAATAGCAAGAAAGGATTATAAAATGATTAAAAATAATAATAAGGGTTTTGTACTTGCAGAAACACTGGTTGTAACTGTTTTTCTAATGTATATATTTACAATGCTTTACGCTAATTTTTATCCTTTAGTAGGTGAATACGAAAAAAGAGAAAGTTATGATGATGTTGATGGCAAGTATGCAATATTTTGGATAAAGAAACTAATTGAAGACCCATCATATTCAATAGATAGTGCAGAACAAAAAAATAATTTTAATAATTATGGCTACGTAAGATTTAATTGTAGTGATATTAAAGATTCAGATAAAGTAGATATGTGTAAAAGATTAGTAGAAAGCCTACAAGTAGAAGACTGTACTAATAAAGGAAACAATTGTAATATTTTTATAACTAGATATCGAATTGGTAATCAAGAAGCTTCACAAAACAATGCTGATATTAAGTATTTTAAAGATACTGTTAGAGCTAATCTTTCAAATCCACGTGAAAACTGTTTTCCATATAATAATGCTTGTCAAAATAAGTTTATAACTAGGTGTGAAGATGGTTCGACCGATACTAATGTTATAGATAAATGTAATGGATTAGCAGAAAAAAGTGTTTTTAGAAGTGGTCTACAAGAATATATCTTAACGCTTCCTGATTATAAAACACCATCAGTAAATGGAGCTAATTATCGTGTAATAGCTTCCTTTAAACATACGAGGGATAATAATAATTATTATTCTTACGCAACGATGGAGGTAGATAGACAATGAAAAAATTAAATAATAAAGGTATAACTACCATCGAAGTAATAATTTGTTTTTTATTAGTTGTTATAATTGCTACTTCTATGTATACAACAGTATCAGCATTTAATGAAAGAAGAATAATAGAACAGTATAAAGAAGAAATATATTCATATAAAAATATTTTAACAAAACAAATTCAAGATGACTTTATTAAAATAGGAATAACAAGTGCTAAAATTACTACCCCCAAACAAACTGATGAAACACCAACATACACATTAGAGGTAACACTAAGAGATGGAACAAAAAGAAGACTAATTATAATTCAACAATTAGGTTATTCTATCTACCATTTAGGTGGGGAGAAAAACACAAGTGATAAATTTATGATTAAATATGGAAAAGTAGGGGAAGAAATTGAATATCCAATCCCTGATCTTGGTGAATTTCATGTTGATAGTTCGGGAAAGAGAAAGAATTGTACTGGTGGATCAGGTTGTTTAACGATTAAAGATTTAAGTATAAATAATGTCTATTTAAATGTTGAAAAAGATCAAGTTCTTACTATTTATATTGGTTTTTATCATCCAGAATTATCTACTCGTTATGCTATAAGTATTGTAGCTCCTCTAAACTATGTTATATCTAGTAATAATAATGAAGATCCTTTATTTAAAATCTCAACTCCGGTTAATCCAACACCAGATCCATCACCATCTACTTTATCATGTACTATTACTCCAAAAGGAACAAAAAAAGATGGTTGGTATACATCAAATATTGATTTAGAAGTAACTGTAAATGGAAACTATACATCAATTGAAACAAAAGATTCTAAAGGGGAAAAGTATTCAGATTCAGAAGGAAGTTTTTCTTATACGCAAGACACCCCAAAAATATCATTTACTACAACTGTTAGAAACGGAGACACGGTTGCAACTTGCAGTACTGCAGAATTAAAGAGAGATACAACACCACCAAAGCTTGCCGTTGCACTAAAAGACTATAATCAGCTTACAGAAGCTTCGTGTAGTGCTGCAATAGCAGCAGATGATCGAGGAATAGATTGTATAAGTGGAAAGTTTTATAAAAATATTGCTAATAACACTGTACCCAATGATTTAGTATATTCAGGTTCAACTCAACTAAAAAAGAATCAAGTATTATGGTATGTAGCAGCCGTTGATTTAATAAATATATCAGAAAGTGTTAATCAAGCAAGAAGTGGCTCTGGGTTTGGCTCAGGTATTGATACCAATTCTATTAAATGGAAAACATCCGCAACCGGTCAATATAAAGACATTTCATCAAGTATTGTTTTATATAAAATAGAAAACTCATCTCCAAAGAAATTTGTTGCTGCTAACACTTTTTCACAATCTGGAAATAGAGAACTGACATTTAAAGCCTGTGATATATTAGGTAATTGTAAAGAAACTAAAATAATCGCAACAATAAATGATTAGACTAAATATAATAAAACTAATAATAGTACCTAAAACTCTTCCAATAAGAAAATATTTATAAGAAATCGAAGTATCCGCAAGGATACTTTTTACTTGCATATGAATTGATAATCCCCCAAAAGAAATAAAAAAAAGAATAAAATAACTTCTAATTAGATAGTTATCTATCATACTACTAGAAAATACTCCTTTAGTTAAATCAAACATACCATTTATAAATACAAATATTGGAATAGGTAAAGTAATATATTTCACAATAAAAGCTGATAATAAATAAAAAAATAATGAAGTACCATAAATAAGTAATAATATATTAAAAGACTTTTTAATTTCTTCACTTAGTAAATATGAAAAATCTCCATTATAATCATTATTATCTATGTAAGAAGAATTATCTTTTTTCATAAATAAAAAAATAATAAAATTAGATAATATAATAGAAATTAAAACTATAATAGATAACTCTTTACCTAAAACAACACTAACACTTCCTAAGACAAACATTGGATTAGGAAAATGACTAAATTGGATTATTTTCTCTCCATCACTTTTTTTAATAATTTTTTTATCAAGTAAATCTTTAGTATATTTACTACCACTAGGAAAACCACTAAAAATGCTTAATAATAAAACATAAAAATAAGTTGAACTATTCTTAAATATCATTGAAAAATAATTAACTATACCATAATCCATCATTAATCCTGCTAAAATATAAAATATAAAACTAACAGGAAATAACTTAGTTAAAAATAAAATAGAATAGTCAATAAAACTATTAATTACTAAGCTAGAATTAATTAAATAAATAATAAAAATTATTATTAAGTTGACAAGTATAAATACACTTTTATAAGTTTTTTTCATATTTTTCCTTTTATTTGTTATAATTATTTTAGGTGATAAGATGAAAGATATTATTACTAATATTAAAAAAATGATTATAGAAGAATATAGATTTATCTTATTATTAATTCTTCTGTTCATTATATGCACCATACCAATAAATTATTATATTATTGTAGGTGGTGGAATAAGTGATGTATCATCAAGAATAAAGGTGGAAGATAAATATAAGTCTAAAGGATCATTTAACATAAGTTATGTAACAGAGCTTCAAGGAACTCCTCTAACTTATTTATTAAGCTATATAGTTCCAACATGGGAAAGAGATCCAGCATCTTCTTATAAATATAATGAAAAAGAAAGTTTAGAAGATATACAATTCAGAAGTGATTTAGATTTAAAAGCTGCTAATTCAAATGCTACATATTGGGCATATTCTCTAGCCGATAAAGAACTAAAACAAGCTAGTAGAAAATTATATGTAATTAGTGTAATTGATGACTATAATAGTCCGTTAAAAGTTCAAGATGAAATATTAAGTGTTGATGGTAATTCTTATAAAACCGTTGAAGAGTATAGAAATTATTTTCAAACTAAAACTGAAAATGATACAGTAAAAGTATTAGTAAAAAGGAAAAATAAAGAAAAAGAAATAGAAGTAAAACTACATAAAAAAAATGATACAATTGTCCTAGGAGTACTCTTAAAATATTTAAATACTTATGAAACTAATCCTAAAGTAAAAATAAAATTTAAAAACAGTGAATCTGGTCCATCAGGAGGATTAATAACTACCTTAGAAATATATAACCAACTAATAAAAGAAGATATAACAAACGGTTTAACTATTGCTGGAACTGGAACAATCGAAGAAGATGGAACAATAGGTGAAATTGGAGGAGTAGAACATAAAATACTAGGTGCTGTAAAAGAAAAAACAGATGTTTTCTTAGTACCAGCAGGTACAAACTATAAACAGGCCCAAAACTATATAAAAAAGAATAACTATAAAATAAAACTAATTCCAGTAAAAAATATTAAAGAAGCAATTAATAAATTAAAGGAGTTGAAAAAATGAAAAAACTACTACTAATATTATTATTAACTATATTATTAAATCCAATTAATAGTAACGCTGCTAACTATAGTTTAAATGAATTAATACCTAAAAACATCGAAACTACAATAGTAACAGATAATTTTAGTTATAAAGACTTTTACTATAATAACGGAGCTATTACATTTAAAGGAATAAAAAATTTAACTAATGATGAAAAACCATTATCTTTTTCAATAGCTTTATTTAATGAAGAAAAGAAAAATATTGGTACTATATACTATTGTTCTAAGAACGAAGAAAATCCTTTACTTGGCATAAATACTTTGATTGCAAAAGAAGAAAAGAGTTTCATAATTTATGTTCATAAGTATACTAAAGATATAAATGAAATAAGTTATATATCTTTAATAGGTGATAATCATACTTGTAGAGGAGAATCTAATGATGATTATAAAGGGCAAACTATTGAAGATATCACAAGAAATAAAAATGATAGATTAGATCAAAAAGCTTCATTATTTGTACAAATAGTAGGTTACGGTATATTATTATTAGTCTGCTATTTACTATATTTATTCTTATTTACAAATAGATTTAGAAATGTAGATAGTAAAGATATAAGAAGAAGTTATAAAGATCCAGGTCCAAAGAAAGAAGAAGAGAAAAAAGAAGAAAAAATAAAAAATGACAAAGATATAGAAATATTAGAACAAGAAGAAAAAGAAAATAAAAACAAAGATAATACAGATCTTCATAATTTTTATAAATAGTATAGTCTCTATACTATTTTTAATTGACTAAAAATACCAGTTATTATAAACTTATAATAGGTGAGTAGAATGAAAAATAATAAGGGAAAATTAAACTACTTATTAGTAATAATATTATTACTATTAGTATCTGTAGGATACGCTGTATTAAGTACTAATTTAAATATAATTGGGACAAGTAATATCAATAACCCAACATGGAATATACATTGGGAGAATGTCCAAGTAAAGACAGGTAGTGTGTCTGCGACAACTCCAACAATCGATACAGCAAAAACAACAGTAAACTACTCAGTAACTTTTACTATCCCAGGAGAATACTATGAGTTTACAGTTGATGCAGTAAACGCTGGAACGATTGATGGAATGATATCAGTAGTATCTAATAAATTAAATAATGTAGAAATAACTACTTTACCTAATTATTTTGAATATAAGGTAACATATGAAGATGGAGTAGATATAGCTCCAAATCATTTACTTGAAGCAAGTTCATCAGAAAAATATAAAGTTCATGTAGGTTATAAAAAAGATATCAGTTCAACAGATATACCATCATCTCCA
This sequence comes from Bacilli bacterium, assembly GCA_017478105.1. Taxonomy (GTDB): domain Bacteria; phylum Bacillota_I; class Bacilli_A; order RF39; family UBA660; genus UBA3789. The sequence continues at coordinate 2,216 of JAFVEF010000023.1, read as the reverse complement.
CAAACACTAAACTTATCATTTTCAGTAACATATGTCCAAAGTGATAGTAATGCAGTTGTCTTAGAAAGGCCTACTATAAAACAGTATATGGAGACGACTAATTCTGATATAAAATCTGATACTTATAGAGATAATATAAAAATAATAAATATAGGAACACAAATAAACCCACCGAATAATGTAATTGAATCGTGGGATATTGGTGTAGATCAAAATGGAAATGTAATGGCATATATTGTTCAGAATAAAGATGATATTACCAAGTATGATTTGTATATCCAAGGAGACGGTTCTTTATATGCTAATACAAATAGCTCTTATCTATTTTATCAATTAAGAGGAGTTGAAAAAATTAATAATTTAAATTTATTAAATACCTCTAAGACAAATGATATGTCTCAAATGTTTTTTTTAACAGGCCGTTTAGCAAATAGTTTTAATATGGATGTATCAAACTTTGATACATCCCATGTGACAAGTATGTATTTTATGTTCGCTAGTTGTGGCAGAAATGCTTTGTCATGGAGTATAGGAGATTTATCAAATTGGGATGTCTCAGATGTAGAAAATATGCAGTATATGTTTTCTCATGCTGGAGCAAGTGCAACAACATGGAGTATAGGCGATTTATCAAATTGGGACACATCAAATGTAACAGATATGGGTGCAATGTTTTCGCATGCTGGACAAGAAGCAACTACATGGAATAATATAGGAATCTTTAATATTTATGCTGATAAAATTGGTGGGATGTTTAATGATTGTAGAGCTGGAAGTGCTACACTAAACATTTATACAAAACCTGATATTTACAGTGGTTCATTTTATAATGCGGCAATTATTTCTGGTAGTGAAATAACAGTTAATTATTCTAGTGCCGTAACAAGTATAGATAATATTATTGCAACAAAATCAAGTAATTCTAATGTAGTTAAAGGAAGTTTAATAACTTAAACTTCTCAGACTGTTGACAAAAGAAATTTTGTTAATAGTCTTTTTATTTTTTTAAAATTGTTTTATAATTAAGTTGTAAGGTTGCTTATGTTATCCAAATTTATAAGCTTACAGACCTTACTTTTTTATTGGAAAAATGATATAATTATTATGGATAACATAAGAAAGTAAGTGATAAATATGGCAATGACTAAAAGATTAAATAGACAGTTTTCCAATGAATTTATAAATATTGAAGAGATGATTCCTGAAAATCATTTTTTGAGAGTTATTGAAAAACATTTTGACTGGAACTTTATATATGATGAAGTAGAAAAACTATATTCTAAACTTGGTAGAAAAAGTATAGATCCTGTAGTTTTAATCAAGATTCATATGCTAAAGTTCCTTTTTAATGAAGACAGTTTAAGAAAAACTTATGAATCTCTTCAATATAATATTTTATATAGATGGTTTATTGGATATGAGCTTTGTGAAGATGTTCCTGATCATTCCACCTATTCTCAAAACTATAGAAGAAAGTTTTGTAAGTTGGAAAAAGACTTACTTAATACTGTGTTTGATAAAGTAAAAGAGTTATTGATTGAGTGGAATTGTTTAGATATGACCGCTGTATATATCGATTCTACTCATACAAAAGCATATGCCAATAAAAAGAAAAATCATAAAGAAACAATCGATATAGAAATAAAAAAATATCAAAAGGAATTAGATTTAGAAATTGCTTTAAAGGGATTACATGATGAAGATTTAAGTGAAGAAGAATATTTTGAGGAAGTAGAAAAAATTATAAAATGTAATGAAGAAGTAGATACAAATGAAGTTACAGGAGAAAAAGAAATAATAGTAAGTGATACTGATAAAGATGCAGGAATGTTATATAAAAGCGATAAGGAGAAAATGTTTGGATATAATACAAGTGTAATATGTGATAATAATAATTACATATTAACCGTAGATACAAACGGAAGTAATGTTCATGATTCTGTTTCCTTTTATGATTCATTTGATAATTTAATTAATAATTATGATGCTTCTAAAATTAAGTATTTTGTCGGAGATGCAGCTTACTTAACACCTCACATTAGTAAAACTATTATTGATTTAGATATGATTCCAGCTATGCCATATACTAGAAAAGGATATAGAGAAGGAAAGTTCAAAAAGTATGAATTTATCTATGATGAATATAATGATATTTATATTTGCCCAAATGAAAAAGATTTAATTCCAACAGGTCGAATTGATAAAAATGGTTATAT
>JAFVEF010000003.1 GCA_017478105.1 Bacilli bacterium | reverse complement strand
GACTTAATGGCTGCTGATGATGAATATATCCCATATCCAGTAATAGATACTGAAAAACCATTCTTAATGAGTATTGAAGACGTTTTCACTATTTCAGGACGTGGAACTGTTGTAAAAGGACGTGTTGAACGTGGACAATTAAAATTAAATGATGAAGTTGAAATCGTTGGAATTAAACCAACTAAGAAAACAGTTGTTACTGGTATCGAAATGTTTAGAAAACAATTAGATTATGCAGAAGCTGGAGATAATGCCGGAGTATTATTACGTGGTATTGCTCGTGAAGAAGTTGAAAGAGGACAAGTTCTTGCTAAACCAGGAAGTGTTACTCCTCATCATAAATTTAAAGCTACTGTATATATCTTAAGTAAAGAAGAAGGTGGACGTCATACTCCATTCTTCAACAACTATCGTCCTCAATTCTATTTCAGAACTACTGATGTTACTGGTGTAATTACTTTACCAGAAGGTACTGAAATGGTAATGCCTGGAGATAATATCGATATGACTGTTGAATTAATTCACTCAATCGCTTTAGAGCAAGGAACTCAATTCTCTATTCGTGAAGGTGGACGTACAGTTGGTGCAGGAAGCGTAACTGAAATCGTTGAATAATAAAATAAAAGAATCGATTAAATCGATTCTTTTTTTATTTCCTATTAAATTTTTTATATAGATTATAGCTAAAGCTATTTAAGATTATATCAAATTCTCCAATATATTCTGTTACTGTAGAATTAAAACCTAATTTGGCTTCATTTAGTCCACTATATTTATTTTTTTCTTCAAATTCTCCAACTATGGCATTTAAATTAATGTATTTGAAGCCTCTTTCATTAAAATCTTTAATTAGTTGCCATTTTAGAAGATAATTGGCATTAAGATATCCATATTTATCATCTAATCCTTCTACAAATATATAGGCACTATTATCGTATTTAATAACCATTGCGCCTGCAATGACAATTCCTTCAGGATTACTTTTTAATAATTCTGTTGATTTTTCAAGATTTTCTTTATATACAGTTAATAGTCTATCAGATTCCATTTTTTTATTTAAATATGGTGTTTTATCTTTTTCAGTTATTGATACGTCTTGTAATCTTTGTTTTAATGTATCGTTATATTCTTCTTCTTTTTCAAGATTTCTTCTGGTATTTATTAAGAATTCTTCTGTATTTAGAAGAGCATAGTATATTTCCACATCACTACTAAATTGATTACAAATTTCTTTATAGTATGATAGTGGTTTTTTTTCTTTCTTTTGAATAAATGTATATAGTTTATTAACATTATTGTTATTGTCTTTAACTATAGTTATCCCACTATTCATAGCTTTATTAATTTTATTTCTAACTCTTTTATCTATTTTTGATGATATTTCTCTTAAATCTCTTTTTAATACTACTATTGATTCCCAACGAGGTTTTTCTGTTTCAAAGAATAAATTTCTTCCTTTATATTTAAAGCCTGATTTTTCAAGATTTTCTATTAGTTGGTCAGTTTTATTATTAAAGTTAATAATATTTCCTTCAAAATCTCTTATTGTGATTGGTATATATGGGTCCATTCTTAATAACATGAATCCTTCATTACCAAAACTTTTTTTAAGGGTGTTTGCTAGTAATTTTACGTCTTCTGGGTTTTCATAATTGTATAGTATTCCTCTAGGGGCATAGGCTATTTTATTTTTCATAAATACTTCTTTATATATTATTAGTGATGCTCCTATTAAGACATTATTATCATCAGTTATACCTAAATATTGAGAATCGTATCCAAATTTTCTCATTACATTAGCATACATTGATGTTTGATAAAAGTTTCTATAACGATGAGTTGTGGTAAATCTATCAAATTGTGAAGAACTAAGTTTTACAATTCTCATTATCTCACTTCCTATTTTCTATATTATATCATAATATAGTTGTTTATAACAATAATCATTACATTATATTTATTATAATTTACTTGTTTTTGAGTCAATTATTTTTTTTTATTATGAAATAATGTTATAATTATATTAGAGGAGGTTAATATGAAAATAATAGATGTTAAAGGTAGAGAAATATTAGATTCAAGAGGTAATCCAACTGTTGAGGTTGATGTTGTTTTAGAAAATGGAATTGTTGGTAGGGCTGCTGTTCCTAGTGGTGCTTCTACTGGTGAAAGGGAAGCATTAGAACTTCGTGATGGTGGAGATCGTTATATGGGAAAAGGAGTTTTAAAGGCAGTTTCTAATGTAAATGGACCTCTTAAAGAATTAGTTGTCGGAATGGATGCAGCTAATCAAAAAGAGTTAGACTATGCAATGATTAATTTAGATGGTACTGAAACTAAATCTAAATTTGGGGCTAATGCTATTCTTGGAATATCAATGGCGGCTATGAAAGCAACTGCTTTAGAAAAAGGATTACCATTATATAAATATATTGGTGATGGTGATGTTTTACCTGTTCCTATGATGAATATATTGAATGGTGGAGCACATGCTGATAATAAATTAGACTTTCAAGAGTTTATGATTATTCCACAAAGAGATACTATAAAAGAAAGGGTTAGAGTTGGAGCTGAAGTGTTTCATAATTTAAAAAAAGTTCTTAATGAAAAAGGTTTAGCTACTGGAGTAGGTGATGAAGGTGGTTTTGCACCTAATTTAGATTCTAATACTGAAGGATTTGAATTAATTATGGAAGCTATTAAAAGAGCTGGCTATGAACCTGGAGTTGATGTTTGTTTAGCTATAGATGTTGCTGCTTCTGAATTTTATGAAGATGGTAAATATGTTTTAACAGGTGAAGGAAGATCACTAACAACGGATGAATTAATTAGTTTTTATGAGGAGTTGGTTTCTAAATATCCTATTATTTCAATTGAAGATCCAGTAGATGAAAATGATTGGGAAGGATTTACTAAGATTACTGAAAAACTTGGAGATAAAATACAACTTGTTGGTGATGATTTGTTTGTTACTAATAAGAAATGTCTACAAATGGGTATTGATAAACATGCTGGAAATGCTATTTTGTTAAAAGTTAATCAAATTGGTACTATTACTGAGACATTAGAAACTATTGAATTAGCTCGTAAAAATGGATATAAAACTATTATTTCACATAGATCAGGTGAGACAGAAGATACTACTATTGCTGACTTAGCTGTTGGTCTTAATTTAGGTCAAATAAAGACTGGTTCTATGTCTAGAACTGATAGAGTATGTAAATATAATCAATTAATGAGAATTGAGGAAGAACTTTCTAAGTAAGAATTTGACAATTTGTGAAAATAGATTATAATATAATCATAAATCTGTGGAAAGACCATAATATAATTAGCTCTTATTTTTAGTGAGTTAAGGATAGTGTGAACTTAATAATAATCTAGTTATATTCCTACCTTTCTTGAGAAATATTCCGGAGAATTCCGTTATCAAAAAAGAAAAAGTAAGGATGGTACCGTGCTTATGCACTCCTTTGGTATCATCTTTTTTTGGAGGTAAATATGAAAAATAATGCTATTACTAGTAGAGATGTGGATTTTGCAAAATGGTATACTGATGTTGTTAGGGCGGCAAAACTTGCTGATTATACTTCTGTAAAGGGTTGTATTGCAATTGAACCTAATGGTTATGCTATATGGGAAAAAATTCAATCAATTATGGATAAAAAATTTAAGGAATTAGGACATGTTAATGTTCAAATGCCTTTGCTTATACCAGAAAAATTGTTTAATCAGGAAAAGGAACTTATTGAAGGATTTGCTCCAGAATTAGTATGGGTTACTGAAGTTGGAGAAAAGAAATTAGATGAGAGATTTGCGATTAGATCTACTTCTGAAACTGTTTTTTGTGATTATTATAAAAAACATATTACTTCATATAAAGATTTACCAAAATTATATAATCAATGGTGTAATGTTTTTAGATATGAAAAAGAAACTAGACCTTTCTTGAGAAGTAGAGAGTTTTTATGGCAAGAGGGACATACTGTACATGCTACTGATGAGGAGGCAATAGAAGAGACTTCAAGAATGATTGAGGTTTATAAGTGGTTTAATCATGAGATTCTAGCTATTCCTTCTATTACTGGTAAGAAAACTGAAAAAGAAAAATTTGCGGGTGCTGAATGGACTCTTACTAATGAAGATTTAATGTACAATGGTGTTTGTTTACAAGATGGTACAAGTCATTATTTTGGCCAAAAATTTAGTAAGGCATATGATGTTAAATTTACTAATAAAGATAATAAGGAAGAGTATGCTTATTATACTACTTGGGGAAAAACTACTAGGGCAATAGCTGCTATTATTATGGTTCATGCTGATGATTATGGTTTAGTACTTCCTCCAAGAATAGCTCCTAAGCAAGTTGTAATAGTTCCAATAGGAAATGATGATGCAGTATTAGAATTGTGTAATTCATTTAATAAAGAGTTAAATGATAAAGATGTTGTATCATATGTAGATAATTCAAATAAATCACCTGGATTTAAGTTTGCAGAGGCAGAAGTTAATGGAATACCTATCAGAGTAGAAGTTGGTGCTAGAGATTTAGCTAATAATACTATTACTGTTGCTAGACGTGATACTAGGGAAAAGATAAATATAAAAAAGGAAGAGTTAACTGTCGATTATATTAAAGATTTATTGGAAACAATACAAAAAGATATGTATAATAGAGCTTTAGAAAGACAAAATAAATTAACTTTTGAAGCCCATAATATGGAAGATATGGAAAGAATATTAAATAAGCAACCAGGATTTATTCATGCAATGTGGTGTGGTGATGAGGCTTGTGAGTTAAAAGTAAAAGAAATAAGAGGTTGTAAATCTAGATGTATTGTAGATGAAGAGCCTATTGATACTAAATGTGTTTGTTGTGGAAAAGATGCAAAACATCATGTTATATGGGGTATTCAATATTAGATTTTTGTTGCAATAGTTAAGTATTTATGATAATATATAAATGTTGTCGGAGGGGATACGATGAAAACTTTATTATTAGTTATTTCAATATTGTTAATAATTATTGTGTTATTACAAAGTGCTAAAGCAGAAGGTGGAGCACAAATAATTTCAGGTGGACAAAGTGAATTGTTTGCTAATAGAAAAGAACGTGGTTCTGAGTTAATAATTACTCGTATTACTATGTTATTAGGTGCTGCTTTCTTTATAATTTGTTTAGTTTCAATGTTTATTTAAGGACTTAGTCCTTTTTTTTTGAAAAAATATAAATATAATGTATAATAAAGATGAGGGTGATACTAATGAGAGATGATATATTAAATGTTTTGAGTAATTCTGATAAAGCGATTGATATTTATGAATTACAGGAAAAATTAGATATCCATGATGCCTCTGAATTGACTAAGTTAAATGAGGAATTAAGAAAATTAGAAGAAGAAGTTATTATCTATTGTTCTAATAAGAATAAGTATTTGTTACTTGAAAAAAGTCATTTAAGAAAAGGTATAATGAGAGTTAATAAAAAGGGATATGGTTTTGTAGAAGTAGATAACATGGATGATGACATTTATATTTCACAAGATAATATGAATGGAGCAATTCATGATGATGTTGTTTTAGTTGAAATAATTAGTAAGATGCAATTAGGAAGACTAGAGGGAAGAGTTCTAAGGATTGTTGAAAGAAAAGTGAAAAGTTATATTGGACTTATTACTTTTGATAAGAAAGGTATTGGTCATGTTGATTTAGATGAATCTAAGATTAAACTTGATATTATTGTTCCTAAGGAAAAAAGTTTAAATGCTGTTGATGGGCATAAGGTTGTTTTGAAATTAGGTAAGAAGCTTGGGGATAATAAATATGAAGGTGAAGTTACTGAAATAATTGGTCACGTGAATGATCCTGGAGTAGATATATTATCAATTATATATAAATATAATATTGAGGTTGAATTTTCTGATATAGTAAAAAAAGAAGTTGCTTCTATGCCTATGGAAGTAAGGGATTTTGAATTAAAGGGAAGAACTGATTTAAGAGATGAAGTAATATTTACTATTGATGGTGATGATACAAAAGATATTGATGATGCTATTTCAATAAAAAAATTGAAAAATGGTAATTATCAACTAGGTGTTCATATTGCAGATGTTAGTTATTATGTTAAAGAAGGAACGGCATTAGATGCAGATGCAATGGAGAGAGGTACTAGTGTTTATCTTGTTGATAGGGTTATTCCTATGTTACCACATGAATTATCTAATGGAATTTGTTCTTTGAATCCAAATGTTGATAGATTAGCTATTTCTTGTGTTATGGATTTTGATAGTGAAGGTAGACAATTAGATTATAAAATATTTCCTAGTGTAATAAAATCTAGGATACAAATGAGGTATAAAAAAGTTAATGGGATTTTAGAGAAAGGTGAAGTTGCTTTAGGATATGAAGATTATGTTGAGGATTTGAAATTAATGAGTGAACTTGCCGATATTCTTCGTAAGGCTAGAGATAGACGTGGTTATATAGATTTTGATGTTGATGAAGCTAAAATATTAGTAGATGAAAATTGTGTTCCTACTGAAGTTGTTTTAAGAGATAGAGGTACAGGAGAAAAGCTAATAGAAGATTTTATGATTGCGGCTAATGAATGTGTAGCATCTCATATTTATTTTATGAATTTACCTTTTATTTATCGTATTCATGAATATCCTAAAGAAGAAAAAATTAGAAGCTTTTTAGGTTTTGTAAGTAGTTTGGGGTATACTCTTAATGGAAATGTTAAGGATTTAAAACCAAAAACAATTCAAAATATATTGAATCAACTAAAAGATAAGAAAGAATATAAGATGTTAGCTTCATTATTACTTAGATGTATGCAAAAAGCAGTTTATAGACCAGAAAACTTGGGACATTATGGTTTAGCAAGTAAATGCTATACTCATTTTACTTCTCCTATTAGAAGATATCCAGATACTACTGTTCATAGATTACTTAGAACGTATTTGTTTGATAAGAAGATAGATATGCCTACTATTCGTAAATGGGAGGAAAAACTTGTTTATATAGCTGAGCATTCTTCAGAAAAAGAACGTGCTAGTATTGATTGTGAAAGAGAAGTTGAAGATATGAAAATGGCTCAATATATGGAAGGTCATATTGGGGAAGAGTTTGAAGGAATGATATCTTCTGTAACTAGTTTTGGAATGTTTGTTGAATTAGATAACTTGATTGAAGGATTGGTACCAATTCGTGATATGCCTGACTTTTTCCATTATGATGAAGAACATATGACATTGACAGGAGAAAAATCTCATGTAAAATATTCTATTGGAGAAAGAGTTGTTGTTAAAGTTGTAAGAGCTTCAAAAGAGGAGAAAACGATTGACTTTGAAATAATAAAGAAGGTGTAGTATGGCAAAAAAAAGAATTAAATTGAAAAAGACAGGAAGAATTATTTTATTATTTCTTTTATTGATTGTTCTTGGAGTATTTAGTTATGAGTACTATGATTCTTTAAATGATAAAGAAAAAGGTAAAGAAAAGGAACAAGAAGAAGAGAAAGTTGTTAAAGAACCTAAAACTTATGTTGCTAAATTATATATGGTTGGGGATGCTTTGATACATAGTACTCTATATCAAGATGCTAAGACTGCTGATGGTGGCTATGACTTTAAACCTATGCTTGAACTTATAAAACCTATATCTTCTAAATATGATTTAGTTTATTATAATCAAGAAACAATTTTAGGTGGAGTTGAATTGGGTCTTTCAAATTATCCACGATTTAATTCTCCTTATGAAGTAGGGGATGCCTTTATTGATGCAGGTTTTAATTTAGTATCACTTGCGACAAATCATACTATGGATAAAAATGAGCAAGGAGTTATAAATTCTGTTAATTATTGGAAACAACATAAGGATAAAGTTGTTTATTCTGGACAATGGACTTCTTTTGAGGAAAGAGAAGCTGAGACTAGTCAGATATATGAAAAAAATGGTATAAAATATGCTTTTTTATCTTATACAACTTGGACTAATGGATTAGAAACACCTGTTGGTAAAGAATATTTAAATAATGTTTATTCTGATGAAAAGGCAGCGGCTGATATCGAAAAAGTTAGAGATAAAGCTGATATCATTATAGTTGCTATGCATTGGGGGACAGAATACTCTTTAGGAGTTGATGATGATCAAACACGAATAGCAAATTATTTGTCATCTCTTGGTGTGCAATTGATAATAGGTGCACATCCACACGTAGTTGAACCTGTTGAATTTATAAATGAAGGAAAGACTTTAGTAATTTATTCTTTAGGTAATTTTATTTCTGATCAAGAAGGTACTGAGAGATTAACTGGTTTAGAAATGGTTGTTACAATAAAGAAGTTTGTGGATGTTGATGATACAGTTACTGTAACTTTAGAAGAACCAACTGCTGATTTGATATATACAAAATCATATTATAATAGAAAACGTAATTTTAAGGTTTATCCTTATTCACAATTAAGTGATGATTTGTTGCGTAATTATAATACATATTATGAAAAATATAAGGCTATTGTAAGTTCAAGATATCCTGAATTGTTATGGGGAATATCTGCCTAAGGGGGTATTATTATGGAAATTATAAATAGAAAGGCTAATTTTGATTATTTTATAGAAGATCAGTATGAAGCTGGAGTTGTTTTAACTGGTACTGAGATTAAATCTATTCGTAATGGTAATTGTAATATAAAAGATTGCTATGGTATTGTAAAAAACGGAGAAGTTTTTTTATTAAATATGTATATTGGTGAATATAAGGAAGGTAATATATTTAATCATGATACTAATAGGAGTAGAAAGCTTTTATTAAATAAAAAGGAAATAAAGAAAATTAGTCAAGAAATAGAACTTAATGGTTTAACATTAATACCATTAAAAGGTTATTTCAAAGGAAGTAAGTTTAAAATTCTATTGGGAGTATGTCGAGGTAAAAAGAACTTTGATAAAAGAGAAACAATTAAGAATAGAGATATTGAAAGAGAAGTAAAGAAGAAACTTAAAAACTATTAGAGCTCTTTATTATTTCTTTTTTTTATGTTATAATATGTATACATGTATGGGGCTGTTTTGGTTTCGACAGGAATAGTTGAGCATAGATGGCAAGTCGGGAGTCCACGTTAGAGACACAAAAAAATAAATGCTGAAAAAGTAAAAAATGCTGTAGCTACTTTATTTGGTGCAAACCAAGCAGTAGCTTTTGCCTAATATAATAATAAAGGACAGCGCTTCTTTATAAGCTTTACCTAGAGTTTATTTAGAGGTTCATTTTAATAGGTTATAGCTATCTATTGTCTAGTAGATAGAAAGAATATTTAGACTGGTATATTTTCTTGGTCGTTAACTACTTGGAAAATATATGAGAATAATTAGTTAACTAAGCTTGTAGAGGTTTATGTAGCTCTATTTTTGGACAGGAGTTCGATTCTCCTCAGCTCCACCATATATGCCGATATAGTTTAGTGGTAAAACAGGTCCTTGGTAAGGATCAGCGGTAAGTTCAATTCTTACTTTCGGCACCAGATGAAATTTATACGAACAAAGTCTATGTAGGGCTTAAATTCGTTCTAGTAGAAAATCATATCGAAAGAATTAGAGGTTTTTAGTGGCGTTAAATGATAACGCTTTTTTGATTGTTGACATTCGAACTTATGTATTATATATTAAATTTAGGAGGGTTTCTATTATGGATAATACATTAGCACTTTTTGAAGAAAAAGAAATTAGAAAAACTTGGAAAGATAATAAATGGTATTTTAGTGTAGAGGATGTTGTTTATGCTCTAACGGATTCAAAAGATCCAAAGCAATATATAAATAAGTTAAGAAAAAGAGACAAATTGTTAGGGCAAGGGTGGGTACAAATTGTACATACCCTTCGTATGGATACAAAAGGTGGAAAACAGAATATTAATTGTGCTGATACTGAAGGAATACTAAGAATAATTCAATCTATTCCATCTCGCAAAGCAGAACCTTTTAGAAGATGGCTCGCTATGGTTGGAAATGAACGAATAGAGGAAATAAATAATCCTGAACTTGCGATGAATAGAATGAAGTTGTTATATGAAAAAAAAGGATATTCTAAATCATGGATTGAGCAAAGAGAAAGAGGTATAATTACTAGGCATAATTTAACAGATGAATGGAAGAGTCGAGGGGCTCTACTAGGTAAAGATTATGCAATATTAACGAATGAAATATATAATTCCGGATTTGGTATTAGTGCAAAAGAGTATAAAAAAATAAAAGGCATTCACGAATCAAAAAATTTAAGAGATTCCATGTCGAATATAGAATTGGCTTTAACTAATCTTGGAGAGGCAACTGCTGTTGAATTTCATCAAAATAATGATAGCTATGGTTTAAAAGAGTTGAAAGATGATATGAGCAAAGCTGGTAATGTGCTAAAAACTGCAAAAAAAGAAATTGAAAATGAATTGGGAAGATCTGTTGTAACTTCAAATAATTTTCAACAATTAACTGATAATAATATTCAATGAAGGTGTTTTTTTCAAGCTTACATAACTTGCTATTATTATAATTTATGAAATTATTCGATTTAGGAATATTTCACTTTCTAAAGAATTGACGGAAATATTATTTTTATATTTCTTTTTTTTGTTTATTTATGTACAATTAATATGAGGTGGATATATGAATAGATATGAATTGATTCGAAAAAGTATTGCGGCAAGTTTACTTATTTCACTCGGAAATTATGCGCTATTAAAAATAGGTAATCCTATAGGCCCTATTATATTTGCATTTGGATTATTAGGTGTTTGCTATATGGGAGCTAATTTATTTACTGGTAAATGTGGATTTTTATTCAGTGATAAGATTCCATATATGGATTTATTTATTATTTTAATAGTTAATATGTTGGCTGGTTATTTATTTGGCTATTTATATTCTTATTGTGATAGTGATGTTGTTTTAGCTGCTACTAATAAAGTTGCTAGTTGGAATTTAGAATTTCCTTTCTTTGTAAAATCTATTTTATGTGGATGCATTATGTATATAGCAGTTTATATGTATAAAAAAGGAACTTCTCTTGGTATTATTTATGGAATACCTTTATTTATATTTTGTGGATTCCAACATTGTGTTGCGAATGTTATTACTTTGGGAGTTGCTAGAACATTTCATTGGTCATTATTATTGGCTATATTAGGAAACTTTGTTGGATCTTTATTTGTATGGTATTTATTTAGTGAGGATAATAAGAAACAGAAAAAGAAAAGATAAGGTTTTCTTTTTTTTTAATTAATTATAAAATATATGTGTATTGTGAATATTTGTATTTATTAAATTACTATTAGTGATGTTTTAATACAAATATTTCTATTTAAGATGTATAAAATTATTTGATTGGTGATTATATGGAGAAGTATAAAGAAGTTGAAAGAAGTATTATTAAAAAATTTAGGAAAGATATATGGAGTAAATTTGTAAAGGCTGTTATTGAGTTTGAACTTATAAAAGAGAATGATAAGATAATGGTTTGTATAAGTGGGGGGAAGGATTCATTTTTACTTGCGAAGTGTATTGAGGAAATAAAGAAGCATGGTAAAGTTAATTTTGATGCTTATTATGTTTGTATGAATCCTGGTTATAATGAGAAAAATAAAGAATTGATTTTAAAAAATGCGAAAGATTTAAATATTGATTTAGAAATGTTTGATAGTGATATTTTTGATATAGTTGATAAAGTAGATAGAAGTCCTTGTTATTTATGTGCAAGAATGCGAAGAGGTTGTTTATATAATAAGGCGCAAGAATTGGGCTGTAATAAGATAGCTTTGGGACATCATTTTGATGATGTTATTGAAACTACTTTGTTATCTATGTTTTATGGAGCTGAGGTTAAAACGATGATGCCTAAACTTCATAGTGAAAACTTCAAGGGGTTAGAGCTCATTAGACCAATGTATTTAATTCATGAAGAGGATATTATTGCTTGGAGTAAGTATAATAAATTAACTTTTTTAAATTGTGCATGTAAGTTTACTGAAGATAATAAGAATGAACTTGTTGACAGTAAGAGATTAGAAATTAAGAAATTAATTAAGAAATTAAAAGAAAATAATGAAAATGTCGATTATAATATTTATAAAGCATTGGATAATGTTAATTTAAATTGTGTAATTGGAACTAAAAAGGATGGAATATATAAAAGCTTTTTAGCTGATTATGATAAAGAGGATGAATGATTATGGAATATTTAAAAAATGATGGAACAAAAATTATTGTTGATGGTAATAAAGTTAAGTTTGGATCACTACCAATGGAAGAAAAAACAATAGGAGCAAATTTTGTTCATGGGGCAAGATATGGTGGCAGTCTATCTTCGTTTAATGGTTCTTTTTCTAATGAATTAATAGGTATAGAAAATGGATTTGCTATTATTGAGACTAGAATTGGTGATATTGAAGATGCTTATCAATTATTAAAATCAAAGATTAGTAAGTTTGATGATATTGATTTTTTAGAATTATCTGGAGTTATTATCGAAACTGTTGATGAATATTTTGGAGGAATTAGTAACATTGATAAAAGAGGTAGTTATTATAAGGATTATGATGATGTAGATTATTATAATAATGATAATAAAATATCAAATCTTAAGGGTAGTGGAGCTGGTATGTGTGTAGAAAGAGCAGCTCTTGCGCAAAACCTTTTAACTTCTTTAGGAATTGAAAGTTATTATAAATCTTCTAGTATTATAAAAAATGGTAATAAAGAAGTTCATAGTTATAACTTAGTTAAGAATAATTCTGATTATTATGTTTTTGATACTTCTATACCAAATATGATTAATGGTAAAGCAAATCCTTTAATTGCTAAGATAAGTAGTGATGTTTATGATAAGATTAGTAATCCACTTGCAGATGTTGGAATATCTGTAGCTGTTAGTCATTATAATCCATATAGGAATGAAGATGTAGAAATTGTTTATGATGCAGGTAGAAAAGAATTAGTAGAAGTAAATCCATTAACAGAAAATGATTTTGAATTAGAAAGGAATAATTTAAAATGAGCAAAAATAAAAAAGAAATAAATAAAAATGATTATTATGCATATATAAATATGATTGAAATAGTTCTTTTAATAATTGCGTTAGTGTCTATATTTATTGTAATGAAGGATTTTTCTTTGTTTTCTAGTACTACTACACCTTTAGAGCAATTTGCAATGATTGTTATTTTAATATCTCTTGCATCTTTAGCGTTATTAGAATTATATTCATTATATTTAACACCTAAGAAATCTCTGTATTTTAATCTTTTTTGTCTTGGAGTTGAGGGATTACTTATATATTTTATATTCTTTAGTAGTAATTTTCGTTATCCTGAATTATTAATCTATGTACCTTTTTTATTATTATTTAAGTATTGCTATAGAATATATTTGGTTAGATAAAGGTTTTTAAAAATTATAAAGAACAAAAATCTATTATGGTTTTTGTTCTTTTTGTATTCTATTAGATAGTTATACATATAATAATATGAGGTGTATAAATGAATAATACATATATTGTAAAGGCAGGAGATACTTTATATGGTATTAGTAATCAATATGGTGTTTCAGTTACTGAACTAGCTTCTTTAAATAATGTTAATGCAAATAGTTTAAAAGTTGGTCAAAAACTAATAATACCTAGTAAATCTGGATTAAATCCCGATAATATGTTTATGTATACAGTAAAAAAAGGTGATAGTTTATATGCAATTGCTAAATTATATGGAACTAGTGTCGATGAAATAAAAAAACTTAATTATTTGACTAGTAATAGTTTGATAGTTGGGCAAGTACTTAGAATTCCTGAGGTTTATACAAAACCTGATGATATGGTTGTTCCTAATTATATTTCTTATACTGTTAAGAAAGGAGATACTCTATATTCAATTGCGAAAAAATATGGTGTTAGTGCTGATACTATAATTCAAGATAATAATTTGAAAAATAGTAATTTAAGTGTAGGGCAGATACTTAGGATTAGATCTGGTGAAGGTGAGGTATTAGAGTGTTTTGGTGAAGATTATAATGATTCTATTAGTAACTATAAAACATATATAGTACAAAAGGGAGATAGTTTATATACAATTTCTAGAAGGTATGGAGTTAGTGTTGATGATATTAAAAGAGTTAATAATTTAAAAAATAATACTTTAAGTATTGGTCAAGAATTACTAATACCAAGTAATGATTTGGATTATTATACGGTACAAAGAGGAGACAGTCTTTATTCTATAGCTAAAAAGTTTGGAATTAGTGTAGATTATCTAAAGAGAAAAAATAATTTGACTAGTAATACTTTAAGTATTGGTCAAAGGTTATTATTATGAGGTGATGTATGAAAATAGTTAATTATTTTGATGAGTCTTTTAAAAATACAAATGATTTTCTGGAATTTAAAAATTTAAATCCTGGGATAGGTCGATTAAAAATAAGAGCTTTTGCGGCTAATGAAGCACTTCCTGTTTCTAATGTACATGTTGTGGTTAGTTGTTTATTTCATGATATGAAAATAGTATTCTTTGATGGAGTTACTGATGCTTCAGGAATGACTAGTGTAATTGAATTGCCTACACCTAGAACTAATTCAGATGATTTGATTGTTCCTGAAGCTATTAATTATGAAGTTGAATCTGAAGATGTAGAAATGAATAATAAACAGTCTTTTGTTGTTAAAATGTATAATGGGATTTGTGTGGTACAAAATATTATTATTGTACCTAATATGGAGTAAAGTATGGCTATTAGATATCCTATAGTTCCTAATAATATTACTGTTCATTTGGGAAAGCCAGATGAGGCTGTAAGAGATGTTACGGTTTCTTTTACTGAATATATTTCTAATGTAGCTTCTAATGAGTTATATCCTACATGGCCAGTTGAGGCATTAAAGGCTAATATATACGCTATTATTTCTTTTACATTAAATAGAATTTATAATGAATGGTATCGAAGTAAGGGATATAATTTTGATATTACATCTTCTCCTGCATATGATCAGACTTTTAAATATGGAAGTTCTACTTATGAAAATATTAGTAATATTGTTGAAGATATATTTAATAATTATGTTGTGAAAAATGGACAGGTTCAACCATATTTTACTAGATATTGTGATGGTAGACAGACTACTTGTAATGGACTTTCTCAATGGGGTAGTGTTTCACTTGCTAATCAAGGGAAAAACTATTTAGAAATATTAAAATATTATTATGGAAATGTTATTAGTATTCAATATAATGCGGTTGTTGGAGATGTTTCTTTAGGATATCCTGGTTATCCGATAGGTTTAGGTAATGTAGGTAATCCTGTAATCGCTATTCAAAGAGATTTAAAAAGAATTAGGGCAAATTATCCAGCTATTCCTATTATTCAAGATAAGTATGGTATATATAATGAAGAAACTGAAAATGCTGTTAAAAAATTTCAAGAGATTTTTAATTTACCAATAACTGGTATAGTAGATAAAGCTACTTGGTATAAAATAAAATATGTTTACACTAGTGTAAAAAAGCTTGCAGATTTGTATTCAGACGGTATTAGTGAGAGGGAAGCTAATTTTTTATATCAAGATGAATTAAAATATGGAGATACTGGTATAGAGGTTCAATATATTCATTATTACTTAGATGCAATTGCTTTTTTAGATCCTGATATTCCAAGGTTACCTACTAATTCCATTTATAATAACAATACTATTAGTATGGTAAAAGCATTTCAATCAAAATATAATTTGCCTGTAACAGGTGTTTTTACTTATACTGATTGGAATGTACTTAGAAATGTATATAAAAAGTTATTAGAAACATATAATGGTGATTATAGTGATTATATAAATGAATTATATCCTGATTATTTTTTAACTAGGGGGTCTTCTGGTGAAGATGTATTAAGATTACAGAAATTTTTATATAAGATATGTGAGTATGATCATTCAATCCCGGGAGTAAGGGTTAATGGATTATTTGATGAATTAACAGAAAAATCTGTTTTAAAATTGCAGAAAGATTATGGTTTTGATGTAAATGGTATAGTTGGACCGTTATTGTGGAGAAAGGTTGTTGAACTTTCTAAGAGATAGTTGTATAAAAATAATTTTTGTTTATCATAATACTATTGAATGGGTACTATCTTTGACTTAAATTGTTAAATATGGTATAATATTACCTATTCAGGGAGGAATAGATATGAAGACTATTGATGGGTCGTCGAAGCTTAGCAAGATAATTAGGGTTGTTGTTTTAGTGATGATATCGTCAATAATTATATATAGTTGTTATGTATATCATAATAACTGTGTTTATAATAGTATTAAACTTACAACTGTTGATAATAAGAGTGTAGAATTTGGTAGTGCTAACTATGATGTTAATAGTTTAATCAAGAAGGTTGAAGGAAAAGTAGTATCAATTAAGAAGAATATTGATACAAATGTATTGGGAGAACAAGAGGTTATAGTTGAGGTAAAAAAGGATAATGTAGTTAAAGATGTACCTTTTTTAGTTAATGTAGTTGATAGTGTTGCTCCTGTTATAGAGTTAAAAGAAGAGCGTGTAACAATTACTTCTGGAGATGATTATGATTTAACTTATAATGTTTCATCTGTTGTTGATGGAGTTGATGGAAGTATTGGTTATGTTAAAGATATAAATGAAGAAAGTAAAATGTATTATAATTTTAATTATGATGCTAATACTATAGATGATGTTGGTGAACATACTGTTGAAGTTGTTGCTAAAGATAATACAGGAAACTTAGGAAGTAGTAGCTTTATTTTGGAGGTTGTTGCTCCTAGAAGAGTTTATTCTTCTCCAAGTACAGCTATTACATATAATGCTCCTGTTAATCCACAAGGTGGAGATGTTGTTTCAATAGCTTATTCATTAGTTGGTGCACCTTATATTTCAGGATCTAATGGTCCTTATGGATTTGACTGTAGTGGATTTGTACAATATGTTTACTCTCAAGTTGGAGTAAATGTTAGTAGAAGTTCTTCTACTCAAATATATGATGGAGTTGGAGTTAGTTATCAAGATGCTCAACCAGGAGATATTTTAAGTTGGGGATATTATGATGGAGCTCCTACACATTCTGCTTTGTATGTAGGAAATGGTCAAATGGTTCATGCTACTAATCCTCGTCAAGGTGTTATAGCAAGTGATGTTGCTGCTTGGACAAGAGGTAGTGGAACACATGTTATTGCTGTTAGACGAATTGGTTAAAAGACTATTTATAGTCTTTTTTTGTATAATTTTATAGTAATTGGTTAATATACTTATAGGAGGCTGATTATGGAAACATTACAAAAGTCATTATTAGTTATTACAATAATTGGAGCTGTTAACTGGGGTTTAATTGGTTTATTAAATATTGATTTAGTGGCTTTATTATTTGGTGATAATACTCTTATGACAAGAATTGTTTATTCCCTTGTTGGAGTTTGTGGGATTATTAATATAGGAATATTAATGACTCATTTAGATTATAAAAAAGACTAAAAGTCTTTTTTTTTATTATTTTTTATGTTAAGTTAAATGTAGTGTTGGGGGATTATTATGAAGTATTATGTTGATTTAGTATTAAAAAAGGAAAAGAAGCCTATTGATATAGATAAGATTATTAGTAAAATTAATAATCTTGTTTTTGTTGATAAAGAAAGATTTTTAAATGATGATGAGACTAATGAAATTATTGATGTCTTAAATAAGGGAATTAGTTCATTTGATTATTATAAGACCCCAAATAATAGATTTATTCTTTTTTCAAAGACTTCTTTTAGAATGGGACGTTTCAATGGATATAGAAATGGTGATGGAGTAGTTAATTCTATTTATTCTTTTACTAATAAAGATGGTAAACATATTGTGAAAGAGGAAAAATATAAAATATCTAAAGGTTCTAGTGGAGAAGCTGTTGATGGAGATATTGTTTTAGTTGATATAAAAGGTTTTGGAGGTAAACCAAAGATAATTAAAGTATTAGATAGAAATATTGAATATGTTACTGGAGAAGTAATTACTATAGGAAATAGCTATTTTTTAAAGCCTTTAGATAAAAAATTACAATTTTTAAATATATCTTTACCAAATACTAGTATTGAGGGACAAAGAGTTCAGGTTTATTTAAAGGAAAAAAGAGAAGATAACTATTATATTGGAGAAGTTTGTAGGGTATTTAATCATAAAGATGATCCTTTAGAGGATATTCTTTGGGAAGCCTTTAAATGTGGAATAGATGATAAATTTAGTAAGGCTTCTTTGGAACAAGCTTCTTCTATGCGTCAGGTTGTTTTGGATTCAGATCGAATAGGTCGTGAAGATTTAACTAGTTGGGAGATATTTACTATTGATGGTATTGATACTAAAGATATAGATGATGCTTTGAGTTGTCAAAGACTAGAAAATGGTAATTATCAAATTGGTGTGCACATTGCGGATGTTAGTAACTATGTTCTTCCCTCATCACCACTTGATAGAGATGCATATAAGAGAGGCAATAGTAATTACTTGGGTGGAAGAGTTATTCCAATGTTGCCTCATGAATTATCTAATGGAATTTGTTCTTTGAATCCAGGAGTTGAAAGATTAGCTGTTTCTTGTATTATGGAAATTGATTCTAAGGGGAATGTAGTTAATTATAGGATATCTCCTACTGTTATTAAATCTTGTTTAAAAATGAATTATGATGAGGTTAATAATCTTCTTCATAATAGAAAATATGATCCGGTATATGAACAATATAGTAGTTCTCTTAGAAATTTAAATAAAATTGCATTAGTTTTGAAGAAAAAACGTTTACTTAGTGGTTCAATTGAGTTTGATAAGCCAGAATTGAAATTAGTATATGGTAAAAATGGTGGTGTAATAGATACTTCATTTAGAAAGTTAGATTTAGCTGAAAATTTAATAGAAGAATTTATGATTATTGCGAATGAAGTAGTTGATAAACATTTGTCTAATAATGGATATCCTTGTTTACATAGAGTTCATGATAAACCTAATGAAGAAAGATTATGTGACTTTTTTAAGTTACTTGAAGCTGTTAATTTGCCTTTTGAAAAGTATGATTATTTAGAATGCTGTATTAATCCAATTGCTTTTCAGGAATTATCAGATTTTATTAAAGATACTCCTAATTTATCAAGAATGCTTTCTACTAATTTAATTAGATGTATGTCTAGAGCAAAGTATAGTCCTGAAAATATTGGTCATATGGGATTAGCAAAAGATAATTATTGTCATTTTACTTCTCCTATTAGAAGATATTCTGATTTAATAATACATAGAATTCTCAAAGATTGTTGTTTTGATAAAGTTGAATCAACAAAGAAAATTCATATGTGGGAGAGAGTTTTACCGGAAATTGGTATTCAAACTTCTAAAAGAGAAAAATTATCTGATGAATGTGAAAATCAAGTGTTATTAATGAAGTGTGCTGAATATATGCAGAAGCATATTGGAGAAGAATTTGTAGGAACTATAATTGGTCTAAGTGAAAGAGGATTACACGTTGAATTAGATAATATGATTGAAGGAAGAGTACGTATTAAGGATATGAAAGGTAAATATTATTATTCAAAGGATAATTATGCTTTACTGTCTTTAGATGGATTTTCTAATTATTATATTGGTGATAGATTGATTGTAAAAGTAGTGGATGCTTCTAAAGAAAACAAATCAATAGATTTTGATGTTGTGGAGAAGATAAAGGAAAATAAAATTGTATATACTAGGTAATATTTGAATATTTTTTGAAAATATGGTATAATACGTGTGATTTTGGGGGTTAATATGAGTTTTGAAAATCAATGTGGTAGTTGTGAAAACTTTTATGATGTTAAGGGTTATAATGATGAGTATCCTTTTTCTGGGGGTAAATATGATAAAGGACATTGTTCTTGGTATAGATCTTATTATTATCCAGATGATAGCTGTAATCATTATAGAAAGAGAAATTCAT
>JAFVEF010000022.1 GCA_017478105.1 Bacilli bacterium | reverse complement strand
CAGAGGTTCGAATCCTCTCCCCGCAACCAATAGGTTCCTTGGTGCAGCTGGTTAACAAGTTTGCCTGTCAAGCAAAAGATCGCGGGTTCGAGTCCCGTAGGAACCGCCATTTGGCTTCATAGCTCAGTCGGTAGAGCAAGGGACTGAAAATCCCTGTGTCGCTGGTTCGATTCCCGCTGGAGCCACCATTTTTTTGTATAAACTGATAAGTTGCCTTGCGCTCGTAGCTCAGTTGGATAGAGTGTTTGGCTACGAACCAAAAGGTCAGGGGTTCGAATCCCTTCGGGCGCACCATATATTGGGAAGTGGCTCAACTTGGTAGAGCACTTGGTTTGGGACCAAGGGGTTGCGGGTTCAAATCCCGTCTTCCCAACCAGTTTGATTTAAACTAATCTTGATTGATTAGTTTTTTTGTAATTATTATTTTTGTTTTTTCATAATTATTATTATAGGTGATTTTTTTGAAAAAAATTGTTTTGTTTCTTTTATTGTTTTCTTTTGTTAATAACTGTTATGCTTTATCTAGTGAATATATCGCAGTTGATATTGATTCGGGTAGAGTGTTAGAAGGTAGTAATATTAATAAAAAGCGACTTATCGCATCAACCACAAAAATAATGACGTGTCTTGTTGTTTTAGAAAACTTTGATTTAAACAAAGAGATTGTTGTAGGTGAAGAAGTAGTTAAGATGTATGGTACTAATATATATTTAAGTGTTGGAGAAGAAATGAAAGTGATTGATTTACTTTATGGCTTAATGCTTAGAAGTGGAAATGATGCCGCAATAACTTTAGCAGTTAATCTTTGTGGTAGTGAGGAATCATTTGTTTACCTTATGAATAAAAAAGCTCAAGAATTAGGTATGAAAAATACGTCTTTTGAAAATTGTCATGGATTAGATGATTCAACAAAAAATTATTCAACTGCTTATGATATGAGTTTACTAAGTCGTTATGCTTATAATAATAAAACATATAGAAAAATTATTTCTACTAAGAAATATTCTTGTAAATCATCAGTAAAAACATATATTTGGTATAACAGAATGAGTTTACTAAACAAATATAAATATTGTGTAGGTGGAAAAAACGGATATACACCTAGGGCAAAGAAATCTTTAGTTTCTTATTCTAAAAAAAATAATATGACTGTTAGTGTTGTGAGTTTATATGATAATGATATTTATTCTAATCATACTAGTATCTATAATAAAGTATATAGAAAATACAATCGATATTTAATTTTAGATAAAAATAGTTTATATGGGTTTTATATAAAAAAAGATTATTATTATCCATTAAAATCTGATGAAGTTGAAAATGTATCTGTTTTAATTAAGATGTATAAAGAAACTTTAAATAATAATAATGCAGGCAAAGCTGAAATATTGTTAGGAAATAAAAAAGTTAATACAATTAAAATATATAAAAAGAGTGCTTAATTACTAAGCACTTTTGTTTGTTAATCGATAGAAATTAATTGATGGTCTACAGAATAATCTTATTCCTGTTTTTGATCCTAAACCACTTGAAATATATAATTCAGAATCATTTAATTTGTAATAGTCTTGGTAATACTTTTTAGCACCATTTGGTTTTATTATAGAATAATTAAAAAAAGGTATACGGACACTTCCATTAAGTGAATGACCGGCTAAAAACAAATCTGAGTGATAACTTGAAATAATATTATCTACTGAGTCAGGTTCATGAAGTAGAGAAATTGTGAAAATGTTACTATTATGTGTTTCTTCTCTAAAATAACTATAAGCTTTTTCTATATCTTGTTTGTTTGATAATGATGATGATAATCCAAGTAGTAAAATACTTTCATTATTATTTTTATAGATCAAGTCATATTCATCACGTAATATTGTAAAATCACTTTGATTAAATATTGTAGATATTTTTTCTGTATCTTCATCTCCTAATATGGCGTATTTACCTAATGTTGCGGTTATATTTTTTAATTTTTTGATTAAAGATTCTTGTTCTTTAGATTCTAAATTGTGATTACTTTCAATTAAGTCTCCAGTAAAAACTACTAAATCTGGTTTTCTTTCATTTATTAGTTTAATTAAATTATTTAAGTCTTTTATTTGCATAGTAGTTCCTAGATGTAAATCACTAAATTGAATTATTTTAGTACCATTAAAACTATCTGGTATTTTTTGATTCTTAATTCGATATTCTCTTACTTTAATTTTTTTGGTTGCGATAAATGAATTATATGAGAAGAAAGCGGTTAATGCTAGTATTAATATTAAAGTATATTTAAAAGTCATCTTAATAATTTTTTTTATTTTGGCTTGACGTTCTTCTTTTATAATTTCTTTTTGAATATCTTCATTTAGTTCTTCACGTGTCATATTATCACCATAATCATTTTATCATAAAAATATGTAAAGTAATTATTTTTTTTGTTAGTTTTATGTTATTATTAATTTGGTGAGTAAATATGAATTATGATGTAGCAATAATTGGGGCTGGGCCTGCGGGACTATTTAGTGCATATGAGTTAGTTACAAAATGTGAAAATTTAAAAGTTGTTTTATTGGATAAAGGATTTGATGTAAAGAAAAGAGTTTGTCCAATGAATAAAAATGGAATTCCTTGTCAAAATTGTAATCCATGTTCTATTTTAGCTGGATATGGAGGAGCTGGTACTTTTTCTGATGGTAAATTGAATTTTATTCCTAAACTTGGAAAAAGTGATTTGACTAAATATATGAGTGAATCTGCTGCGAATAAACTAATTGATGAGACAGAAGAGATATTTACTAGTTTTGGTATGGATGCGAAAGTGTATCCTTCAAATTTAGATGAAGCAGAAGTTATAAAGAAGAAAGTTGCAATTGCAGGAGCTAGATTACTTTTAATTAAACAAAAACATTTAGGTAGTGATCATCTTCCAATGTATATACAAGGAATATGCGATTTTTTAAAGAATAAGGGAGTAAAATTAGTTGAACGAGCAAATGTTTTAGATATTAATTCTCTTAAGGAAGATAAAAACGTTATTACTTATGAAAAAAATGGTAAAAAGAATGATTTAGTTGCGAAGAATGTTATAGTTGCACCTGGTAGAACAGGAGCAAAATGGGTTCAAGAATTAGCTGATAAATATGGTATTTCATACTTGTCACAAAGTATTGAAATAGGAGTTAGAGTTGAGGTTAGAAAAGAAATTCTTGAAGAAATTACTGATGTTATATATGATCCAACTATATTTATAAAGACAAAGACTTATGGTGATGAGATTAGAACATTCTGTACTAATCCAGGTGGTTTTGTTGCGAAAGAAAACTATTATGGATTTATTTGTGTTAATGGTCATGCTTTAAAAGATATAAAGAGTAATAATTCTAATTTTGCTTTTATTTCAAAAGTTAATTTAACACAGCCTGTTACTAATACACGATTATATGGTGAAAGTATAGCAAGAATTGCGAATGTTTTAGGAGATGGAAAACCTATAATACAATCATTGAAAGATTTAAAAAGTGGTAGAAGAAGTGAATGGCATCGTCTTAGAAAAGGATTTATTGAACCTACATTAAAAGATTGTGTAGCAGGAGATTTAGCTTTAATATTACCACATCGTATTATTACTAATATTTTAGAAGGGTTGGAGACATTGGATAAAATAATTCCGGGAGTAAATAATGATGATACATTATTATATGGTCCAGAGATTAAGTTTTTCTCTAATGAGATTGAAACTAATAATAAATTTAAATTAGCTAATTCTAGTGTGTATTTTGTTGGCGATGGAGGGGGAAAAGCTGGTAATATAGTTACTGCTGCTGCAACTGGTATTGTTGCGGCTCGAGATATTATTGAAAGGATGAAAAAAAATGAAAAATAAAACTTTATTGATTTTAGGTTTAAGTGTAATTGTTATATTATTTGTTTTAAGTAGTTTTATTTCTAAAAAAGATGACGATAGTAAGGTTAGTGAAGATTTACTTGGTATTAGTTATAATATTGATGGTAATGAGGCATCTTTAAATTATGATACTGATAATCCAGTAGCTGCTTTATATATAGAAAAATATGGTTCGGTAGTTATAGAATTATATCCTGATAAAGCACCTAATACGGTTAATAATTTTATTAGTTTAATAAGAAATGGTTTTTATGATAATAATACTTTTCATAGATTAATGCCTGGTTTTGTTTTACAAGGTGGAGATCCAGATGGTACTGGAACTGGTGGACCTGGTTATATGATTAAGGGAGAATTTAAGCAAAATGGATTTGATAATGATTTGAAACATGAAAAATGGGTTGTTTCAATGGCAAGAAGTCAGGATAATGATTCAGCAGGAAGTCAATTCTTTATTTGCTTAGATAAAGCAAGTCACTTAGATGATAATTATGCTGCATTTGGAAAAGTAATAGATGGTTTTAAAAATATTGAAAACATTGTTGATACTGAAATTATTAAGGATAAAGAAAGTGGAATGTTAAAAACTAATTTAGTACTTAAGAAAGCTTTAATAGATTTAAAGGGAAAAGATTATAGTGAACCAGAAAAATTATCATGATTAAATTAGTTTTTTTTCTTGACAATATTCAAAAAAGTTATTATAGTTAGGTACATAAGTGTGATGACGGGTGTGGAAAGCCTCGAGCAGTATATTGTTGAGATGATTCTTCTAGAATAAATAAGGTGGAACCGCGGAGTAATATTCGTCCTTATATATTCTAGATTTTTTTGTTTTAAGGAGGATTATTTATGGAAAAGTTAACGATGGAAAAATTAGTAAATTATTGTAAACAATATGGATTTATTTTTCAAGGTAGTGAAATATATGGAGGTCTTGCGAATACTTGGGATTATGGTCCTTTAGGAAGTAGGTTAAAAAATAATATTAAGGATTCTTGGAGAAAAAGATTTATTCAAGAAAGAAGTAATGCTTATGAGGTTGATGCAGCTATATTGATGCATCCTAGAGTATGGGAAGCTTCTGGTCATGTTGGTAGTTTTTCTGATCCTTTAATAGATTGTCGTCATTGTAAATCTCGTTATCGTGTCGATAATTTAATTGAAGAATATGATCCTAATAGTCATGCTGATGGTATGACACAAGAAGAAATGTTAAATTATATAAAAGAGAAAAAAGTTCCTTGCCCTAAGTGTGGATCATGTGATTTTACTGATATTAGACAGTTTAATTTAATGTTTGAAACTCATAGAGGAGTAGTCGAAGATGGTAAAAATAAGGTTTATTTGAGACCAGAAAATGCTCAAGGTGAGTATGTTAATTTTTTAAATGTTCAAAGAACAATGCGTGCAAAACTACCTTTTAGTATAGGACAAATTGGAAAGGCATTTCGTAATGAAATAACTCCTGGTAATTTTACATTCCGTACAATTGAGTTTGAACAAATGGAATATCAAACTTTCTGTAAAGAGGGTACAGATAGTGAATTATATGCTTATTTTAAAGAATATGCGAAAAAATATTTTGTTGATTTAGGAATACCTGAAAGTAAACTTAGATATCATGATCATGAAAAATTAGCTCATTATGCTAAAGAAGCTTGTGATATAGAATATCAATTTAATTTTGGATGGGGAGAAATAAATGGTACTCATAATAGAACAGATTATGATTTGAGTAGACACCAAGAATATTCTGGTGTTTCTCAAATGTATCTTGACCCTGTTACAAATGAGAAGTATATTCCTTATATTATTGAATCTACTGTTGGTTGTGACAGATTAGTACTTGCAATTCTAGATAATTCATACTGTGAAGAAGAACTTGAAAATGGGGAGAGTCGTGAAATTATGAAATTTCATCCTTATTTAGCTCCTTATAAAGTATGTGTTTTACCTTTACAAAAGAAATATCATTCAGAAAAAGCTAGTGAATTATATAATTATTTTTCAAAGTATTTTATGTCAAGTTATGATGAAAGTGGAAGTATTGGAAAACGCTATAGAAGAGCAGATGCTTGTGGAACACCTTTTTGTATTACGGTAGATGATAATACTTTGAATGATGGTGTAGTTACAATACGTGATCGTGATACTATGGAACAAATAACTTTAAAAATTGAGGATGTAGTAAAATATATAGAAGAAAAAATTAGTTTTTAATAAAAGTGTAATAACTATATTACACTTTTTATTTACATTTAGACAAAAAAAGTTGTTTTATCTATTGCAATTGTTTAATAAGTTTATTATAATTTTTTTATAAGATAGAAAAAAGTGTCTTAAGAAAGGATGGAAATAATGAAAAAGAGAAAGAAGAGTATAAGTGTTTTAGTATTATTGTTATTATTATTAGGAGTTACAGTTGGTTATGCAGCTTTAAGTTCAACTTTAAACATAACTGGTACTTCTACTATTAATAGTGCATCATGGAATGTTAGATTTAAGGCTGACAGTATTGCTACAACTACAGGTAGTGTTACTCCTACTACAGCTCCAACAATAGCAGCAGATAATTTAAATATTTCTTATGCTATTACTTTAAATCAACCTGGTGATTTCTTTGAATTTACTGTTGATGTTGAAAATGCTGGGGGAATTGATGCTAAATTAGGCGCTGTTCCAACAATTAGTGGAGTTAGTAGTACTCAAGCTAACTATGTTAATTATACTGTTACTTATGCAGATAATACTGCTCCTGCAGTAAATGATTCTCTTGCTCACGGTGGTGCTACTAAAAAATATAAAGTTAGAGTTGAATTTAAGAGAGATATTGATGCTAGTCAATTACCTGAAGAACCAGAAACTTTAAATTTAACTTGCTCAATGAACTATGTTCAAGCATAATTAAAAAGAATAATTACGAAGTAAGCTACCAATTTGGTAGTTACTTTGTAATTTTATATGTTTATTATTTAGATAGTAGGCATATAAAATTACAAAGAATAAGTAAGAGGGTATTTATGTTTAAAAGTAAAAGAATGTTAAAAAATTATTTAATATGTTTTTTAATTTTGGCATATACACTAGTCTATAAATTCTTTATTTTTAGTAATTTTATGAAATATTCAAGTCTAATTACAGCTTCTTTTTTAGTGGTTGTATTTGGATTATCAATAATTTTACTAGGAATTAGAAAAGATAAAATAGGCTATATGAGCCAAAATTTATTGCGTGTAGTAGTGTTGTACTTGGGACTTGCCTTTTTAATAATGTATGGGCTTGGTTTCATTATTGGATTTTTAAGAAACGCTTATTCAAGGTCTTTTACTACACTGTTTGATAATTTATTTGCACCTGTCATGGTAATTCTATTTGTTGAAGGAATAAGATATGTAGTTATTTGGGCAAATAGAGATAAAAAAATATTTTTAGTATTATTTTCATTACTTTTAGCTTTTTTTGAAATAATGATTACAGCGCGTAGTGTTGATTATAGTAGTCTTGCATCTGTATTTTCACTTTTTGCAACTATTATATTGCCTGTAATTATAAAGAATCTTGTAATGTCTTATTTATGTTATCATTCTGGATATAGAGTACCACTTATTTATAGATTGGTTATGGATACTTATTTTATTATTGTTCCTATATTACCTAATATTGGTGAGTATTTAAATTCAATGATACTTATTGCATTACCATTATTAATTTATATTCATTGTTTTACTTTGGTCGATGAAAGAACTCATAAAGTTGAACATGTATTTGAAACTTATCAATTTAGTATATTAGATATACCAACTACAATAGTTATTGTTACACTTGCAGCTTTAATATCTGGATTTTTCCCTCATTATATGATTGGTATTGGATCTAGTTCAATGAGTCCTAATATAAATAGAGGCGATGCTGTTATTATTAAAAAGATTAATAAGAATACAAAGCTTAAAGTTGGGGATATTATTGCATATAAGGAAGATAAAATAACTATTGTTCATAGAATTCATGAATTGCAGACATATAAAAATAAAGAAGCTTACTTAACAAAGGGTGATGCGAATAATGGTGCTGATAATTATATAGTTCCTAGAGATCATGTAAAAGGTGTAATTAAACTTAGAGTTCCATTTATTGCATATCCAACTATTTGGTTGAGCGAGATGTTTAAAAAGAGGTAGGTGTTTTTATGAAAAAGAATTTAAAGGGTATTATATTTTTAGGATTATCTCTTCTATGTATTATAATTGGAGTTATCTTAATAAATAAATCACTAATGGAATATGCGATATTCTTATTTACTGTAGCTTTTGTATTAGCTGTATTTGGGATAGGTAATTTCATATATGGAAATGATCCTGTTAAAGTATATGAATCTACTGTAAAAAGAATTTTAAATACTTATGATTCTATTTTAGTTAAGAGTAGTAGTGTTCCTAGATTAGATGGTAAAAATGTAATACTAGTTGAAACAATTGATGATTTAGTAGATGCTCAATTAGAAATACGTAAACCTATTTGTTATTTAAAACAAACTGAATCTTGTTCATTTGTACTTTTAGATGAAAAAGAAGCTTATGTTTATGTTGAAAAAGTTAATGATGATGTAACATCTCCGATTGAAATAGAGATTAGAGAATCTAGAATACGTGGTAAAAACATTGAAGAGATGGATGCTGAAATGTTAAGGGATATTGAAAGAACAACTATTGTTAAGTTATCTAATAAGAAAAGTTATAAAGTATCTCCTATTAGGAAATTAGATGAGCTTCAAAATAAGCAAGAAGTATCTTCTGCTGAAAAAGAAAATGATGAGATAAAATCAGATATTTCCAATACAAGTAATGAAGTTTTTGATGATACTTCAAAAGAGGTAGAAACTACTGAAGATGTTCAAACTCCTGAAGTTAGTTCTATTTCTTCTAATGTTGATTCTGAGATTTTATAAAAAATATGTTTAGGACATATTTTTTTTTGATATAATAATTCTAGGTGGTTTTATGTGTATTATTGGTATTCCTTTGAAATATAGTCATTTGAATGATGGAAGACCTATTTTATATTTAGGGGAACGTATTAGAAGAACGATTCAAAAAGCAGGAGGATTTATTATACCTATTGTTCAAGTTCAGGATGTTTTTTATTCTGATACTAGGTATAATGAATTTAATGAATTATCAGAGGAAGATAAAAAAAATATTGATAAATATCTAAATATGGTAGATGGGGTAATTTTTCCAGGTGGATTTAAGATAACTCCTTTTGATAAGTATTTACTTGAGGAATGTATTAAAAGAGATATACCGACTCTTGGAATATGTCTTGGAATGCAATTAATGAGTTGTTACAAGGATGATTTTAAAGTTTATCCTAATGGTACAGATATTAATCATTTTCAAGAATCAGATGATTTATTGTCTCATGAGGTAGTAATTAAAAAAGATTCTTTATTATATGATATTCTTAAAAAAGAATCTATTATGGTTAATAGTTTTCATAGATTTCATGTTAGCTCAAATGACTATTTTGATGTATGTTGTAAATCTAGTGATGGATATATTGAAGCTATGTGGATGAAGAATAAAAAATTTGTATTAGGGATACAATGGCATCCTGAAATAAGTTATGATTTTGATGAGAATTCAAAAAAAATAATAGATTATTTTATTGACATATGTAAATAGCAATTGAATTTTTATAGTATTTATGTTATAATATGTCGTGTTTAGGGGGATATTATGAAAGATAGAAATAGTTTAAGTATTTTTAATGTTTCTTCATTAACAGGGGATATATGTTCTTATTATAATGAAGGTGAGTGGGAATCTGTTTATGTTCCAGTTAATTTGAAAAATGAAAAAGGACTTGATGGTTATTACTCTTTAGTTTGTTGTCCAAAAGATAAAACTGAAGAATTATATAAATCTATTCAAAAAATGAATGGTTTTCTTTTAGAAGATTATAAAATACCTGAAGAGTATTGTCATATCGCAACATTTAAGAGAAAATATAGAGAATCATATACAATTTCTTTTGACAAGAATGATGATAGCTTTATTTATGCTAATTATAATGATAATTTCAAATATGTTGAGAATTTCTTTAAAAGTTTTATTGAATTTAGAAATTATTTAATTGATAATAATCAAGTAGTTAAATATGATGATTTATATCAATTTTATTGTTCTAAAATTACTGGTTTTAACAATTTTAAAAAAAGTTCTAAAAAGAAAAAACTAATTCAAAAATAATAGAGTATTTTATACTCTTTTTTTATTGTTCTTTTAATTATTTTGTTTTATAATTATTATATGTAAGATGGAGTGATGTTATGAACTTTGTAAAGAATAATAAAAAAGGTTTTTCAATGATTGAACTATTAGGGGCAATTTTAATACTTGGTATTATTTCTTTAATTGCTATTGTATCAGTTACTAGACTTATAAATCGTAGTAAAAAAGATTCTGATTCACATAGTAAGAATATGCTATTGATGGCTGCACAAAGTTATTATGCTGAAAATAGAAGTGAATTACCTAAAGAAATAGGTGAATCTAATGAAGTAAGTGCTAGTACTTTAAGAAGTAATAATTATTTGAAATCGGATATTAAGAATGGCAAAGGCGAATCTTGTATGAAAGAGTCTTATGTAAAAGTAGTAAAGAAGTCTAAGAGTGATTATAAATATACTGCATATTTATATTGTGGTAGTGAAACGAGGGAAAGTGAATCTGCAAAAAATGAACCTCGTGTTGAAGCAAAATTTACAAGTTCAGATGAAAGTAATTTGGTTATTAAAGATGGTGCTATTCAAAATGTATCTTCAGCTAGACTAAAAATTACTATTTATGGATCAAAAGATGAAGTAAGTAGTGAAAATAAAAAAGTTAAGATTGAGGGATATAATTTTACTATATCTGTTAGAGATAATGAAGAAGAACGGGAGCTATATTCTTCAGGAAGTTTAAGTGCTAATAATGAAGCAGTTTTACATATTGATAAACCTTTAAGTGAATATGTTGATATTACAACAGCAACTGAATTAGTTTTAAAGGTTAATGTAAGAAACTCTGAAGGTGGTGTAGCTTCACAAATATTTAGTACAGGTGATGAAACTAATGGTTCTTCAGATAAATCTGGCGTATATCATGATACAACGCCTCCTACTTGTAAGCTTGATTCAAATGGGGAAGAAGTTAACGAATGGATTAATAAAAATAGTTTATCAAGTGAACAACGTACTATTGTTATGATGTGTAATGATGGTGAAGGTAGTGGATGTATTCGTGATAAGTTTGCTATGACTTGGCCAAATGATTATCAAAAAGAAGCGGAATATGCTTATGTTCAAGTAAGAGATAATGCCGGTAATAAAAGTATCAGTGATGATTATTTACAAAATAGTTCTGTATGTGACATGAATTATGTGGAAAATAGTTGTCGAGTTAAAGTATTTGTAGATAGAACGTCTCCTAAAGTAACTATTCAGGCTTATAAAGCAAAAGATGGTGGAAAAGAAGGGGATGGATTATTTGCAGATAGTGTAATAAAAACATCAAATAATACAAATCATGCTACTGTAAGTGTTGGTTATAATGCATATAATAGTAAAGCTAATTTACAAAATGGGTGGTTTAATGAAAAGTTTCCTAAGGGAGTTGCTTATGAAATAACAGTTACTGATGGTATTCATTTATCTTCTCTAACATGGAAAACTAATAAGAAAAATATTAAGAGTAGTAGTTCTGGTGATTATAAAAAAGTAGATGTAAATAATCCTGATGGTTTCTCTAAAAATTATGATCAAGGACTTGATATGACTCATAATAATTGTGGAATCAGAAGTGATAAGTTGATTGTATACTTTACTCAAGAAGGTATGAGATATGGTGAATTAACTGTTAAAGATAAGGCTGGTAATAAAACAGTTTATAAGATAGAAGCAAATATTGATTATACTAGACCAACTGCTCCAACAATTGGATATTATAAATGGAAAAATAATGATACAAGACCTAATAAGAGTGATGGATTAAGTACTTATTCTCCAGGGACATGGAGTAAATATAGAGTATTTACAATTCCTAGTGGTTCTACTGATAATTTAAGTAAAGTTTCTTATCGTTATACTACAACTGGAGCAACTACTAATGAGAAAAACAAGGTTGGTACATATAGAAATATTGAAGCTAATGGTAAATCAACAATTACATATCAGGCATGTGATGTTGCGATGAATTGTACTCCATATCCTACTCCTGCGAATATATGGGTTGATACGGTGGCACCTAATTGTACTTCAAGTGGTGGAGGTGGTTGGACACCTAATAATATTACTTTAAAAGGTACTTGTTCAGATGCAACTAGTGGATGTAAGAATGGAAGTGGTTCAGATTCTAATAAAATAAAAACTACATATTCTGCTGGTAATGTATATAAGCTATATTATCCTGATGTGTCATTTAATTTAACAAATCAAAGCCCTGGAACGGTATATGATAATGCAGGTAATTCAAAAAAATGTCCTGCAAACCAAACAGTTAAAATAGATAAAACAGCTCCTGAAATAAGTGCAGTTAAACCTACTGGATATAATCAGCGTGAAGCGTATGTTGATTGTTCCGATCCCCAATCAGGTGTAAGACAATCTCGTGTATCTACTACTGTTAGTGGAGGTTCGGTTTCATTAACTTGTGTAAACAATGCTGGCTTGACGAGAAGTAACCGGAGAAGTGTAACATATATTAGTTGTTATTCAGGAGAAAATACTTGTCGAGCTAGTTCATGTTGTACTGGTAGTCCTTATTCTTGTCGTGGGGAAACAAAATATAATACAACAACTACTATTGATGACATATGGATAGTATCACTTGGTGCTCATGGATTTAATTATAATGGATATAAGTGCTATGCCGGATGTGTCGATATGTTCTATTGTGATCACCAATATATTTCTAGTAATGAGTGTTGTCATGGTTGTAGAAAGACGATAACAACCACAACATCTTATTGGGATCCTTGTTCGTATACAGTGAATGATTGCACATATAATTCTTGTTGCTGGGGACATAATACTTGTGCTTATGGATATAGATTTAATTAGGGGTGATTTTAATGAAAAAAAAACGTGTTGTTCTATTAATATGTATTATACAAATAGCCATTTTTTTAGGTTTGTTATGCATAGGATATAATATTATAAAAGATAATATTAAAGCGGATAAAAAAGAGGAAAAAGAGGATTTAAGTGTTATACCTAAAAATGATTTACAAAAAGAGATAGAATCTGTTATCGATTCTCTTTCCTCTGAAAAGTATACTTTATATTTGGATTTATATAGCGGTAAAAAAGAAAAACATTTAATTATTTATCACTCTGATAATATAGAAAAGATTGATGTTGTTTTAGATAACAAAAATGTTTCAAATTATTTAGATTATTCTAATAAGTTATATTATGAAAATAATGATAATAATTATTCTACTAAAAGTGTTAATAATGAACCATTTATTTATTATTTAAAACAGTTATTTGATGTTTATGAAACGGTTGTTCATGAAGAAGAACATTCATATTATACAATTACTTTTTTTGATGAACCGATTACTAAATATGTTAATTCTTTATCTAATCTTGTTTATTTAGGTGATTTTAAATTAGAACATACTGATAATAATTTTAATTCGTTTGGTTTATATGAAAAAGTATTATTTACTGGTAATAATACTGGCTATCAATTTGATATCAATGTTGGTGAAAAAGAATATATGACAATTACCTTTACTGATGTTGGATTGGATAATAATATTTCTTTGCCAAATTAGTAAAAAAGTGTTGACAAATAAGTCTTTTATGCATAAAATATATCTAGTCGAGAAAAAAGGAAAGAGATTTATATCCACCTGATTAGCCTTTCTTGGGAAATGGCAATAGGTAAAAGGCCGAGATAGATATATTAATATTTATGGTTTTTTAGTGGATATAGGTTTCTATATCTGCTTTTCTTATTTTATGGAGGTGTTAGGTATCGCAAAGGATAATAATAACATGTTGATTAATGATCAAATAAAGGTTCAACAAGTATTAGTAATTGGACCTAATGGAGAACAAGTTGGAGTTAAATCTATTCAAGATGCACGTACTTTAGCTAGTTATGCAGCACTTGATTTAGTTTTAATAAGTCCAAATGCTAATCCGCCTGTATGTAAAGTAATGGATTATAATAAATACCGTTATGAAAAAAACAAAAAGCAAAAAGAAGCTTTAAAAAGGCAAAAGAAAAACATGTCTGAACTTAAAGAGTATCGTTTATCACCTGTTATTGATGTTGGAGATTTCGAAACTAAACTTAGAAATGCAACAAAATATCTTGAAAAGGGCGATAGAATTAAACTTACTATTCGTTTCAAGGGTAGACAAATGGCTCACACTGAATTGGGTAGTGAAGTATTAAATCGTTTTGCTGACAGAGTAAAAGATTATGCAGATGTAGAACAAAGTCCTAAGTTAGATGGTAAAACTATGACTATGTTATTAGCGCCAAAGAAAGACAAATAATAGAAGGAGGAAATTATTATGCCAAAAATTAAAACACATAAAGGTACTGCAAAGGTATTTAAGAAACGTAAAAACGACGTTAAAATTGGTAAACCAGGAAGTAGACATAATACTGGTTCAAAAAGCGCAAGCTTTAATAGAAGCTGTAGAAAGGGATCTAGTCTAAGTAAGGCAGATCAAAATAGATTAAAGAATATTATTTAATCAATTGAAGGAGGAGTTATAAATGGCAAGAGTAAAGAATGGGGCAGTTACAAAAGCTCGTCATAATAAAGTATTAAAACAAGCTAAAGGCTATTTTGGAAGTAAGCATAGATTATATAAATCAGCTAAAGAACAATTAATGCATTCTGGACAATATGCTTTTAGAGATAGAAAACAAAAGAAGAGAGATTTCAGAAAATTATGGATTACAAGAATTAATGCTGCTTGTAGATTAAATGATATTTCTTATTCTAGATTTATTGAAGGATTAAATAAAGCAGGTGTTTTAGTTAACAGAAAGATGTTAAGTGAAATAGCTATTAATAATCCAAAAGCATTTAGTGAATTAGTTAAAGTTGCTAAGGATGGAAAAGCTGGTAAAGTAAAACCTGAAAAAGAAACTTCTACAAATGAAGTAACTATTAACAAATTAGCTACTAAGAAAGCTTCAGTAGAAAAAGAAGTTA
Source organism: Bacilli bacterium (assembly GCA_017478105.1). Classification (GTDB taxonomy): domain Bacteria; phylum Bacillota_I; class Bacilli_A; order RF39; family UBA660; genus UBA3789. The sequence goes on along the minus strand of JAFVEF010000022.1, from coordinate 33,614 downwards.
AAGAAGTTAAAAAAACAGTAAAAGCTAAAAAAGAAACTGTAAAGGCTGAAGTAAAAGAAGAAGTTAAAAAGGTTAAAAAAGAAGTTAAAGAAAAAATAGATTATGCTAAGATGACAGTAGAAGAGTTAAAGAAAGTTGCTCAAAAGAAGAAAATATCTGTTACTGGTATGAAAAAAGCTGAAATTATTAAGGCTTTAGAAAAATAAGCATATTAGTGAATTTACTAATCTAGTGCCGTTAGGTGATTGGTTTTAGAAGCTAATAGAAGATTAAACGAAAAGGAGATTTAAAAATGACTGTTGTATCAATGAATTATTTATTAGAAGCTGGTGTTCAATTTGGACATCAAAAAAGAAGATGGAATCCAAAAATGAAGGAATACATCTTTACTACAAGAGATGATATTTATATTATCGATTTACAAAAAACTGTTAAAAAATTAGAAGAAGCTTATGAAGCAATGAAAGAAATTGCTAAAAATGAAGGTAAAGTATTATTTGTAGGTACTAAGAAACAAGCTCAAGAAGCTGCTGAAGAATCTGCAGTACGTACTAATATGTACTTTGTTAATGAAAGATGGTTAGGTGGTACTTTAACTAATTTCAAAACTATTCGTTCTAGAATTCGTAGAATGGAAGAAATTGAAAAAATGGAAACTGATGGTACTTTTGAAGCATTACCTAAAAAAGAAGTAATTAAAATTAAAAAAGAATACGATAAATTAAACAAAAACTTAAGAGGAATTCGTGAAATGAAGAGAATGCCTCAAGCTATGGTTATTGTTGACCCTCGTAAAGAAGAAATTGCTATTAAGGAAGCACGTATCTTAGGAATACCTGTATTTGGTGTTGTAGATACTAATTGCGATCCTGATATGGTTGATTATGTTATACCTGGAAATGATGATGCAGTTCGTTCTGTTAAATTATTAATTGGTGTTCTTACTAATGCAATTGCTGAAGAAACTGGTTGTGAAGTAATTGATTATATTAGTGAAGAAGATAAGAAACCTGAAAAAGAAGAGTCTACTGAAAAGGTTGAAAAGAAAGAAGTAAAGAAAGAAGAAAAAACTGAGAAAGTAGAAAAAGAAGAAAAAGTAGAAAAAGCTTCTGAAGTTGTTGAAAAGAAAGAAGTTAAAAAAGAGGTTAAAGTAGAAAAGAAGAAAGAGAAAGTTGTAGAAGAAGATTTAAGTTCATTAACATTAGCTGATTTAAAAGCAAAAGCAAAAGAAGAAGGAATTAAGGGTTATTCTACAATGAAGAAAGCTGAATTAGTTGAAGCTTTAACAAAATAGTTTTAACTTTTAAGGAAGTGGTTTTCTCCATTTCCCTTTTATTTATAAATATTGTTTTGGAGGAGAAAAATATGTTTAAAGCAAGTGATGTAAAAGATTTAAGAGAAAAAACAGGGGCAGGAATGATGGATTGTAAAAAGGCTTTAGAAGCATGCGAAGGTAATATGGATAAAGCTATAGATTGGTTACGTGAAAAGGGTATTGCTAAAGCTGCTAAGAAAGAGTCTAGAATTGCTGCAGAAGGATTATGCCAAATTAAAGAAGAAGGTAATGTAGCAGTAATGGTTGAAGTTAATAGTGAAACTGATTTCGTTGCTAAAAACAGTGAATTTACTGGTTTTGTTGATTATTTAGTTGATCAAATTATGAAAAATGATGTTAAAACTTGTGAAGATGTTTTAAATATTTCAGATAATGGAGAAACTATTAATGATAAGTTAGTTGCTTTAACTGCTAAAATTGGTGAAAAGTTAAGCTTTAGAAGATTTGAAAAAGTTGTTAAAGAAGATTCTTGTGTTTTTGGAACTTATAAACATCTTGGTGGTAAAATCGGTACTATTGTTGTACTTGAAGGTGCTAATAGTGAAGTAGCAAAAGATGTTGCTATGCAAGCTTGTGCTATGAATCCTACTAGTGTTAATCGTGATGGAGTTCCTGCAGATTTAGTAGAACATGAAAAAGAAATGATTAAGTCTGAAATTAAAAATGATCCAAAGAATGCATCTAAGAGTGATGATATTTTAGATAAAATGGCTACTGGAAGACTTTCTAAATTCTTTAAAGAAATTTGTTTAGAAGAACAAGATTTTATTAAAGATTCAGGAGTTAGTGTTGGAACTTATGTAAAGAATAATGGTGGTAAAATTATTTCTATGGTTAGATTTGCTGTAGGAGAAGGAATTGAAAAACGCCAAGAAAACTTTGCTGAAGAAGTAGCAGCTCAAATGAATGCAGTTAATTAGTTGTCAATTAACATATTTAAGTGTACAGAAATTGTACACTTTTTTTTATAGTTTGATATACTATTAATTAGAGGTATTCTTATGAGAACAAATAATGTTGATAAAAAAATTGATGAGCAGATAAAAAGTCTTCTAGATTGTGAAAAAGAAGTATATGATGATAATAAGGAAGAAGTTATTATTGATAGAAAATATGCTTATGATGATGGGGATACTAAAAAAATTAATAAACTTGATGAAATTGTAGAAGAGCATCAAGAAGAGAGTTTAGAAGATACTATAAAAAATGATATTGAAAAGGTTTCTTATGATGCTAAAAGTGATGTTCAAGTAACTAAAAATACTGAAGAGGAAGATGAATCTATATTTGATGAGGTATTGTTATTAGTGGTTATAGGGTTTATTTTATTTATCTTTGTATTTTTGTTTTTGTTTTTCTCATAATAAAAATGCTTGAAATTTTTGTGATTTTGTTATAATATAAGCGCATATAAGGGGATGTTATTGTGGCTAAGAGTTCTAATAAAAATATTAAGAAAATTAATGCACAATTAAAGAAGTCTTCTACTGGTAAAAAGACTAGTACTAAAAAGAAGAAGAATAATAAGTATAATACTAAAAATACTAATTATAAGAAAACTACTTATAAGAAAACTACGTCTAAAAAGACTTCTACTAGTAATGTTAAGAATACTAAGAGAAAGTATACTAGAAAAAAGAAACCTGTTTCTAAAGTTATTTTAGAAAAAGAGAAGAGTATTCAAGAAAGCATTGAAAAAGAAAAAGCTATAGATGAAATTATTAAAGATTATACTTTAGAAGATACTAGTAAAGTTGAAGAGTTTTCTTTTGAAGAAGAAAAAGTTTTAGATGAAAAAGCTAAAGAATTAGAAGAGGATATTACCAGAGAAGAAGATGTTCCTTTACATTCTAAAGAAGATATAGTTGATGATATTACTGAAGAAGATGATAAGCAATCTTTACAATCTAAAGTAGATGATATAGTTGAAGATATTACTAGTGATTATAAGGAATCTAATGATGATAAGATAAGTGAAGATACTGATGTTTTTGTAGATATTGAAGCTAGTGATAATGAATTAGATGAAAATGATACTTCTTTGGAATCATCTGATTTGGAAACTACTAAATATGATGAGTTGGTTGATGAATTACGTTCTTTATATGATAAAGATTCTGATAAAGAAGTTTTGGAAAAACATGAAGTTATTATTACTAATTTTGAGGATAATAAAGAAGAGGATGTTAGTAATAATTTAGAAGTTACTGAAAAGAAAAATTATTCTTTAAGTGATAAGATATTTAAATGGGTTATTAATATTTTATATGCTATATTTGTACTTTTAGTAATTGCTTTAATTGCGCTTATTGTTTATGTATGTACATATTAGTATTTATTATATTATAATGTTATAAGGAGTGATTAATTTATGGATAGTGAAATGATTATTTTAGATGTTACTGATAAAATGGATAAAGCCATTGAAAATTTGGAAAAGAGATTTGCTACTGTTAGAGCTGGTAGAGCTAATCCTTCTAGTTTAGATGGAGTTATGGTTGAATATTATGGAAGTATGACTCCACTTAAACAGTTAGCAACAATCTCTGTTCCTGAAGCTAGACAATTGCTTATTAAGCCTTTCGATAAAAGTTCTTTAGGAGCTATTGAAAAAGCAATTCTTACATCTAATTTGGGATATAATCCTGGTAATGATGGAGAAACAATTAGAATAGTTATTCCAGAGCTTACTGAAGAAAGAAGAAAAGAACTTGCTAAACAAGTAAAAGCTATTAGTGAAGATTGTAAAGTATCAATTAGAAATATTAGACATGAAGGTTTAGAAGAAGTTAAAAAAGCTGATTTACCTGAAGATATTGAAAAGGGTATGGAAAAAGAAATTCAAGATTTAGTAAATGATTATAATAAAAAAACAGAAGAATTACTTAAGAGAAAGGAACAGGATTTATTAACTGTTTAATTTAAAAATGAATTTAGAAGTTATATTTGATGAATTATCTGATGATGAAAAGGTCTATTTTATTTCATCAAGAAATGTTGATTATTATAAATATATAATAAATCAAGTTGAATTTAGAAGAATAAGTACTAAATTAGACCAAGATATTGATCTAGATAATACTGAATGGAAATATATGCTTGAAAAATTGTTTTTAATTACTAATAAATCTATATTAGAAGAGGATAATATTTCTTTTCGTGATAAGATTATATATTCTTTTAGTAAGTTTTGTATAAAAAAGATAGATGATTCTACTGATTTATATAGTGAGTGTTATAAAATAGTTAAATATTTTGATGGGCTTAATGAAATTAATGAGTTGAATGATATTTTAGTTGATGGATTACTATTTGTTTTTAAAAATAGAAATAATAATAACTTAAAAGTATTACTTGAACAGCATGATATGGTTCAGGCTTGTAGAGAATATAGAGAAGACTTCATTGAAAGATATATGGATGATATTCCTGGTAGAATAAGTGGTATTCAATATAGGGATATTAATTTACTTGAACGTTCTTATAATGATGTAAAAGGGAAAGTATTATCTTATAAAAAGCAATAATATTTGTACTTTCTTTTAATTAGTGATATAATTTACATATTGACTGTGATGAGGAGTAGTAATTTGATTTATTATTTCAGAGAGAGTATGGTTGGTGAGAATACTTAATAATGATCTTATGAATTCGCCTTTGAGTTCTTATTAATAGTAAGCGTATTTCTTGCGTTAAAAGATATAAGTGTGTAGTTTATAACTATGAAATAAGGTGGTACCGCGAATAATTCGTCCTTATATCATGGTTATTTTTTTTGGGGGATTTTATGAAAAAAAGATTTATATTTGATTTAGATGGGACTATGTTGTCTGGGGATTATAGTATTGAACATGAATACTTCTATGATGTTTTTGGTAATAAAGCAGTTAAGTTTAACCATAATATACCTAAGTATTTAGATCAATATGAAAATAGTCATATAAAATATGAAAAAGATTTACTTAGTCATTTTTTATCTAAGAAGAGTGGGTTACCATTCAATGAAGATATAATTGATGGTTGGATTGAGTGTGTTGGTTTTATGAAAGATAAGTATGAAGAAGATGTTTTTGAAGTACTTGATTATCTTAAAACTAAAGGTAATAGTGTTGTTTGTCTTACTAATTGGTTTGAGAAAACACAAAGAAATAGATTAATGAGATCTGGAATTATAGATTATTTAGATGATCTTTATACTGGAGATGTACTTTTAAAACCACATAAAGAAGCATATTATCAGGCTATGGGAGATTATCCTGTTGAAGAATGTGTTTTTATAGGGGATAATGTAGAGAAAGATTATATAGGACCTAGATGTTTAGGTATGGAGTCAATTCTATATGATAAAGAAAATAAACATAGTGATTCTTTAGTAAAAATAAAAAGATTAAATAAAATAATGGATATATATTAGGAGGTAATTATGGAAAATAAGAGATTTGATGAAATAAGAAAGACTTTTGAAAAGGATTTAGTAGATATTAGTGATATTAATGTATTAAATGATTTAAAAGTTAAATATTTAGGAAAAAAAGGTTTAATTACTGAGTTAAATAGTGAAATTAAGAATATTCCTAATGAAGATAAAAAAGAATTTGGAATGAAGGTAAATGAACTAAGAACTATATTTAATGATTATTATGATTCTATGAAAGAGAAAATTGAAAAAATAGAATTAAATAAGAGATTAGAAAATGAAGCTATAGATATTAGTTTACCTTCTACTAAGATTAATGTAGGAGCTCCTAATATTTTGGAAAAAGTTATTGAAGAAGTAGAAGAAGTTTTCTTATCTATGGGATATGATGTAGTAGATGGACCAGAAATAGAAGAGGATAAATATAATTTTGAAATGTTGAATATTCCTAAAGGTCATCCTGCAAGAGATGCTCAAGATACTTTCTATATTGAAGGAGAAGAGATACTTTTAAGAAGTCAAACTTCACCAGTACAAGTACGTACTATGTTAAAAGGAAAAGGTGAGGTTCCAATTAGAATGATATGTCCAGGTAAAACATATCGTAGAGATGATGATGATGCTTCTCATTCACATCAATTTATGCAAATAGAAGGATTACTTGTTGATAAGAATATTAGTTTAAGTGATTTAAAAGGAACAATGGATGTTTTATTTAAACGTTTATTTGGGGATAAGATAGAAACAAGATTTAGACCTAGTTATTATCAATTTACAGAGCCAAGTGTTGAAGTTGATATAACATGTGTTAATTGTGGTGGACATGGATGTAATGTATGTAAACACACAGGATTTGTAACTGTTGTGGGTGCTGGAGTTGTTCATCCTAATGTATTACGTATGAGTGGTTATGATCCTGAGGTATGGAGTGGATTTGCATTTGGTTTTGGTGCAGAAAGACTTGCAATGATGAAGTATGATATAAATGATATTCGTACTTTCTATAATGCGGATTTAAGAGAAACGCAAGTATTTGATAGGGAGGATGAAGAATAATGATTAGTTTAAATTGGGTAGGAGACTACATTGATATTAAAGATCAAGATGTTAATGAACTTGCATTAAAAATTACTAAAGCAGGAATTAATGTTGAAGGAGTTGTTACTCATCATATTGATAATTTAGTAATTGGTAAAATACTAAGTGTTTCTGATCATCCTGATAGTGATCATTTACATATATGTGTGGTAGATGTAGGTGATGAAGAATTACAAATAGTATGTGGAGCTCCTAATGTTAAAGAAGGCTTAAAAGTAATAGTTGCGAAAGTTGGTTCAATCCTTCCGGGTGATTTTGAAATTAAAAAAAGTAAGATTCGTGGAGTAGAATCTTGTGGAATGATTTGTGCTTTATTTGAACTTGGTTTAGAAGAGAAAACTGAAGAAAACTATAGTAAAGGTATAGAAGAATTAGATGATAATGCTCCTGTTGGAGAAGATCCTCTTGTTTATTTAGGTTTGGATGATACTTTATATGATTTAGATATTCATAAACATCGTAATAATGACTGCTATTACCATATTGGATTTGCTTATGAGATTGCATGTATTTTAAATAGAAAAGTAACTTTACCTAGTCTTGAGTTTAAAACTATTAAAGAAAAAATAAATGATCATTTCAAGTTAGAAGTAAAAACTAGTAAATGTAGTTATTATATGGCTAGAGAAGTTCGTAATGTAAAAATTGGAGAATCTCCTGAATTTATTAAAAAAAGATTACTGGCAGCAGGAATGAGGCCTATTAATAACGTAGTAGATATTTCTAATTATGTTATGCTTGAATTTGGACAACCACTTCATTTCTTTGATAAAGATAAATTAGGAGATAAAATTGTTGTTAGGGATGCTAAAGATAAAGAAGAAATTGTTACTTTAGATGGAAAAACAAGAGTTTTAGATAGTGATGATATTGTAATTACTGATGGTAAAAAATCAGTTTGTATTGCCGGAGTTATGGGTGGTGAAAATACTGAGGTAGATGAAAATACTAAAAATATTTTAATTGAATCAGCAATATTTGATCCAGTATCTATTAGGTATACATCACGTAAGTTAGATTTACCTAGTGAAGCTTCTATTCGATATGGAAAAGGATTATCTTTTGAATATACAGAAATGGCTTCTAAGAGAGCTTGTCATTTACTAGAAAAATATGCTGGTGCGGAAGTTTTAGATGGTTATATTCTAGTAGATAATGAAAATCATGAAGATAAAGTATTATCATTTAAAGCAAGTGATGTAGATCAAATTCTTGGTATGAAAATATCTGAGGATGATATGAAGAAGGAATTAGATAGATTAGATTTTCCATTTAAATATAAAAATGGTGTATTTACAGTAACTATTCCAAGACGTAGACTTGATATTGATTGTAATGTTAACGATATTGCGGAAGAAATTGGAAGATTATATGGTTATAATAATATTGTTTCTTCTGTTCCAACTGTTAGTGTTAGAAGAGGAGAATATATTGGTGATGTTAAATATCGTAAGATGGTTAGTAAAAGACTTCGTACTTTAGGTTTAACTGAGGTAAAAACATATACATTAGTTAGTCCTGAAATGGCTTCTAAGTTTATTTATGAAGATAGAAGTCAAGTACATTTACCTAATCCAATGAGTCTTGATAAAAGTATTGTAAGAACAACACTTATTCCATCTTTAATGAATGTATATGAGTATAATAAAGCTCGTGGAGTTAGTGATATCTCAATCTATGAAATTGCGAAAACATATGATACTAACTATGATGAAATTACTAAAATATGTGGACTATTAACTGGTAATTATTTAACTAATACTTGGCAAGGATCTATGAAAGTTGATTTTTATGTAGTAAAAGGTATTTTAGAAAATTTACTAGATTATATGGGATATAATGGTCGTTATAGTTTTATAAGAAGTGATTGTAGTGACCTACATCCTGGAGTAGGGGCAAATATAATATTAGATGGAAAGAAGATAGGTATTGTAGGAAAAGTTCATCCTAATATTACTAAGAAAGATATTTATGTATTTGAACTTAATTTAAATAGTTTATATGGAAAAACTTCTAAATTAAAATATAAGGAAGCATTTAAATATCCAAGTATTGAAAAAGATATGGCATTTATAATAGATAAGAAACTGGATGTATCTGAAGTTATAAATACTATTAAAAAAGCTTCTAATAAAACTTTACAAACTGTTTCTGTATTTGATATTTATGAAGGAGATAAAATAGATTCTAATAAGAAGAGTGTTGCTTTTTCATTATCTTTCAATGGTGTTGACCATACTTTAACTGATGAAGAGGTTATGGTTATCTTTAATAAGATAATTGACAAGGTTGTGTCAACTCATAATGCTGAATTAAGAGATAAATAGATTTATCTCTTTTTTTGTGCTATCCTTAGGGTAAGGAGAGTGTTTATGGAAGAAAACAAGAAAATAAAAAATGAAAATGTTTTAGAACAGACAGAACAGAATGTTTCAACTACTGGTGGTAAAAATAAGAAAAAAGTATTAGTTGGGGTTGTGGTTGGAGTTGTTTTACTTTGTGTTTTATCATTGGGAGGTTTTTATCTACTTAATCAAAATAAAGTTAAACCTGAAAAGGCTAAGACTGATAATAAAGAATATAAGTCTGAATATCGTATATCAGGAAACTCTTTAGAAGATTTTGATTTATATTTTATGAAACTTGAAAATGAAGAAAAGAATAAAGTATATAGTCCATTATCTATTAAATATGCACTTGAGATACTTGCGGAAGGAGCAAGTGGTGAGACTAAAAAACAGTTAGATGCGGTTATTGGTGATTATGTTGCAAAGAGTTATCCTAATAATGATCATATGAGTTTTGCGAATGCAATGTTTATTAGAAATACTTTTAAGGAGAATATTTTAAGTGATTATACTACTAAATTGACAAATAAATATGGTGCTGAAGTTGTTTATGATGAATTTAATGATGCTAGCACTATTAATAATTGGGTAAGTGGTAAAACATTTAAATTAATTGAAAACTTAGTAGATGATTCTAAAGTAAAAGATGCTAATTTCTATTTAGTTAATGCTTTAGCAATCGATATGAATTGGACAAATCAAATTCACTGTACAACTGATCATAAAATACCTTGTGTTGGTGGTGGAACATATGGTATATCCTATTTACATGAAAAACTTGAAGATGATGCAGATAGATATTATAGTGTTACTGAATATCCTTATTCATCTGAAGATGAATTCTATGAAAGATATGATAGTAAAAATGTTTTTAATGGAAAAGAAAAAACTAAAGGAGCTCATGTTTTAGCTGATTTTAATAAATATGACATAGTAAAAGATTTAGGGGAAGATAAAATAAAAGAAATTATTAAACCTGAATATGAAGAATGGTTAAAATCTGAGGATGGAAAAAATGATCCTCCTTATGAAGAGTTTATTGTTGATTTTATTGATGATTTGAATAAAAATTATGGTAAAAGTGCAAATTCAACTGATTTTTCTCTACATGAGGATGATAATGTAAGAGTATTTGCGAAAGATTTACAAGAGTATGAGGGAATGAACTTACAATACATAGGTATTATGCCAAAGACTCTTCCACTTGTTGATTTTGTTAAGAATACAAATAAGAAAGAATTAAATGATATTATTAATAAGTTAAAAGTAGTTAATATTGATAGTTTTGAAGAAGGTTATGTTACTAGAATTAGAGGATTTATTCCATTCTTTAAATTTGAATATGAATTAAGTCTAATGGAAGATTTACAAAAATTGGGAATTAAAGATGTTTTTGATGTCAATAAAGCAAATCTTACTAAGATGCTTGGTGATGGAGAAAAACAATATATTGGTGATGTAAAGCATAAAGCTAATATTGAGTTTTCTAATGATGGTATTAAAGCTTCAGCTGCAACTGCTATGGGAGGATTTGGTGCAGCAGGAGGTCCTTATTTTGAACATTTATTTAAAGTACCTGTAAAAAATATTGATGTTACTTTTGATAAACCATATATGTATTTAATTCGTGATAAAGCTACTGGAGAAGTATGGTTTACTGGTACTGTTTACGAACCAATTGTAAAATAGATAAAAAAGAGAATTATTCTCTTTTTTAGTTTTTAAAGATATATGGAAGATTTTATTAATATTATGATTTTGAACATAATAGAGAAAAAGGTTTAGATGTTTTCATCTAAACCTTTTTTTACTCTTTTTCTTATTATTTCTATCATTTCATTTTTTAATTCTTGAGTAGAATTTTCCCAAATAATTTCTAAAAATACTCCCAGTCCTGGAAGATTTACTTCTTCTTTTGTTTTTACTGATTCATCTATTGCTTTTCTTAGAGTGTTAAAGTCATCTCCTTGAAAATTATTAATTATATGATGTCTTATACTATTATCCATATTATTCCTCCTATAGTTATTATGATTTATAATATGATATTTTATTCTATTTCTTTTTCTTATGATTTATTGTAAAATAGAGGTGGTGGATAATATGCAATTTGATTATAACGGAAAAGAATATAAGATTGTTGTAGATAAAAAGAGAGGTCAAAAGAATACATATATTAGAGTAAAAAAAGACTTATGTGTTACAGTTACTACTGGATATTTAACTCCTAATAGTTTTATAATTAAGCTTATTAAAGATAATTATGATAAGATTTGTGATATGATTGATTTTCAAGAAAAAAAAATATCTAATAATAGGGGATTTAATTATTTGGGTAATCAATATGTAGTTATTTATTGTGATAATAAAGATATTTCCTTTGCTGGAAATAAAGTTTATATGAATCATGATTTTGATGTTGATAAATGGTATAAAAAACAGGCTAAAGTTTTATTTACTGAGAGATTTAATTATTGGATTGATAATTTTTCAAGAAATATTCCAATACCTAGTCTTAGAATACGTAAAATGACTAGTAGATGGGGTGTTTGTAATGTAAATACTCATGTTATAACACTTAACTTAGAACTTATTAAAAGAGATATTGTTTATTTAGATTATGTTATTGTACATGAACTTAGTCACTTAATATATGGAGATCATTCTAGAGGTTTTTGGTCTTTAGTAGGAGAAAATATTCCTAATTATAAAAAATATAGAGAAGAAATGAAGGAGTTTTAATGGTTATTACTAGTTTAGAAAATGATAAAGTAAAAGAATTAGTTAAATTACAAAAGAAAAAATATCGAGATTTAACTGGGACTTTTTTAGTAGAGGGTGAACATTTAGTTGAAGAGGTATTTAAATCTGGGTTAGTTATTAATGTTATTTGTTTAGAAGATTATAATTGTAATTATGATATACCTGTTATGTATGTTAGTTATGATGTTATGAAAAAAATATCTTCTTTAGATACACCTCCTGCTATTATGGCTTTGTGTAGAAAAAAAGATGATTCTATTATTGGAAATAGAATAGTAATACTTGATAATATACAAGATCCAGGTAACTTGGGAACTATAATTAGGAGTAGTGTTAGTTTTAATGTAGATACTATTGTGTTATCACCTAATTCAGTAGATTTATATAATCCTAAAGTTTTAAGATCTACTCAAGGAATGTTTTGTCATATAAATATTGTATATGCTGATATAATAGAAACTATAAATATGTTACATGAAAAAGATTTTATTGTATATGGAACTAATGTTGTGGATGGTGTTGATGTACGAAGAGTTTCTCCTTCTAAGTATTGGGCCTTAGTTATGGGTAATGAAGGTAGTGGAGTTTCTTCTGAAATACTTGATTTATGTGATAATAATTTATATATAAAAATGAATTCTAAAGTTGAAAGCTTGAATGTTTCTATTGCTTGTAGTATTTTATTATATGAATTGGGGAGATTAGATGGATAAGGTATTTATTGGAAAAATTGTATCTACTCATGGTATAAAAGGTGAGGTTAGAATACTTAGTGATTTTATGTATAAAGAAAAGGTATTCTTTCCTGGTAATAAATTAGTTATTGATGATAAAGAATATAGTATTTCTAGTTATCGTGTTCATAAGAATTATGATATGGTTACATTTGATGGTTTTAATAATATTAATGAAGTATTATTTATGATGAAAAAAAATGTATATGTTTATAAAGATAGTATTAAATTAGATGATGATGAAATATTAGATGAAGAATTACTTACTTATAAAGTATTATGTAATGATAAAGAGGGTATTATAAAAGAAATATTTATGGCAAGTAAGGATAATAAGATACTTAGAGTTTTATTTGATAAAGAGGTATTGATACCTTTTAAATCTCCTATGATAAAAAAGATTGATAAGAATAATAAATGTGTTATAGTAGAATTAATTGATGGAATGGAATGATTATATGAGAATAGATATTTTAACATTATTTCCTAATATGTTTAATGGGGTATTTTTAGAATCTATTATTAAAAGGGCAGTTGATGATAAGAAAGTATCTATTAACTTGGTTAATTTTAGAGAATATACTAATGATCCTCATAATAAAGTAGATGATACTCCATATGGTGGAGGAGCTGGGATGGTTTTGATGGCTCAACCAATATTTGATTGTGTTAAGTCTTTAAAAGGACCTGATAGTAAAGTAATACTTTTATCACCTAGTGGAATACCATATAAGCAAAAAATGGCTTATGATTTATCCCAGGAAAAACATTTAATACTAATTTGTGGACATTATGAAGGCTTTGATGAGAGAATTAAAAGTATTTGTGATGCAGAAATTAGTATAGGGGACTATGTATTAACTGGTGGTGAAATTCCAGCAATGGTTCTTGTTGATTCAATAGTAAGATTACTTCCAGGAGTAATTACTAGTGAATCTCATTTAAATGATTCATTTAATGATAATTTGCTTGATTATCCTACATATACAAAACCTAGAGTATATGAAGGAATGGAAGTCCCTGAAGTTTTACTTTCTGGAGATCATAAAAAAATATCCGAATATAGAGAAAAAGAAAGATTGAGAATTACAAAGGAAAATAGACCTGATTTATTAGATGATTAGTAGGTGATTATATGTATACTATTGTGAATGATAGGAAATATAAGAATAAAAATAAGTTGGTTGATAAAGAACAGTTAGAGAATATAGAAGGTTTTATTATGGCTTCTCGGAGAAAAGGGTTTAAAATAAATAACAGTGAAATTACAGATATAGAAGTAGTTAATAAAAAGCTTGCTAATCCGATAGTTAGTAAAAAAGTATTTAAAAAGTATGATAAACTTATTCTTACACTTACTGATTTATTAGTGGATGATGATGATACAGGTGATAGTTTAAGAGAAGCTTTGAATAGAATAGAGAAATTTCGTTTAGAGATAAAAATAAAGTATCGTAAGTATTTGAAAAAGAAAGAATTAGAAAAGATGTCTAAACAACTAGTTAAATTAAAAAAAGAAGCTATGATTAGACTTATGGAAATACAAGAAAGTTACTTGGATTATATTAATTCTAATAATAGAACATTATAGAAAAAGGGGAATTGTTATGAAAAAGACTTGGTACATTGTATGTGGGGTATTAATATTTATAGGAGTTTTTTATTTAATATATCAAAATACTTCAAGTGATGATTTAAAGAAAACTATTAATGTATATTTTGATGATTTAGCTGTAAGTGTTGTAGGAGATACTAATTATACTAAACCTACTATTGATAATACTGTTATGAATAATTATTTTATTAATTTTAATAAGAAAAATGATAGTATTAATTATGAATTTACTGTTGTGAATGATGGAAATGTCTCTATGAAACTTGCTGATATGGTATATGATTTTTCATATGATAAGTCACAAGTTCAGTATGAATTATCTTATTTAGATGGTAGTGTTGTGAAAAAAGGTGATGTCTTAGCTCCAAATACTTCTAAAAGAATGATTCTTAAATATAGTAATTTAAGTGATAGAGAAATTGAGCTTAGAAATTTAGGTTTATATTTAATATATAATGAACTTTAAAAAATAAACTATTTTAATAATAAATAGTTTTTTTTATTTATTTATTGTGTTATACTTTGTATAGAATAGAAAGTATTGTCTATGGATGGTGAGATAATGCAAGATAAAAAGGGAAAAAATAAGTTTAATTTTACTACTTTGGATGAGCTAAATAGTATTAAAAGTGAAAATAAAGTAGTTGATGTTTCTAAAGAGATTAGTGATTCTAAGTTAGCTAATAATTTAGAAATAGATAATACTCTTTATAATAATAGTTTTAAAAAAAGACTATATTTTTCTTTTGAGACAAGGGTTACAGTACTTATTGGAATTATATTATTTTTATTCTTTGGAATTTGTTATTTTTCTGTTCAAGCAATGAAAGTTACTGTTGATCAAGAAATTCATTATACAGAAAATAGTGATGTAAAATATGAAGTTTGTTTAAAAGATAAGAGTGAGTGTTTAGGAGAAAACTTAAATTATAATAGTAATTTAATTGATAGTTTAAGTCTTCATTTTAATTATTTATCTACTTATGATAAAAAGTGGTCTTTAAAGACGGATTATAAAATAGTTAGTATTTTGAATATATATGATGCTTATGGAAAAAACATTTATAATGATGAAGATGATATATTAACTGATTCAACTAGTATGAATAATAGAAAGACTTTTAAAAAAGAGTTTAGTACTACTATAGATTATAATAAATATAATGATTCATTTATAGAATATTGTTCTAATCATGATGGAGTATATACCGGGGCTTTAGAGGTTGTTTTATATGTTTTTCAAGGAAATGAAGGTTTAAAATCAGCTTCTCTTTCTGTACCTTTAAATAATAATAATAATAATTTTAGTATTAGTAAGGGTATTACTGATAAGAAGAGTGAAGTGTTATACATAAGAGGAAATAAATGGAATAAATATAATTCATTATGCGCAATAATTGCTTCTGTACTTACTGTTATGTTATTTATTGTTTTATTAAGAACAGTTTATCTTGTCAAAAAAGTAGTTGGTAAAAAAGATAAGTATCAAGAAAAATTACAGGAAATTATTGGTAAATATAATAATATTATTGTTACTACAAGAGATGGGTATAAATCTAATGTAAAAAGAAGAGAAATTAAAATAAACTCTTTTGAAGAATTGTTGAAGATAAGTGAGACTTTAGAGAAAGCTATTATTTATTCTAAAGTAAATGATGTTAAAAGTGAGTTTATTGTGGAAGATATAGATAAATTATATAAATATGTATTAAAAGAGGTTGATTTATAGGTAGTGTTTAATATTGTAAAAGGGTGTCTAATAATTTAAAAAAAAATAATTTATTATAGTTATTTTTGGAGATTTTTGATATGATATATTTAGTAAGATAGAAGGTGTATAGTTTATGAGAAAAAGATTTTATTTATTATTTATTGTTTTAGTTGGAATTTTTGCTGTTTATAATGTACATGCTGAAGGTGAAGGAGTAGTTTTAACAGGAATTGAGGAAGTTGAAAAGAGTCCAAACGTAGTTGTAAGTGGTGAAGCTAGTGTTTCTGGAACAACTGTTAATTCTAATGTTAATTTTTATGATGTTGGAGACTATATTAAATATAAGTTAACATTAAAGAATACTGATGATGTTAATTATTATATTGATGGTATTGCGGATAATAATCAAGTTTCTAATGTTAAATATGATTATGAAGTAGGAGATCCTTTATTAGAAGCTGGACAAGAAAATACAGTTTATTTACGTGTTAGTTATGCAAATCAATTATCAAGTGCGAATGCTTTAGATGCTAATGATACTTATAGTACTTTAAACCATGTTAGTATGAGAGTTGATTTAAGTGATAAGCCAAATACTTTAATTAATCCTAGTACGGCAAATAATGTAATGAACATGATATTATTTATAAGTTTAATTGGTGGAGTTTCTTACGTATTCTATAAACGTAAAAAGAATGGTTTATTAGTATTAGTTTTACTTGCTGCAGTATCTCTACCAGTAATAACTAAGGCAACAGAAGCTGCTACTATGAATTTTAGTGTTGATACTGATTTAAAAATCAAAGCAAGTTTCTTAAGTAATGATTGGAAAAATTTAGTTACTGATAGTTATAATAAGATTGTAATTTCTAAGGTTCAAGAATTACCTGAAGGAGCAGTTGATGTTTCTAAATTAGGTGATGGAAGTGTTAAAGCTTGGGTTAGTGATGGATTATTAACTATTGGTAGTAAATATGCTATATATGCTCCTGTAAATTCAAGTAGTTTATTTGCAGTACCTGCTGTTGAAGAAATTTCATTTAATAATAATTTAGATACAACTTATACAACTTCTATGGAAGGTATGTTTAGAGGAGATGCTAATTTAAATAGTTTGGATTTAAGTAGTTTTGATACTAATTTAGTTACTAATTTTAAAGGAATTGTTGGTAGCTGTCCAAATTTATCTAGTTTAAATATTAACGGTTTTAATTTTTCAAATTATGATGTTGCTAGACTTGTTATGGAATTAACTGATGGAGTTGCTCCAGTATTGAAGAATTTAAGTGCTGCAAATACAACTTATGCTACTAACTTAGAATATGCTTTTGGTGGATTAGCTCAATTAGAAGAGTTGAACTTAAAAGGTGCTAATGTTAAGAATGCTACTAATATGAAAGATATGTTTAATGGTGATGTTAAATTAACTACTCTTGATTTAAGTAGTTTTGATACTAGTAAAGTTACTGATATGAGTCAAATGTTTTTAAATTGTAGTGGCCTTACATCATTAAATTTAAGTAGTTTCATAACTGAAGAATTATTACATTGTGATGGTATGTTCTATAACTGTTCTAATTTATTAGATTTAGATATTCGTAAAGCAAATTTTGAAAACATTCAAACTTATGGTGGTATGTTTGGTGGTATGCCTACTAAAGCTCAAGGATTTAAGATGCATATTGGTTCAGGTGAGACTTTAGGATTCATTACTAATGAAGAATTTAGTGTAGTTAATGGTAGACCAGCAGATTGGGATGATACAAATATTATTTATGAAGAAGATTAGTCACTGAAAGGTGGCTTTTTTTTATGTTTTTGTTGCTTTTTTTCAAAAATATGATATAATCATATTCGTTAGTGGAATGATCCGCTTATCTTTTGATTATGATCATTTTGAAATATATATAGAGAGGAGAGAACTTATGAATATTATTGATAAAATCAATGAAAAACAAATTAATCCTAATATTCCTGAATTTCGTGTTGGAGATACAGTTAGAGTTGATGTTAAGATTATTGAAGGTAAAAGAGAACGTATCCAAGCCTATGAAGGTTTAGTTGTTGCTCGTCGTGGTTCTTCTGTTAGTGAGACATTTACTGTACGTAAAATGTCTAGTGGAGTTGGAGTTGAGAGAACATTCCCAATTAATTCCCCAAAAGTAGCTGGAATCACTGTTATCCGCAAAGGTAAAGTTAGACGTGCTAAACTTGGATTCTTTAAAGGTATGGCTGGAGTTTATCGTATTAAAGAAAGAGGAAAGAAATAAGGCCATGAGCCTTATTTTTCATATGGGGTTGAATTATGGATTCAAAAATGAAAAAAATTGTTAAAGAATATACACCTTATGTTTTTATATTAGTATTTGTAATTTTAATTAGATTATATGTTATTTGTCCAATTAGAGTAAATGGTAGTAGTATGTATTCTACGTTACATGATGGAGATATAATGATACTAAATATTATTGGTTTTAGAACTCAAGGTGTAAAAAGATTTGATATTGTTGTAGTTGATGATGGCAGAGAACCTATTGTTAAGAGAATAATAGGTTTACCTGGAGAAGAAGTATCTTATAAAAATAATAAATTGTATATAAATGGTAAACAAGTTAAAGATCCATATGGAAAAGATGTTACTGAAGATTTTACTTATAAAGTAAAGAATGGTTATTTTGTTTTAGGTGATAACAGAACAAATTCAAAAGACAGTCGTTACTTTGGAGAATTCAGTAAAAAGCAAATAAAGGGTAAAACAAATTTAATAGTTTTTCCATTTAGTCGATTTGGTAATAAAAAATAGTAGAAATACTATTTTTTTTAGTTTATAATTATAATTGGGTGGTATGATGAAGAGAGGATTATTTATAATATATAATAAAGAAGTAAAGATAGTTTTTCATGATACTATGGATCATAGAGAATGGATGGAATCTTTAGGACTTGATTTATCTAATTTTGATAGTATTGTTAGAGGATATATAATTGATAATAAAATAGTTTTTTTCAAAGGTAGTATGTTTAACTATGACAATGAAGTATATGAAGCAGCAAGATTATATGGACCACGTATTAGGTCAATGGTAAATAACGATAGTTTAATAGTTTGTTGTGGAATAGTTGTTGCATCAGCTGGAAGTAAATGGGAACCAGTAGTTACCTTGAAAGAGTCTGATTTAATTAAAGATATTATAACTAAGCCTGTTCAAACCAAAGAAGTTGTTCCTATTGAATTGGGACCTGCCGTGGAGTTTAAAAATGATATTAGTGATAATGGTTTTGTAAAAAAAGCTATGATTGTTACGGGAATAGTATTTGTATTAAATATATTTATTGTAATAATGGGTATTAGTAATGGTAGAATTCATTTTAATAATATAGTTGATTTATTACTTGTAGTTGGTCAATTTTTATTACTGGGATATACTCTTTATAGTTATAAACAGAAGATGGATTATAGTAAATATTTAGGTATTATATGTAGCTTTTTAATATTTTTAAATTTAGATTTAATTAGTATAATTGTTGGTTTATTTTATTTTGTTTTTAATATAGATCAAAATATAATATTTAAATTATTTAAGAAGAATAGTTAGGATTGGTGATATGATGTATAAAGTTTTAAAGAATAAAAAATTGAATGATAGTTCTTATTTGATGGTTGTTGAAGCTCCTTTTGTAGTTAAGAAATGTTTACCAGGACAATTTGTTATAGTTATGAGTAGTGAAGATAGTGAAAGAATTCCTCTTACTATTTATGATTTTGATAGAGAAAAGGATCTTGTTTATTTAATTTATCAAGTAGTTGGTGCTTCTACTTTAGAATTATCTATGGTTAAAGATAGTTTATTTAGTATTGCTGGTCCTTTAGGTAATCCTAATGAAATATGTTTAGAACCTGAAAAATATAAAGATAAAAGAATATGTTATGTTGCGGGTGGAGTTGGTATTGCACCTGTTTATCCACAAGTAAAATATTTAAAAGAACATGGTATAAATGTTGATGTTATATATGGAGCAAGAGATGCATCACTATTTTTAATTAGAAAAGAAATTGAAGCAGTTGCTTCTAAGATTAGATATGCAACTGATGATGGTTCTTTTGGTACTAAAGGAAGAGTTACTGATATTTTGGAAAAATATATTAATGACTATGATATTGTTGTTGCGATAGGGCCAGTTATAATGATGAAAAGTGTTTGTGAACTTACAAAACAATATAATATTAAAACCATTGTTAGTATGAATCCAATTATGGTTGATGGTAGTGGTATGTGTGGTGCATGTAGGTGTATGGTTGATGGAAAGCCTAAATTTGCTTGTATACATGGACCTGAATTTGATGGGGCAAAAGTTGATTTTGACTTAGTAATGAAAAGATTAAAAACTTATAGTGATATAGAAAAAGAAAAATTTGAAGAAATGAAAAAATTATTAACTAAGGAGGAAAAATAATGAAAGATGAAAAAGTAAAAGTTAGAGTTCAACATCCTAGTGAAAGAGTTAATAATTTTAGTGAAGTAGAATTAGGATATGATGATGAAGAGGCTTTAAGAGAAGCAAATAGATGTTTACAGTGTCAAAATCCTCGTTGTGTAAAAGGATGTCCTGTAAATATTATGATTCCAGAATTTATTAAAGCTATTAGGGATAAAGATTTAAAAAAAGCATATGAAGTTATAAGTAAATCTAGTTCTCTTCCGGCTGTATGTGGTAGAGTTTGTCCCCAAGAGAAACAATGTGAAGCAATGTGTATAAAAGGATTTAAAAGTGATGCAATTGCGATTGGATCATTAGAAAGATATGTTGCGGATTATGCTTTAAAAAATGAGCTTTTATCTACTGTTAAAAAAGAAGCAAATGGTTATAAAGTTGCGATTGTTGGTAGTGGGCCTAGTGGTCTTACTTGTGCTGGAGATTTAGCAAAAGAAGGTTTTGATGTTACTATATTTGAAGTTTTACATAAGGCAGGTGGGGTTTTAACCTATGGAATACCTGAGTTTAGATTACCTAAAAGTATTGTTTTAAAAGAAGTAGAAGGATTAGAAAAACTTGGAGTAAAGATTAATTTAGATGTTCCAATTGGTAATAGTTTAACAATTTCTGATTTACAAAAAGAATATGATTTTGTCTTTTTAGGAACTGGTGCTGGACTTCCTAGATTTATGGGTATTGAAGGAGAAGATAGTAATGGAGTTTTCTCAGCTAATGAAATACTTACTCGTATAAATCTAATGGGTGCATATAAAAATGATTCTAAAACACCTATAGTAAAAGCTAAAAAAGCATATGTTATTGGTGGAGGAAACGTGGCGATGGATGCAGTTCGTTCATTAAAGCGTTTAGGTGTTGATGCTCATATAATGTATCGTAGAAGTATAGAAGAATTACCTGCCAGAAAAATGGAAGTAGAGCACGCTAAAGAAGAAGGCATTGTTTTTGATTTATTACAAAATCCAGTAAAAATATTAGCAGATGAAGATAATAATGTTTGTGGTATGGAAGTTGTTAATATGATACTAGGTGATGCTGGAGAAGACGGTAGACGTAGTGTTACTGAGGACGAGAATAGTAAGCATGTAGTTGATTGTGATATGGTTGTTATGGCTCTTGGAACAAGTCCTAATCATGAAGCTTTAAAACATTCTGATATTAAATTATCTGATAAAGGATTAATTGTTGTTGATGATGGTATGACCTCACTAGATAATGTTTATGCAGGTGGAGATTGTGTAAGTGGAGCAGCAACTGTTATATTGGCAATGGAAGCTGGTAAGAAGGCAGCATTAGAAATAATTAATAAAGTTAATAAAGCACAGTAGGTGCTTTTTTTCATGTTTACTTTTATTTTTTTAGTGGTATAATTAGTTTATGATAGATAATAGAGGAGGATAAGATGAAGGGTATACATGTTACTAGTGAAATTGGAAAATTAAAAAAAGTATTACTTCATAGACCTGGAAATGAATTATTAAATTTAACTCCAGATACTTTAGAAGATCTTTTATTTGATGACATTCCTTTTTTATTAGATGCACAAAAAGAACATGATGCATTTGCTCAAGCTTTAAAAGATAACGGCGTTGAAGTTGTTTATTTAGAAGATTTAATGGCAGATGTTATTGCACAAAGTGATGGTGTTCGTGCTAAATTTATAAAACAATTTATGGAAGAAGCAGGAATTAACACTTTGAAGTATAAAAGGTTAGTAGGAAACTTTTTAAATAATATTAAAGATCCAAAACAATTAGTTTTACAAACTATGGAAGGAATTCAAGTTGGAGATATTTATAATGAAAAGAGAGATTTTGAAAAGACATTAGTTGATGTAGTTCAAACTCCAGATAAATTTATAGCTTCACCAATGCCAAACCTATACTTTACTAGAGATAATTTTGCTAGTGTAGGTAATGGTATTGATTTACATAAAATGTATTCAGAAACTAGAAATCGTGAAACAATTTATGCAGAATATATTTTTAAATATCATCCAGATTTTCGTGATGTAAGTCGTTATTATGATAGAAGTTATGAATGGCATACTGAAGGTGGAGATTTATTAAATATAAATGATCATGTTGTTGCGATAGGTATTAGTCAAAGAACTCAACCTGAAGCAATTGATCAATTAGCAAAGAATTATTTTAAAAACTTAGATTGTAAGATTGATACAGTTTTAGCTTTTAATATTCCATCTAGTCGTGCATTTATGCATTTGGATACTGTATTTACACAAATTGATAAATATACGTTTACATATCATCCAGGAATAATGGGTACTTTACAAGTATTTGAAATTACTGAAGGTTTTGATCCAACAACATTTGAAGATTTAATCGTTAAAGAAATTAATGCACCACTTGATAAAATACTAGAAAGATATTTAAATCATCCAGTTAAATTAATTCCTTGTGCTGGAGGAGATAAAGTTGGTGCTGAAAGAGAACAATGGAATGATGGATCTAATACTTTATGTATTGAACCAGGTGTTGTTGTTGTATATGACAGAAATAATTTAACTAATGAAGTATTAAAACAAGAAGGAATTAAAGTTATTGAAATTCATGGGGCTGAATTATCCCGTGGACGTGGTGGTCCAAGATGTATGAGTATGCCACTTATAAGGGAGGACGTTGAATGGTAGATTTAAGAGGAAGAGATTTCTTAAAGTTGTTAGATTATACTACTGAGGAAATTGAATACCTTTTACATGTTTCCATGAAATTAAAAGAATTTAAAAGAAATGGACAAAGACACGATTATTTAAAGGGCAAACAAGTTGCTTTAATATTTGAAAAAGATTCAACTAGAACTAGATGTGCTTTTGAAGTTGCTGCTAAAGATTTAGGAATGGGAGTTACATATCTTGGACCTACTGGATCTCAAATGGGTAAAAAAGAAACAATTGCTGATACAGCAAGAGTTTTAGCTTCTATGTATGAAGGAATAGAATATCGTGGATTTGGACAAGATATTGTACAAAGTTTAGCAGATTATTCTAAAGTACCAGTTTGGAATGGTTTAACTGATCAATTTCATCCTACACAGATGTTAGCTGATATAATGACTGTTATGGAAGAATTTGGAAGTGTTAAAGGAAAAAAATTAGTTTTTTGTGGTGATGCTAGAAACAATGTAGCTAATTCATTAATGGTTATTTGTTCAAAACTAGGAATGCATTTTGCATGTTGTTCACCAAAGGAATTAGTTCCTGAAGAAGAATTAGTTAAAACATGCCAAGAAATATGTAAAGAAACTGGTGGTACAATTAATTTTTATGAAGATATCATGGAAGGTACGAAGGATGCCGATTGTTTATATACTGATGTATGGTTATCTATGGGTGAAGATCCTAGTTTATGGGAAAAGAGAATTAATTTATTAAAACCATATCAAGTAAATAAGACTGTTTTAGATAATTGTAAGAAAAATGCTATATTCTTACATTGTTTACCATCATTCCATAATACTGGTACTACAATTGGAAAAGAGATATTTGAAAAATATGGTATTTCTGAAATGGAAGTAACTGATGAAGTATTTGAGTCAAGCCAATCAAGAGTATTTGAGGAAGCAGAAAATAGACTTCATACTATTAAAGCAGTTATGTTGGAGACATTAAGATGAGTAGAATAGTAGTAGCATTAGGAGGAAATGCTTTAGGAAATAGTCCTAAAGAACAATTAGAAATTGTTAAAACAACGGCAAAGAGTCTCGTTGATTTAGTTGAAATGGGAAATGAAGTAGTTATTACTCATGGTAATGGTCCACAGGTAGGAATGATTTTTAATGCAATGGCGAATGTTGATCCAACTACAACAGAGGATGATATGCCTTTTGCAGAATGTGGAGCTATGTCACAAGGTTATATTGGTTATCATTTGCAACAAGCAATGGAAGCTGAATTTAAGAGTCGCAATATGCGAAGAAGAGTAGTAACTGTTGTTTCACAAGTTGAAGTTGATCCTGAAGATCCTGGATTTTCTAATCCTACTAAACCAATTGGTGAGTTTTATTCTGAAGATATGGCAAAAAAACTTGCTAAGGAAAGTGGATTTATTTATAAAGAAGATGCTGGGCGTGGATATAGAAGAGTTGTTGCATCTCCAAAACCTAAAAAGATTTGCGAATTAGCAACAATTAAAAAATTAATTGAAGAACATAATATTGTAGTTACATGTGGTGGCGGTGGAATACCAGTTATTGCTGATGGTGAAGGTGGATATTCTGGTGTTGATGCCGTTATTGATAAGGATCGTACTAGTGCTTTGCTTGCTAGTAAGATTGAGGCAGATATATTACTTATTTTAACTGCGATAGATCAAGTAAAAATTAATTTCCGCCAGGAAAATGAAAAAAGTTTAGATGAAATTACTATTGATGAAGCTAAACATTATATAGAAAATGGAGAGTTTGCTGCAGGTTCTATGTTACCAAAGGTAGAAGCTTGTATTGATTATTTAGAACACTCTAATAAAGGTAAGGCTATTATTACATCTTTAGAGAAAGCTCGTGATGCATTAAATGGCAAAACAGGTACAACCATTATAAAAGGAGGAGAGTAATAAATGGAAAGTACAGAAAAAGAAGTTCGTAAACGTACTTCTCGTAAAAAGAATCAAAAAAGAAGTTTTACACTTTCAGCTTTTACTATTATTTTGATTCTAACATTTATTTTGGCAATTGTTACACACTTTTTGCCAGAAGCAGTTTTTGAGGGGGAAAATTTAGTTGATGGAAGTGGAGTTGTTGGTGCAACTTTATCACAAACATTACTAGCACCAATTTTAGGATTTTCAGATGCTATTGATATCTGTTTATTCGTTCTAATACTTGGAGCATTTTTAAAAGTAGTAACTAAAACTGGGGCATTAGAAACAGGAATTGAAGTTTTAATTAAAAAATTAAAAGGAAAAGAATTAGTTTTAATTCCAATTCTTATGTTTATTTTCTCTATAGGTGGTACTACTTATGGTATGTTAGAGGAGACGGTTGGTTTTTATGCAATACTTAGTGTTGCAATGGTTGCGGCTGGAATGGATACTTTAGTTGCTAGTGCAGTCGTATTACTTGGAGCAGGATCTGGAGTTCTTGGTTCAACAATAAATCCATTTGCTGTTGGAGCAGCAATTGATTCATTACCAGCAGGAGTTGAAGTAAATCAAGCTGTTATCATAGGACTTGGAATAATTCTTTGGTTAACAACTTATATTATTTGTACTTTAGCTGTAATGTTATATGCAAAAAAAGTTATTGCTAAGAAAGGTTCTACATTCTTAAGTTTACAAGAAAAGAAAGATATGGAAGAATTCTATGCTCCTAAAGAAGATCAAAAAAAGAAAAATGTTGCTTTATCAGGAAAACAAAAAGTTACTTTACTTTTATTTGCATTTACTTTTGTTATTATGATTATTGGATTTATTCCTTGGGGTGATTTTGGAATTACTCTATTTGAAAAAGGTAAATTCTTCTCAACAATTACGGGATTACCTTTAGGTCAATGGTATTTCCAAGAATCAACATTATGGTTCTTAATAATGACTATTATTATTGGTGTTGTTAATAGAATGAGTGAACATGAACTTGTTGATACATTTATTGATGGTGCTGATGATATGGTTGGAGTTATTTTAGTAATTGCGATTGCAAGAGGTGCTTCAGTACTTATGACACAAACTCATTTAGATAATTATATTATTTATAATGCAGCTAATGCTTTAAGTGGAGTTTCTAAAGTTGTATTCGCACCACTTAACTATATTTTACATGTTGGATTATCAATTCTTGTTCCATCATCAAGTGGACTTGCTTCACTATCTACTCCAATTATGGGTTCTTTAGCAGATAGATTAGGATTTTCCGTTGAAGTAACAGTTATGGAAATGGTTGCTGCTAATGGATTAGTTAATCTATTTACACCAACTTGTGGAGCTATTATGGGTGGACTTGAACTTGCTAAAGTTCAATATACTACATGGTTAAAATGGGTAGCAAAAGTAATTCTTTTAGTTGCTGTAGTAAATATTGTTATTTTAACATTAGCAATGATGTACTTATAAGATTATTAAGACTAGGAAACTAGTCTTTTTTTTAGTCTTTTATTTTTTTGCTTTTTGCGTTATTATTGTTATTAGGATGTGGTACTTTTGAAAAAGAAAATATTTATACTTTTATTGTTAATTTTAATGGTAAGTGGGTGTGGTAAAAAGAAAGAAGAACTGGTATTAGTTACAGAAGCTGGGTTTGCTCCTTATGAATACTATGAAAATGGAGAGATAGTAGGAGTAGATATTGATATTTGTAAGAGAATTGCAAAAGAACTTGGGATGGAGTTAAAAATAAAAGATGTTGCTTTTGATTCAATTATAAATGAAGTAAAAACTAAAAAGAGTGATATAGGTGCAGCTGGTATTTCACATACAGATGAGCGAGCTCGTGAAGTAGATTTTACTAATAATTATATGGAGTCTAAGCAAGTACTTGTTGTAAAAAAAGATAGTTATTTGAAAAGTCCTTCAATGTTAAGTGATGAAAAGATTGCAGTTCAACTTGGAACTGTTGCTGATACTTATTTAACTGAAAAGGTACCAACTGTTAAAATTGTCCGTGAAAAGAAGTTTTTAGCAGCAATTCAAGATTTAATCGATGACAAAGTTTCTGGGGTAGTTATGGATGAAGTTCCTGCTAAAGAATTAATTACAAGTGATATGGTTATTCTAGAGGAACCTTTGGTTATTGATTATTATGGAATGGTTGTTAGAAAAGGAAATAAGAAATTATTATCTATTGCTAATAAAGTAATTGATGAGATGAAAGAAAATGGTTCAATTGATGAGGCATTACTTGAACATATGGGAGTTAAAGAAAATGTTAGTAAGAAAAATTCTTTAATTGATAAGTTTTATTATAGTGTAATTTATGATGGTAGATATAAATATATTATAGAAGGTATAATAAATACTATTATAATTGCGATTGGGGCTGTTATTTTAGGTGTTTTATTTGGAGGAATTGCTTCTATCATTAGAAATATTAATGGTAATACTGGAAAACTCAAAATACTTAATTTATTGGCAAAATGGTATGTTACTGTTATTCGTGGAACGCCAGTTATTCTACAATTAATGATTATTTATTATGTAATCTTTAAATCAGCACAAGTTAATATAGTTTTAGTAGGAATACTTTCTTTTGGTATTAATAGTGGCGCTTATGTAGCGGAAATAATTAGGGCTGGTATTCAATCTGTAGATAAAGGTCAAATTGAGGCTGGTTATGCTTTAGGATTACCATATCGTTATGTTATGAGTAAGATTGTAATACCAGAAGCTTTAAAGAATATATTACCGGCTTTAGGAAATGAATTTATTACTTTAGTTAAAGAAACATCTGTTGGAGCATATATTGGAATTATTGAACTTACAAAAGCATCCGATATAATAGCTTCTCGTACTTATGATTATTTCTTTCCACTAATTTTAGTTGCTTTAATATATCTTTTAATTACTTTGGTTCTTACAAAAGTATTTAATACTATGGAAGAGAGGTTAAATCATGCTAGAGATTAAAAATTTGAAAAAAAATTTTTCTGATAAAAAAGTTCTTAAAGGTATTAGTCTTAAAGTTGAAAAAGGGGAAATAATCGGAATTATTGGACCTAGTGGTTGTGGTAAAAGTACTTTTTTAAGATGTATTAATTTATTAGAAAAACCAACTAGTGGGCATATAATATTTGAAGGTGATGATTTAATAGATAATGATAACTTAGAAGTTATTAGAAGAAAGATTGGAATGGTTTTTCAACAATTTAATTTGTTTGAAAATATGACTGTTTTAGATAATATAATTTTGGCACCAGTTCTTTTAAAAGTAATGACTAAAGAAGAAGCTACTGTGGAGGCTAAGCGATTATTAAAAGAAATAGATTTACTTGATAAAGCTTCTTTTTATCCTAATGAGTTATCTGGTGGACAAAAACAAAGAGTGGCAATAATTAGAACTTTGATTATGAAGCCGGAAATAATATTATTTGATGAACCTACTAGTGCTTTAGATCCAGAAATGATTGGGGAAGTAACTCAATTGATGCGAAAGATTGCGAATGATGGAATGACTATGCTTATTGTTTCGCATGAAATGAATTTTATTAAAAATTTCTGTAATAGGGTGATTTTTATGGCTGAAGGTGTTATTCATGCTGATGGATCTAGTTCAGATATTTTTGATAATCCGAAAGATGAGCATTTAATTAATTTCTTATCTAAAATAAAAAATGTATAACTTTTACTTTATATTTTATAAATAATGTGGTATAATATACGTTGTTTTAGGGGGATAGTTATGAATTTTACTAATTATAGGGACGAAGTAATAAAATTTCTTGAATCTGAAGCTGATGAATGTTGTGATTTTTTAGATTTACGTAGTGAAAGATCTAAAAGAGTTGACAGATTAAAATATTATCGAAAATTAGAATTTTTAAAAGATATTTTAATAGATTCAGAAATGATTGATAGAGTTTTAAAAGTAGAAATTGTTTCATCAATAGCTGATGCTGCTGATTATTTAGCTTCTATTCCTAAAGAATCATTAAAAAATACTAAAAGTGTCACATTACCATTTGGAATGTTTTCACCAATAAATGTTTCTATTTATGATTTAGCTGATTATGATTTTGATAGTGAAATGTTTAGAAGAAAAATGTTTGCAAAATTTGGTTTTGAATTTCATTCTTTAGATAAAATTTTAGAGGCTAAAGATTTTGGATATGATGAGTTACAATATCAATCTGGTGTTAGAGTTGATCATTTAGGTAAAATATCTTATAACAAGATGTCTCATCCATATTTTATAGATAAAAGTTTTATTACTGATCAATTAAAAGTTCCTGTTTGTAAAAAAATAGATAAAAAATACTATAAATAAGAATTAAAAAGTATTGCTTTTTAATTTCTTTTTTTTTATAATTAAGTTGTTATCAAGAGTGGACGAGAGATTCGGCTTTATGACTCCACAGCAACCTATTTAAGTTAGGTGCTAATACCGACAGAGTATAAGTACTTTGGATGATAATTATTATTTTTTAATAGTTTAAGTTCATGTGCTTTCATGAACTTTTTTTCATTCTTGGTAATAAAGAAGGAGGAGAAAATTATGAGAGAGTTTTTTACATCTGAATCAGTTTGTTGTGGACATCCTGATAAATTATGTGATTTGATTGCTGATAATTTATTAGATGAATATTTGAAGGGGGATATTAATTCTAGAGTTGGTATTGAAGTATGTTGTGGGAAAGGAATGGTGTTTGTAACAGGTGAGGTTACATCTAAAAGTGTTGTTGATGTTGAAAAAGTAGTAAGAAAAACGATAAAAAATATGGGATATTTTGGAAAGGATTATGATATTGATTATAAGAGTTGTGAAGTAATAATAAATTTATCAGAACAATCTTTAGATATTGCTAGGGGAGTTAACGATTTAGTAGGAGGAGCAGGGGATCAAGGAATAATGTTTGGTTATGCGACAAATGAGACTAAAACTTATATGCCTATCGCCATCTATTATGCTCATTTATTAACTAAGCGACTTGCCAAGGTTAGAAAATTAGGTATTATTACTGGGATAGGTTGTGATGGTAAGAGTGAGGTTACTTTTGAGTATGTTGATGGTGTTCCAAAAAGAATAGAAAATATAGTTATTTCAATTCAACATAGGGAAGATAAGAATTTGAAGGAATTAAAAGAAGAAATTTATTCTAAAGTAATTAGTTATGTTATACCTAGTAATTTAATTGATAGTGATACAAAAATATATATTAATCCAACAGGAAGGTTTGTTATTGGAGGGCCTCTTGGAGATAGTGGAGTAACAGGTAGAAAAATAGTTGTAGATACTTATGGTGGGTATGCTAGAGTCGGTGGTGGGGCATTTTCTGGTAAGGATCCTACTAAAGTAGATAGAAGTGCTTGCTATATGGCAAGATTTATTGCTAAAAATCTAGTATATAATGGATATTGTCGTAAGTGCGAAGTAGGTTTAAGTTATGCTATTGGAATAAAACAACCATTGTCTATTTATTTAAATACTTTTGGTACTAATACTATTTCAGAAGATGAAATATTGTTAAAAATAACTAATAATTTTGATTTGAGTCCTAAAGGAATTATTGATTATTTAGATTTAAAACATCTTAAATATTCAAAAACGACTAATTATGGACACTTTGGTAAGAATAATTTATCTTATGAAAAACTAATTCATTTTTAATATTTTTTGTGTTAAAATAATCTTAGTTTTGGGGGAATAAATATGATAGATTATGATAGTTTAAGAAGAGATTTAGAAGAGTTTTTGCAAGGGGCTTTTTTTGCGGGAGGATTTGGTGCTGCATTAATTGATTTATCTGATGTTACTAGAGCAACTAATGAAGAATTAGTAAGAATTGCTGTTAGACTTGGATTTGACTTAGATAACTATAAAATTGAAAGAGGTTTTAGAAGATAATATGAATTTAGTTGGTACAAAAGAGTTAGAAACAGAACGTTTATTACTTAGAAAAATAAAAGTAGATGATTATTTGGATGCTTATAATAATTGGTGTAGTAATCCTAATGTATCTTTATATTTGCCATGGAATACTCATAAAGATATGGAAGAAACACATGATTTATTTAAAATGTGGGAAGAGGATTATATTAAAAATGATGTTTTTCGTTGGATAGTTGAAGTTAAAGATACTAAGACAGTTATTGGAACAATTGATGTAGTGAATGTTGATTTAGATGCCGAAGTATGTGAAGTTGGGTATTGTTATTCTCAAGAATACTGGCATAAGGGATATGCTAGTGAAGCGTTAAGTGCTGTAATTGACTATTTATTTTCAGTTGTTGATTGTTACTTAGTATGTGCAAAACATTATTCTTTAAATCCAAATAGTGGATTAGTTATGATGAAATGTGGTATGAAAAAAGATGGAGTATTAAGAGATAGAGTAGTCGATAGCTTAGGTAATAGAAGTGATTTAGTTTGTTATTCTATTACAAAGCATGAATATTTAAAGAGGTAAATATGAAAAATAATAGTATTAATATAGGTGATTATCATGATGAAGAAGTTGTAATTCATTTAGAAAAAGATGTTATTATTATTTATAGAAAAGATGATTTTAGTAAAGTTTCAAATAATGTATTAAATCATATTAGAGAATTGAAGATATCTTCTAAAGAAAAAAGATATTTAACTAGAAACTTCTTTGGTAACTCTTATCCTGGTAAGGTTTCAAAGAAAGGAAATATTGAAATAAACAAAGAATTCTTAAAAAAAATTATGATTGATGAAGCTACATATGTTACTCATAGTGATGAGAAAATTGAAATACATGGAAAGAAAAGATAAAGAGGTTTTTATGTTTAATGATTATTTAGATAATAAAATAGTATTAGATAAATGGCAAAAATTAGGTGTTTTTTGTTTAACAATTGTCGCAAGTGGATTATTTGGTTGGATATATGAATTTTTCTTCTATTATATTAATTTTGGTATGAAAAAGTTTTACTGGCAAGGTGGTAATTTCTTGCCTTGGATTAATATTTATGCTTATGGTGCAATTATGATTATGATATTAGTTAGAAAATTCAAAAGAAAACCACTTCTTGTATTTTTGATAGCTTTTTTCTCAACTGGAGTTTTAGAATATTTTTCTGGTTATGTAATTTATAAATACTTTGGTGGTTTAAGATTATGGGATTATAATACTGAAATATGGAATTTTCTAAACATAGATGGTTTTGTTTGCTTTAGAAGTGTGTTTTTCTTTGGACTATCTTCATTTATACTTGTATATCTCATGATCCCAGCTTTTATCTATTTAGCTAGACACTTGAAAAGGAGAACTTTTTTAATTATTTCTATTGGATTAGTGAGTTTAGTTTTATTTGATGAAATTTATAATTTGATAATAGCTAGATTATTTAGTTTACCTAGAGCTAGAAATATATACAGTAAATTGGGATTTAATTATATGAATTATAAATAAAAATATTTATTTTATTTATAAATATGATATACTTTTTATGAGGATAAGGTGATTGTATGTCGACTAGAGTTAAAATGTTTATTGCGTTTATTGTTTTTTCTTTAGGAATTACTGTTTTGCTTGTTTCGTTAAGTAATAGAAATAGTAGTAATAATAAAGTTGCGGTTAATAATAATAGTACTTCTGAAACTTTAAAGTTAATTGATAATCAAAACAGTACTGTAGAAGAAAAGAAATATAGTAATTGTGTTTATGCAGATAGTGTTTCTTTAAGTGAACATAATAATGCATCTGGAGAATCTAAATTAACTATATCTAAGGCTGATACTTTAACTAGTAAAGTTATTTTAGGTAAAAGTAAAGATTCTTTTATATCTTTTTTGATTACTTTTAAAAATGATACTTCATCTAATCAAACTTTTTTAGGAGTTGATACTTCTAATATTAATAGTAATATTAATTATCAAATTGAAGGGTTAGCTGTTAATGATATGATTTTAGCTGGTGAACAAAGAGATGTTACTTTAAAGATATTTTATACTGGTGATGATATTAGTAATAGAAGCTATGATAATTATTTTAGATTTAGATTTGAAGATATTGCGCGAGTTGTATTACATACTAATGGAACAAATAATAAAGAAAAGAGTTATACGGTTAGAACTGGTTCTAAATTTAATAGTGTTCCTAGTGCAACTAGAACAGGATATGATTTTTTGGGTTGGTATATGGCAGATGATAGTATGTTAACTACTGATACTGTTATTGATACTAATCGTGATTATTATGCTAGATGGGAAGCTCATAAGCATACTATTAGTTTTGATTCAAATGGTGGCAGTCAAGTTAATTCTGTAGTGAAGAATTATGGGGAAGCTATGGGAGAACTTCCTGTTAGTAGTCTTGATGGTTATAGTTTTTTAGGATGGTTTACTTCTAAAGATGGTGGTAAATTATTAGTTAATGATTCAATAGTTACAGGAGATGCAACATATTTTGCTCATTGGGAATTGAATATATTTTTAGTTCAATTTGATAGTATGGGTGGAAATGATTTT
>JAFVEF010000021.1 GCA_017478105.1 Bacilli bacterium | reverse complement strand
CTAAACCAGTCCAAAAAGGCCGTAAGAGTATAGAAACAAATCCGCAGTGCAATTTCATTATAAAATATATAATGAAAAATATAAATGAAAGGGATCAATCAAAAGGATATCTCCCTTAAGATTGATTATACGAGAGTAGTATGAGAAATAAAAAAAGACAACTTAACTACTTATTAGTAATAATACTATTATTAGTAATATCAATAGGATATGCAGTATTAAGTACTAATTTAAATATAGTAGGATCAGGTACTATTAACAATCCTACTTGGAATATACATTGGGAGAATGTCCAAGTAAAGACAGGTAGTGTGTCTGCAACAACTCCAACAATCGATACAGCTAAAACGACAGTAAACTACTCAGTAACATTTACAATTCCAGGAGAATACTTCGAGTTTACAGTTGATGCAGTTAATGCAGGTACAATAGATGGGATGGTTAGTGTAGTATCAAACAAACTAAATGGTACAGAAATAACTACATTACCTAATTATTTAGAATATAAAGTATCATATGAAGATGGAATAGATATAGCACCAAACCATTTATTAGCTGCAAACTCATCAGAAAAATATAAAGTCCATGTCGGTTATAAAAAAGATATTAGTTCTACAGATATACCATCATCTCCACAAACATTAAACTTATCTTTTTCAGTAACGTATGTTCAAAGTGATAGTAATGCAGTTAAACCATCTCATCCAGAATCATTTGAAACAGATTCATGGCAAACTATAGTTACTGCTGTACAAAATAATTATACTTCTGTATATAATGTTGGAGATACCAAAACTATAGATATGGGAACTTTAGGAACACACACATTGAGAATTGCGAATAAGTCAACTCCTGCAGAATGTTTTACTACAGGATTTTCACAAACTGCATGTGGATTTGTTTTAGAATTTGTTGATATAATTGAGAGTAAAATCGTTAGTTCTGTAGCCACAAATATAGGAGGATGGAGCGCTACTGAATTAAGAACATACTTAAATAGTACTTTTTTAGACAGATTACCATTAGAATTAAAAAATGGAATTAAAGACACTTATACTGTAGGTGGCTATGGTCCAGCAGAAGGAGAGACATTATCAATAACTATAGATAAAATATACTTATTAAATTATAAAGAAGTGGCTAATTATACAGGAAGTATAGATACTTCAAATTCCTATACAAGACAACTTGATTTTTATAGTTCTTCAGGAGTAACAACATCAAATCCAGAAGGGGCTGGCAAAAAATATAATGGTACTGATATGTGGTGGTGGTTAAGAAGTGCACATGCGACAAAAAATGTAATGTTTACAGGAGTAGCTTCATCTGGTGGAATATCTTCTGGTTATTCTTATACGGCTGGAGGAGTCTCACCAGCTTTTAGAATAGGTTAATTTAATAATAAAAGGTATTAATCGAAAGATTAATACTTTTTTTCATATAATTAAATAGGTGATTTAATGCTTAATGAATTAAATAGATTCATAAAAGATGATGAATTTTCCCTAACTATTTATAATAATCAAATACATATAAAGAATTATCTTAGAATAATATCTTTAGAAAATAATTTTATTTCTTTTAAAACAACTAATAATAAAATAACTATCCACGGAAATAACTTATCACTCAAAAAATTAGTTATCGATGAAATGCTAATAGAAGGGAAAGTATCAAAGATTGAGGTACAAAATGATTAGTAGAATTAAAATAAAAATATCTGGAAAAAATCCTTCCTATTTTCTAAAAGAACTAATCTTAATGAAAATAAAACTATATAAAATAGATAATAATAAAGATTTAATAGTAGTTGTAGATTATGAAGATTATTTAAAAATAAAAGATATTAAAACAACCTATAAAATAAAGGTATTAAGAAGATATGGAATATGTAAATATAAATATCTTTTAAAAAAATACTTTTCTTTTATAATAACTATTTTACTTGGCTTATTATTTATAATAATATTATCTAATATAATATTTAAAGTAGAAGTAATAACTCCTAATAAAGAATTATTAAAAACAATAAAAAAAGACTTAGAAAATGAAGGTATTAAGAAGTTTAAATTAAAAAAATCATATAATACTATTCAAAAGATAAAAGAGAAAATATTAGAAAAAGAAAAAGATAAACTTGAGTGGTTAGAAATAGAAGAACATGGTGTTAAATATAAAGTTGTTTTAGAAGAAAGAAAGAAAAATATTGAAAAAAAAGAATGTCTACCAAGACATATTATCTCCACTAAAACAGCAATCATAAAAACGATTGAGGCCGAAACTGGTGAAATAACTGTTAAGAAAAATGATTTTGTAAATAAAGGAGATATACTAATAAGTGGTTTTATTCATAATAAAGAAGAAATTATGAGTAAAGTGTGTGCTAGAGGAAAAGTCTATGGAGAAACATGGTATAAAGTAAAAGTACTACATCCAAAAACAACAACAATCAAAACAACTACTAAAAACAAAAGACTAGGTTTTACTCTTCATATTTTTAATTATAATATTGAATTATTTAATAAATATAAACAATATAAGAATAAAAAATTATCCTTAGTTAAATCAAACTTACTTCCGATAAATATATCAATTACTTTATATCAAAAATTAAAAATCTCACAAAAAGAAAATACTAAAAAAACTATTATTAACAATTCATTAAAAAAAGCAGAATTAGAAATAAAAAAGAAATTAAAACCTGATGAATCTATCATAAGTAAAAAAGTTTTGAAAATACTTAAAAAAAATAGTAAAATAGAAGTAGAAGTTTTCTTTAAGATTAAAGAAAATATAACTACTTATTTTGATATAAGTAATATTGACATAGAAAGTTTGAATAAAAAGGAGGAAGAGTAATATGCTAAAAAATACAATTCAAAGTGTTATTAATTTTACCTGGCCAATGATTGTAATATCTATTGTCATAATAGTATCATTACGTCTTTCTTATTTAATTAAAAATAAAGAAAAAATTGTTCTTTACCGTGAAATAATGATGCTAGTATTCATTATTTATACACTATGTCTATTCCAAGTAGTAACTTTTCAAGATGATGTTTCCTGGGCTAGTAATAATTTTATTCCTTTTAAAGAGATAATGCGTTATAAAATTACAAATAGATTATTTATAAAAAATGTTTTAGGTAATATGATAATGTTTTTACCATTTGGTTTTTTTACAAGTCTTTATTTAAAATCAGAAAAGATCACTTTACCACTTTTATTAACTTTAATCGCATCACTTTCAATAGAAATAGTTCAAATGATAATAGGTAGAGTATTTGATGTAGACGATATTATGTTAAACTTAATAGGTGGAGCACTTGGTTATTTGGTTTATAGTATGTTTAGAAATATGAGTAATCATTTACCTAGCTTTTGTAGAAAAGAATGGTTTTTAAATATAGTATCAGTAATAATACTAACATGTTTAGTATTTGGATTAGTAATAATTATAATATAGGAGTAACAATGAACAAAGTAGAAATATTTATACAAGTAAATGAAGATATTGAAGAATTAGAAACAGTAAAAAAAGTACTAGAAAGCGCTTTACAAAAAGAAAAATTAGAAAATACTAGTTTCAATGTAATTATAGTAGATAATAATTATATCCATGAATTAAATAAAACTTATCGAAATATTGATAGAGAAACTGATGTAATAACATTTGCTTTAGAAGATGAAGATACCATAATAAATCCAAGTGAAGAAAGGGTATTAGGAGATATTTATATTTCCATTGATAAAGCAAAAGAACAAGCAAAAGAGTATAATCACTCTCTTCTTAGAGAATTATCATTTTTAGCTGTTCATGGTTTTTATCATTTATTAGGATACGATCATCAAACTAAAGAAGAAGAGAGTATTATGTTTCAAAAACAAGAGGAGGTTTTAGAATCATATGGAATTAGAAGAGAAAACTAGAAGTAAAGTAAAGCGTAAATTAAGAATAGATAGAAAGAGATTAGCCTATAGTTTTAAATATGCTTTTCAAGGAATAAAACAATCATACAAGGGAGAACAAAATTTAAAAATACATACTTTTATTGCGATACTAGTAATAGTATTTGCCTTCTTTTTAAAAATTAGTTTTTTTGAATGGGTAATAGTATTAGTATTAATTGGTTTAGTACTAATGGCTGAATTCTTTAATACTGCCATAGAATACACTGTCGATTTAGCCAGTCCAAAAATCCATCCTCTAGCCAAAGCTGCTAAAGATACCGCAAGTGCTGGAGTATTAGTAATAGCCATAATATCAGCTATTATTGGATTATTAATTTTTGTTCCAAAGATAATTGAATATTTAGGAGGACTACAATGATCGAAAAATTAAAAGAAATGCAAAAAAATTGTTATGTACCAATATCTAATTTTAGAGTTAGTTGTTGTGTAGTTACTAAAGATGATAAGTGTTATTATGGAGTCAACGTAGAAGATTCATCAACAAGAGCAGGATCATGTGCTGAAAGAGTAGCTTTATTTAATGCAATAACTGCTGGTGTAAAAAAAGAAGATATTAAAGAAGTACATGTTTTAACATCTTCTAAAAGAGTAGGAACTCCATGCTTTGTATGTCGTCAAATGTTTACTGAATACTTAGAGGATAATTGTAAAATAATTTGTTATAGCTTAGATGGAGAAAAAAAGGAGTTTACTAAAGAAGAATTATGTCCTTATCCTTTTGAAGAGGAAGATTTACAATGAAATGTGGTTTTGTTAGTTTAGTAGGAAGACCAAACGTTGGAAAAAGTAGTCTTCTAAACAGTATCTTAAATATGAAACTAGCCATAACATCAAATGTTTCTGGAACAACAAGAAACGTTATTCAAGGTATTTATAATGACGATGATTCGCAAATTATCTTTGTTGATACTCCAGGAGTTCATAAGGCAAAGAATAAACTTGGTAATTTAATGAATAAAAAAGCTTACAATAACACTGAAGGAGTAGATTTAGTACTTTTTTTAGTAGATATTTCTAAAGGTTTTGGAAAAGGAGATCAATTTATTCTTAATAGATTAAAAGAAAAAGATGTTCCAATTTTCCTATTATTAAATAAAATAGATTTAGTAAAAAATAAAGAAAAACTTTTAACAGAAATAAATAAAGTAAAAGAATTATATAATTTTAAAGAAATTATACCTATTTCAGCTTTAAAAAAAGATAATGTAGATTTATTATTATCTTGCATAAAAAAATATCTTCCAGATCAAGATAAAATATATAGTGAAGAAGATTTAACAAATGTAACGACAAGATTCATAATGGCCGAATTTGTACGAGAAAAAATACTTGAATTAACTCATGATGAAATACCACACACAGTAACTTGTTATGTAGAAAATTATGAAGAAGATGATAAAATAGTACACATTCAAGTACTAATTGTTGTAGAAAGAGAAAATATTAAAAAAATAATTATAGGTAAAAAAGGTTCTATGTTAAAAGAAATAGGAACTAGAGCTAGAGAAGATATGGAAAAATTCTTAGGAAAAAAAGTCTTCTTAGAAACCTATGTTAAGACAATAAAGAATTGGCGTGATGAAGAAAAATATTTCCTAGAATTAGGACTAAAAGATGAAGATGAATAATTTTTAAAGAAAATCACCACTATATAAGTAGAGGTGATTTTATGAATCCAGACGTTTTATGGGAATTATTTAAAAAAACAGGTAATATTAAATATTACAATCTATGGAAAAAAATACAAAATAAGTAAAGAAGTGATAGTATGAAGATAGAAAGTATTGATGGAATTATACTTACTGAAACAAATTATAGTGAAACTAGTAAAATATTAAATGTTTTAACTAAAGAACATGGACTTATTGGTGTCATTTCAAAAGGATGTCGTAACATGAAGAGTAAACTACGTTCAGTTAGTAGAAAATTATTATATGGAACAATTCATATATATTATAAACCATCAGGACTTTCTACTTTAATATCTATTGATGTTAAAAATTCTTATTCTAATATTTTAATGGATCTAGAAAAAATATCTTATGCATCTTATATTTTAGATTTAACTAATCAACTTGTAAAACAAAGTGAAAATGAAGAAATATT
Source organism: Bacilli bacterium (assembly GCA_017478105.1). Classification (GTDB taxonomy): domain Bacteria; phylum Bacillota_I; class Bacilli_A; order RF39; family UBA660; genus UBA3789. The sequence goes on along the minus strand of JAFVEF010000021.1, from coordinate 13,626 downwards.
TGAACTATTAAAAAACACATTAGAAAAAATAGAAGAAGGACTAAACCCAATAGCTTTAACAAATATTTTAGAATTAAAATATCTAGATTTCTTAGGAGTATCACCAAGTATTGATGGATGTGCCCATTGTGGCAATAACAAACAAATAATAACATTATCTAGTGATGCTGGTGGATATATCTGTAAAGATTGTTATAACAATGAACCACTAGTTAGTGATAAAACTATTAAAATGATTAGAATGTATTATTATGTTGATATAAAAAATATTACTAAATTAGATGTAAGTCCTGAGATAACTGATGAAATTACTAGGTTTTTAGATGATTATTATGATCGTTTTACTGGATTATATCTTAAAAGTAAGAAAACAATCAAAAAAATAAATCAAATAACAAATTAAAAACCTTTTCTTTTATATAAAAATAATATATAATTAAATTGGTGATGATATGAATTTAATGGAATATATAATTATTGGAATAGTATTATTAATAATATTATTAGCCATCTTAAAAGCAACTAAAAAAGATGCTGGACTAGATTTTAATAAATTAGTAGAATTGCTAGGTGGTAAAGATAATATCATTTCAACTGAAACTAATATGTCCCGTTTTAAAGTAACATTAAAAGATGTTTCTAAAGCTAACAAAGAGGGAATTCAAAAACTAGGTGCTAAAGGTATTGTTGAAATAGATAATCAATTAAAAATAATATTAGGATCTGAATCTAAACAAATAAAAAAATATATCGATGAATTAAAATAAAATACGTAAATATTTACGTATTTTATTTTAATAGTAATAATTATTACTAGAATAAGTAGTGTAAGGTGTAGGATACATTGGATAAACAGGATACATAGGAACCATAGGATAATATCCTGGATTATTTATCTGATTATTATTCGCAATTCCATATCCTAATGCCGTACCGGCAAGTCCCCCAAATAAAAATGGAGCTAAGAAGAACCTATCATCTTGATTATAATTATTACTATAAGGATAATTAGAATAATTTGTATACATAATATTCCTCCTTCATAATAATATATGAAATTAATTCTAATTAGTTATTTGATTGTTCAAAAGAAAAAATTATGATATAATTTTTCACGGATTGAGGTGTTGTTATGGAAAGACTACAAAAAATTATTGCTCAAGCAGGAATTGCATCAAGAAGAAAAGCCGAAAAACTAATATTAGATGGAAAAGTTAAAGTTAATGGTAATATAGTAAAAGAATTAGGAACTAAAGTTAAAGAAAGTGATCAAATAGAAGTAAATAATGAACTATTATCAAAAGAAGATAAAGAATATTATCTATTAAATAAACCACGTCAAGTAATAACTTCAACATCAGATGAAAAAGGTAGAAAAACCGTTGTTGATTTAATTGAAACAGATAAAAGAATATATCCTGTAGGAAGATTAGATTATGATACAACAGGAGCACTTTTACTAACAAATGATGGAGAATTTGCTAATATCATAACTCATCCTAAAAATGAAGTAGAAAAAGTATATCTAGCAAAACTTAAAGGAATTATTACAGGAGAAGCCATTAATAAAATAAAAAAAGGTATTAAAATAGATAATTCTATAATAAGACCTAAACGTGTAAAATTAAAAAAGATAGATAAAGAAAAAAATACCTGTATAGTAGAAATAATAATACATGAAGGAAAAAATCATGAAGTAAAAAGATTATTTGAAAAAGTAGATTATGAAGTATTAAAACTAACAAGAAGAAAAATAGGACCATTTAGTGTTAAAGAATTAAAATCAGGAGAATATAGAAAATTAACTCCTAAAGAAGTACAAATAGTATATAGTATGAACAAAAGTTGACGCATTATTTACGATAAGAAATTACGATTATTGACAATAATTAAAATAAAAAGTATTCTAAATATAGAATACTTTTTACTATAGAGGATGTGATACTATGTATAGAATTACTTCAGAATCTCAATTGATTGAAAAAGCTAAAATTCTAGATATAACAGATAATTATAAGATATACATTAATCATTTATCAAAAATAGGTGATGATTTGATTGAAATGTCAGAATTATGTGATAAAAATGCACTTTATATAGATGAAATAACAATGGATGTACAAATATCAGAAACTGGAAGTTATATTAAAGAAAGAGTACAAAAATTATTAAACCAAGCAGAACAAATTGAGAAAGAGGTAAATTCAATATATAATGAACAATATGGGGAGCTCATTAATTATTTAAAGAGCCTTAATAAAGACTAGGTGATAATATGGCAAAATTAAATTATAATAAAGAAAAGGTAGCTGAAACACTAGATCGTTTGAATGATAGTAAAAAGAATATAGTAAATACATATCATGATGTTTTACAGTGCATAAGGAATATAAATAAATATTATAATACGGATTTAGAGAAAATAACTTGTGAAGTATTTGACGATAGTATCGATATGGTAAATGATATTATCACAAAAATAAGAACGACGAAAGATGAAATCGAAAATTGGAATAAAACTAGTTATAGTGATAATATTATCCTTAGATTTTTCGCAACTGTTACACACGGAGGATTAAAAGTGGGAGAAGGATTTTTAGCATCTGGAGAACATCTTGTAGATACAACTATATCTCTTTTTGCACCATTATTTACTAACGGTAATCCAGAAGCAGAAAATAGGGTTAAGGAAATAATAGAAAAAGATTATGTAAGTGATTTCTTTGAAAACATTTATGATAGTGGTTTTGGAGAATACATCTATGTGAAAAGTTATATGGAAAAAGATGGTATGGGAGAATATGTCTGTGATTTTATTGGATCAGCAGCAGCTTTCTATTTAATAACAGGAGGGGCTTCTTTTCCAGCTCAATTAGCATATGTTGCTGCAGATTCTTATGGAAATAGAATAGAAGATAGTTACAAATCTGGTGCTTCATACGAAGAAGGAATAATGCTAGCAAAACAAGAAGCTTTTGCATCAGGAATATTGTTCTCTGGTTTATCATATGGAACGAATTATTTATTAGGTAGAGTGGGAGCAAATAGTACACCGCTCATCGCATCTGCATTTGAAAAAATAAGTACTAGTGGGACTGCATCTCCATTAACAAGATATGCAACTAATGCTGCTTCTGATATAATAAATGAAGTTGCAGGAAATATGATTCATGATAATGTCAGTTCGGGTGAGACAGAAAGAGGATATAGCCAAGAATTACATAATAAATATGATGAAGGATAAAAATAATAAATAGAAAAGGAGTATTATATGAAAGAAAAATTTTTACCAATAGGAACAGTTGTTTTACTGAAAAATGGAAAAAAGAAAGTTATGATAAATAGTTATTTAATAATTACAAATTCTAATGATAGTAAAATATTTGAATATGGTGGATGTTTATATCCTGAAGGAGTATTAGATAGTAAATTATCAATTGGATTTAATCATTCAGACATCGAAACAATAGTATTCAATGGTTTTGAAAATGAAGAATATAAACAAGTGAATGAATTACTATTAAAAAATGAAAACGATATTAGAAATAAATTATTACAAGAAAAAAAGACTAATGAATAGTCTTTTTCTTTATTCTTCAGAAATAGCTCCTGTAGGGCAGCTTTCTAAAGCTTCTTTACAAGCTTCTACTTTATCTTCTGGAACAGTATCTACTTTAACTTGACTTAGTCCATTTTCATTCATATCGAAAACATCTTCACAAATCGCAAGACATGCTCCACATCCGATACATGCATCTTGATTAACACGAACTTTCATAATTGCCCTCCTTTCAAAATAATTATACATAAAAAAAATAATTAGGTAAAGAATAACCCAAAATATTACATTATTATTTTACGTAAACACTACATTTAATATCTTTTACTTTTCTATATGATATGCTAAAATTATTGTAAGAAGGTGCATATTATGAAACGTATGGATAGATATAAAAATGAAAATGCAAGTAATACAACACGTGTTTCTATGAATCATGAACTATATCAAAATATTTCAAATAATGTTACATATGCTAATATTACAGATGTTGCTAATGCTAATGCTTACGTTTTAAATAATAATGATGCTAATCATACTACAAGAGAATCATATCAAAAGATGCAAATATATCAAGGAGTAGAGGATGTTCCTAAAGTAAAAAGAGAATTAGATGATTTTAATCATTTATATAAAAGACAAGAAAATAAGATATATGATATAAATAGTGTTTTAGAAACAGCAAGAAAGAATCGTCAAGAAGAAGACAAATTAGATGAAAAAAGAAAACTAAAAAATAATAGTTATAATATTTTAGCTGGTATAAATAAAAAAGAATTAGAAAAGTATCGTGAAGAAAAGAAAAAAAGAATGCTTACACCAGAGGAAGAAGAAATAAGAGAACTAATGAACACAATTGCTTCTAAAACTTTAGCTGGTGAATTATCTAAAGAAACAACTGTAGATTTATTAAGTGATTTAATGGCAACAAGTATGCTAGATAAAGTAGAAGCAAGTGATAAAATAACTGCTGAAGATGACAAAGAACCAACAATAATTGAAGAAAATAAAGATGAGGAAAAGGAAGAAGTAAAAGAAGAGCCAAAAGATGAACCAAAAGAAGATACTAAAGAAGTTACTTTGTCAGGAAAAGATCCAGATTTTTATACAAGAAGCATGGATTTATCAGATAAAGACTTTGATATAAGTCAAGAATTTAAAGAAAAGAAAATGCCTGGAATATTAAAATTTTTCATATTCTTACTTATATCCGCAATCATTACAGTAGCTGCTTATTTTATATATTTAAAAATAAAGTAAAAGTTTGTATTCAACTTTTTCTTTTTTTTTGGTATCATATTATTAAGAGTGGTGAAGTAAAATGAATACAAACTTCATAGTTGATGATTATTGCCTCATTTGGTGTCTTTTATTTGGACCAAGTGTTTCAGAAAAAATATATGAGTTAAAAAAGAAAATATGGGTTACTTATAAAAATGAATATAATCAAATATTTAATGATAAACAACAGTTTTTAAAAGACTATAAGAATTTTATACCAAATAATGACATGGTATATAATATATTATTAGAAGATGAAGGCTATGAAAAACTAAAGAAGGAAACAGAAAAATATCGTTTAGAAATAATGACATTATGGGATAAAAACCAAAAACTTACTGCTGCATTATATGATCATATTATTAAATTAGAGGTACCAAAACATAATTTTTTTGTGGTATATAAAGAACTTAATGTAATAGAACATCCTACCAATAATAGTTTAATAATAGGTAAAAAAATAAATGAAAAAGATAATTTAGATATATTAGTAAAAATAAATCAGATAATAATTGATGATGTAGTAAAAAAATATAAAGATGATTGTAATGATTTTAAAAAAGCTATTTTAGAGTTTGCAGTATTAAATGAATATAAAACAAAACTAGAGAATAAAAATTATTATAGTTATGGAGAAACATCTCTAAAAAAACTAAAGAATTGGTTATATCCATATTGGTTAATGTATTTAGGAATTCCTAAAGAAGAATTTTCTAAACGTATGCAAGAAGATGGCTATTACTTTGATAAAGATAAATATGCCTATGAAAAAGAACTTAAAAAAATGAATATCGAAGAATTTATTGATTTCTGTATAAGAAATAAAAAATATATAGTTAGAGAAGGAAAAGAAAAACGAATAGAAGTACTTTAGGTGGGTGACGGTTAATGGATGACAAAATAAAAATACTTTTAGATAAAATAAATATTGATGAGGACTCTTATCAATATTTTAATGATGCTAAAATTTCTAAAGTAAAAGTAAGTCCCAAAACTAAAAGTTGGAATATATACATAGAAAAAAATAACCTTCTTCCATTAAATATATATAAAGAATTAGAAGAAAAAAAATATTCATTAGATAATAATGCTAAAAAGATAGAATTTATTTATAATATTAATAATCCAAATATAAATGTATATTTAGAATATTATGATTATTTATTAGATCTTCTAAAAGATGATTTAAAAGTAAAAGAAATCTATAAAGACTCTATGAAAATAGAAAATGACTTTTTAACTTTAATAGCAACTAATGAAACTGAAGAAGAAAAACTAAAAAAAGTTTTATCTAAAATATCTAAGTTTTATAAAAAGATTGGTTATAATTTCAATATAGATATTGAATTAAGAGAAGAAGATAATATTTTAGAAGAGATTCAACATGAATTAGAAAATATAGAAATACCAGAGATAGAAAAACATGAAGAAAAGAAAGAAAATACTAAGAAAGAAAAAAAATATTATCGCGAAAAAAAGAATGAAAACTGTGTAATTGGAAGAAATATAAGTGAAGAGCCAATTAAAATTAAAACTATAATAGGAGAAGATGCTAATATAGTAATGGAAGGTAAAGTCTTTGGAGTAGAATTCTTTGAATCAACAAAGACAGACTTTAAAATAATTACTTTAAAAGTAACAGATTTTTCTGATAGTATCTATTGTAAAGTATTTGTAAGAGATAAAGATGAATATGAAAGATTAAGTAGTGAATTTAAAGAAGGTAATTGGTATAAATTTAGAGGACAAACTAAATATGATCAATTTGCTAAAGAATTAGTAATGAATCCAAGAGATATTTTAAAGATTGATAAAAAAGAAGAAGATGTTAAAGACTTAGCTGAAGAAAAAAGAGTTGAGCTTCATTGTCATACTAAAATGAGTCAAATGGATGGAGTAGCAGATGAAGTAGATGTAGTTAAAACTGCTATGAAGTTTGGAATGAAAGCTGTTGCCATAACAGATCATAATGCAGTCCAAGCATTTCCTCATGTCTTTAATACTGTAACAGCTCATAATAAAAATTTAAAAGAAGGAGAAGAACCTTTTAAAGCAATTTATGGCTGTGAATTAACAATGATTGATGATGATGTAGATATTGTTGTAAGATCAAATGATGAAATAATGTTAGACCAAACATTTGTAGTATTTGACTTTGAAACAACAGGTTTCAACGCTGGTGGAGCTGACTCAATTATAGAAGTTGGAGCAGTTAAAATAAAAAATGGTAATATAATTGAAAGATATGATGAACTAATTAATCCAAATAGACCATTACCTAAAAAGATAATAGAATTAACAAACATAACTGATGATATGTTAAAAGATAAAGATAATGAAGAACAAGCGATGAAAAGATTTATCGAATGGTTTGGGGATTGCCCAATGGTTGCTCATAACGCTAAATTTGATGTATCTTTCCTTGAAATGGCTTATAAAAAATATAATTTTGGAACATTTAAAAACCCAGTAATAGATACATTAGAATTATCAAGAACTCTAGATAATAATTATGCAAGACATTCATTATCTGCTCTTGTAAAAAGATATGAAGTACCATGGGATGAAAATGCCCATCATAGAGGAGATTATGATGCTGAAGGAACAGCATTAGTATTTCATAAAATGTTAAAAAAATTATCTAATCGTAATATCGAAAAAATGTCAGATTTAAAGAAGATAGTTAGTAAAGAAGAAATTCATAAATATGGTACAAGCCACCATATAAATCTTTTAGTTAAAAATAAAGTTGGTTTAAAAAACTTATTTAAAATAGTATCACTTGCTAATACAACATATTTATATAAAACACCTAGAATATTAAGAAGTGTAGTTAATGAATTAAGAGAAGGTCTACTAATAGGTAGTGGATGCTATGAAAGTGAAGTCTTCAGTGCTGCTAAATCAAAAAGTGATGATGAATTATCAAATATAATTAGATTTTATGATTACGTTGAAGTACAACCAATGGAATGCTATGATCATTTAATTCAAACTGGTGACTTTGGAACAAAAGTAGAATTAGCTGCCAATATCGAAAAAATAGTCAGAGTTACTGAAGAAGCAGGTAAAATAATCGTCGCAACAGGAGATGTTCATCATCTAAAAAGAGAAGACAAAATCTATAGAGAAATAATAGTAAATCAAAAAGTACCAGGAGGAGGAAGACATCCATTATCTCGTAATGGAATAAAAAACATTCCTTCAAATCACTTTAGAACTACAGATGAAATGCTAAAAGATTTTAAATTTTTAGGTGAAGAAAAAGCCTATGAAATAGTAGTTCAAAATACTAATAAAATTGCTGATATGTGTGAAATAGTAGAAGTAATCATAGATACTGGAGGAATTCCCTTTTCACCAAGAGTAAAATCAGATGATGGAAATAGTTATTTAGATTGTCCAGAAGTAGTAACGGAATTAGTTTATACTAAAGCAAAAGATTGGTATGGGGAACCACTTCCATATTCTATAGAAGAAAGAATTGCTACAGAATTATATGGAGATATAGTATTTAGAATAATAAAAGAACAAACAGATAATAATAATGATTATGACATCATAATTCATAAAACTTTACACGATTTATTGTTAAGTGGAAAAGATAAAGTATGGGAATTTGTTAAAAAATATTTAAAAGAAAAAGAAGAAAACAAAACATTATCTGAAGAAGAATTAGAAAAATTAACTAAGAAATCATTAGGAGGAGTAATAGGTGGAGGATTTGATCCGATTTATTTGATTGCTCAAAGACTTGTTAAACACTCTAATGATGAAGGATATTTAGTAGGATCACGTGGATCTGTAGGATCAAGTTTCGTCGCAACAATGATGGGCATAACAGAAGTAAATCCACTTCCAGCACATTATCGTTGTGAAAAATGTAAACTAAGTATCTTTGAAGATGCAGATGGTAAGCCATTTGGACAAGATTATTCATCAGGATTTGATTTACCTGATAAAGAATGTCCTAATTGTCATATACCAATGATTAAAGATGGTCAAGATATGCCATTCGCAACATTCTTAGGTTTCAATGCTGACAAAGTTCCTGATATTGATTTAAACTTTTCTGATTTAAATCAAGCTAGTGCTCATGCTTACACTAAAGTATTATTTGGTGAAGATAATGTATACCGTGCTGGAACAATTGGTACTGTTGCTGAAAAAACTGCTTATGGATTTGTAAAAGGTTATATTGAAGATAAAGAATTAGGAGAAATACGTCAAGCTGAAATTGAAAGATTAGCTGCTGGTTGTACAGGTGTTAAAAGAACAACAGGCCAGCATCCAGGTGGAATAGTTGTTGTTCCAGATTACATGGAAGTATCTGATTTTACTCCTTATCAATACCCAGCTGATGATGCCACTGCCGAATGGCGAACTACTCACTTTGATTACCATTCAATCGATCAATGTTTATTAAAACTTGATATTTTAGGACACTCTGATCCAACTCAATTAAGATTAATTCAAATGCAATCAAATACAGATATACTAAAAGTACCATTAGATGATAAGGAAACAATGTCAATATTTACATCAACTGATGCTTTAGGAGTAACTAAGGAACAAATAATGTGTAATACAGGAACATTAGGTATACCTGAATTTGGAACTAGTTTTACCATCCAGTTAGTTGAAGATACTAAACCAACTACTTTTGGAGAATTAATTAAGATTTCAGGTCTATCCCACGGAACTGATGTTTGGTTAGGTAACGCCAAGGATCTAATTGATAATAACGTAGTACCATTTAAAGAAACAATTGGCTGTCGTGATGATATAATGGTTTATCTAATGTATAATGGAGTAGAACCATTAAAAGCCTTTAAAATAATGGAATTTGTAAGAAAAGGAAAAGCTAGTAAAGATAAAGAAACTTGGGCAAGTCACGTAAAAACAATGCAAGAGGCAAATATCCCAGAATGGTTTATAGATTCTTGTTCTAAAATAAAATACATGTTCCCTAAAGCACATGCTGCAGCATATGTTATAAGTGCTTTTAGAATTGCCTGGTATAAGGTACATATGCCTGTATACTTTTATGCTTCTTGGTATTCTTCAAAAGCAACAGATGTTGATGTTGAAAATATGATAAAAGGTTATACTTCAATAAAAGCAAGACTTGAAGATATAGAAGCAAAAGGTTATGAAGCTACAAATAAAGAAAATGGTCAAGCTGAATCTCTAAAAGTAGCTTTAGAAGCAACAGCTAGAGGTATTAAATTTTTAAATGTGGATCTATATGAAAGTGAAGCAACAACTTGGAAAACTAAAAACGAAACAGAAATATACCCTCCATTTAATGCTATTGATGGACTAGGAGATACAGTTGCTAAAAACCTAGTAGCAGAAAGAGAAAAAGGCAAATTCATAAGTATTGAAGATGTTCAAAAAAGAGCCAAAGTATCTCAAACACTAATAGATAAAATGAAAGAGATGGATATACTTAAAGATTTACCTGATTCTAATCAATTGACACTTTTTTAAGAAGTGATGTAAAATCACTTCTTTTTACGTAAAATAGACAATTCTATTTAATATCAATTGTATAGTAATAAGAAAAAATATATAATAAAAGTATAATAGGAGGAAATATGAAAAAGAAAATATTATTATATGTTTTACTTATGGTATTATTATTTCCATGTGTTATTAAAGCAGAAGAAAACAATATTTTAATTGCTGGAAATAATGTTGAAGAAACAAAAGAAAAAGATGCAACAACATTCTATGCAGGAGAAAATGTTTTCCTAAAAACAAAAATAAATGGAATTAATTTTGCAGCTGGAAGTAAATTAACAATCTCTAGTAATCAAGATTATTTATTTGCTGCAGGTGAAACTGTAGAATTAAATGGAGCAACTACAAAAGATGCATTTGTTGCTGGTAACAATGTTACTGTAAGAGATTCTAATATTAGAGATCTTTATATAGCAGGAAATAATGTTAATATCGTAGGTAATATTGAAAGAAATGTTTATGCCGCAGGAGAACAAATAACAATTAACGCGAATATTGGAAATGATGTTTACGCAGCATCTCAAAAAATATTAGTAGGAGAAAATGCTGTAATAAATGGAACACTTAATTACCCAAAAAATATAAAAGATGATAGCGAAAATAAAAGTATTGAAGATGTACCAGAAGGAAAACTAATAATAGATAGTAGAGCAGAAGTAAAAAACAAAAAAGCAAGTCTACCAGCTGAGTCAGGAAAAGCTAAAAAAACACTATTAGATAAGATATCATCATTCCTATTTAGATTTATTAGTATGTTACTAATAGCTTTAGTATCATTAAGATGTTTTAAAGGTTTATTTAAAAAACTAGAAAAAAGCGATAAAGATCCAAGCTATATTCTATCAACTTCATTTATTGGATTATTAGTATTAATCGCATTACCAATATTATCAATATTTGTAATGTTAACAGGTTTTGGACTAGGATTAGGAATTCTAGCATTAGTATTCTATATAATTATGATATGTCTATCTATAATTCCCGTTGCTTATTACTTAGGTAAATGGTTACTAAAAGGTTATATTGAAAATGATTACTTAATAATGACAGTTTCACTATTTGTGTTATATGTAGTTAAACTAATTCCAAGTATCGGTTCATTGTTAGGATTTATTATACTAATATTTGGGCTAGGATTATTCTTTCGTTCATCAAAAGAATATATAGAAAAATAAGACACTTCAAGTGTCTTTTTTGATATAATTAAAGAGGTGATTCAAATGATTAAAACAATTCTAATTAATAAAGATAATCCCTGGAAAGAAGCATATGCTAAAAATAGAAAATTAGTAGAGACACAGTCTTATAAAAATGAAAACATATTAGTTGAAGAAGAAACATTATATTACTTTGAAAAATTAAAAGAAAAACTCCTAGAGAATAACATAGAAATAGGATTATCATCTGCATTTAGAACAATAAAAGATCAAGAAATAATAAAAAATGAATATATTGAAAATAATATAGATTATAAAAACTTCGTTGCTCCAATAAATAATTCTGAACATTTAACTGGATTAGCTTTAGATATAGTTGTAAAAGAAAATAATAATTATACTGAAGATGAAAAAACATTAGAAAAAGTACATAAATATTTAAAAGATTATGGATTTATATTAAGATATCCCAAAGGAAAAGAAACAATAACAGGATATAATTATGAACCATGGCATATTAGATATGTTGGTAATATACCAGCTAAAATAATAATGGATAATAATCTTACTTTAGAAGAATATCTTAAAGATTATAGTGGAGTTTTATATATAAATAAACCCAAAGGAATTACTTCATTTGATGTTGTCCATGAAATATCAAAACTATTTGGAATTAAAAAAGTAGGACATACTGGAACATTAGATCCACTCGCAACAGGAGTAATGATAGTAACTATAGGTAAAGCAACTAAAATAGTAGAATTACTTACAGCTGAAGATAAAGAATATATCGCAACAGTAAAAAAAGGAGTATTAACAGACACTCTTGATATTGAAGGAAAAGTGTTAAAAGAAAATAATCCTAAAGAAATAATAAATCTAAAAGAAGTATTAAATAGTTTTAAAAAAACATATCTCCAAGAAGTACCTATTTTTTCTGCCATAAAAGTAAATGGAAAAAAATTATATGATTATGCTAGAAATAATGAAAAAGTAGAATTACCTAAAAAAGAAGTAACTATAAAAGAAATAGAATTATTAGAAGAGAAAAAAGATACCTTTAAATTCAAAACTTTAGTAACTAAAGGTTGCTACATAAGGAGTTTAATACGCGATATTGGACAAAGTATAGATGAATATATGACTATGACTGATTTAATAAGAACAAAACAAGGAAGTATTTCATTAGAAGAAACTAATACTCTAGAAGAAATAAAAAATAATAATTTTAGAGTTCATAAAATAGATGAAGTATTGGATTATCCTATAATAGCAGTAACTAAGGAATTAGAAAAACTAATAAGAAATGGTTGTAAAATAGAAAATAATTTAGAAATAAAAGATAAAGTAATATTTAAATCAGTAGATAATACTATATTAGGAATATACCAAGTAAAAGATAACAACTTAGTAGTATGGAAGAATTTTGTATAATTGTAAATAACTGTAAAGTATGATTTTTGAAGTGAACCCCATTTTGGGCACTTTAATAAAAAAGTGATTTTTGATAAAATAACACCTTAAGAAAGTGAGGTGTTATTTTTGTGGCTACAAAAGGTCAAAAATTTAATAAATATTCATATGAATTAAAGATTGAAATAATTCATAAGTATTTAAATGGCGAAGGTGGATATACTTCTTTGTCTAAAGAATATGGTATCCCTAAAAAAACTGTAGAAACTTGGATATATCAATATAAACATAAAAATAATGATATGAAAGACAAAAAATATAAAAGAGGACGTAGAAAAGAAGAAAATATTGATTATAAAGAAAGATATGAAATATTAAAAAAATACCAAGCCTTCCTAAAGGCACAACGAGAGAGAAAGTAACATTTATAAATTTATATATTAATAAATATAAACTTTCTAACATGTGTGCTGTTTTAGAAATAAGTAAAAGAACTTATTATAAATATAGGAATGCTGATGACTCGGATTACATAGATTATTTAATGATTAAAAATGTATTTAACAAATCTAAAGGCACATATGGATATCGTAGGATAACTGAAGGCTTAAAGATTGAATATGGTGTAATATTTAATCATAAAAAGGTAGCTAGAATAATGAAAAAATATTATTTAAAACCAGAATATAT
>JAFVEF010000020.1 GCA_017478105.1 Bacilli bacterium | reverse complement strand
TATGTAATAAATATAAGATATGGTTGTACATTCACCCGTTTCATTCCAACATGTATAATGTGCATTGTTTATACTTGTTTTATTGGTACTATCATTGATATTCCAAAAACTTGTAGATGTATCATTATCTAATACATACTTACTTCCATCCCAACTGAATCCTTTTGCATATTTATAATTATTTGCTACCTTAATATAGGTTATTGACGTAGTTGAAGTTGCAGTTGTATACCATAACTCACTACATGTATCATTTACTGCATTCTTACATACATATTTATTTGCTCCCACACTACTATAGTTTGTATACCAATCACTTCTATTTATTGTTGTTGGATTATTAATCGTATATGTACCGTCTCCATTATCCGTGAAACTATCTCCATAAGTATAAGTGTAGTTAAAATCAGACAATGTATGATTTCCTGAATTACTTAGTTGAATATAATACATTGTAGTATTGTTTACTGCTGCAATATAATACACGCTTGTATTCGTATAAGTTTGGGTTGCATTTCTAAATGTATATTCGCCTACTAAGTTAGGATAATCTGTTGTCGCGCTTACCTGATATGGACTATCTAGATTATATCGGCTAGCTGTTGGACTTCCCCATATTGCATCATGAGCATACCAATAAGTTGTAGCAAGTGAAGAACTTGATAACATAGTCTCACTTGAGGTCATTGCTTTAGAATTGTATGGATAAACTGTATTATACATATATCCAACATAAGATGGTGAATTATAGCTTGCATTAAATTGTAGTGTTCCAAATTGTGAATAATTGGAATTTGAGTTTAATGGTATTACATAAGCACTCGATGTATTGTAATATGATTCTACTAAATATAAGGTTGAACATGAACCATCTTCACTTGTTAATTTACAAGTATATTTTCCAACTAGTCCTGGTCCTGTTGTTGCATTCCATGTAGTTTGTTCTGTTGTGCCACTTACTTTAAATGTTTTTGCTGTAGAGTCATAAGTATAATCAGTTCCATACCAGTAGTTAGAAGCTAAGTTTTGGCTTGTTCTAGATGCATATCCCACATGCGTACCACGTGTAGATAAACATTGATTATCTACAGCTTCACCATTATAAATCATCTTTACTCCACCTGTATCGGTAGTACGAATCATCTGCCAACAATGTCCTGCAAATATAACATTATTTTTATCAAGTATTTGTGCTCCTTGTGTATTGTTTGCTGCATACCAATGATATATTTTTTTAGATGGTTCTTCGGTAAATGAATCATGGTGATTTCCTGTATATTTTCTAGCTAGTCCTCCTGTTTCTGCTTCTTTTGCTAAAACATTGTAAAGAGTTGGTTCATAATACTTTTTTACATTTAAATTACCATTTATATTTAAATTAGTAGATAATGTTGAATATCCAATAGATAGAAACATGAAAAGTACTAATATAATATTTAGTACTATTTTTTTATTAAACAGTTGTCTTTTTTTTACTATCTTTCTCATTAGTATAGACTCCTACTATAATAATTATATAATAGAAACAATTTATGTACAATAAAAAATAGAGATTTCTCTCTATTTTGACAACACTTCACAAATTAGTTTACTAACTTCTGCTGGGTCTTCTATTGGAAGTCCCGCAATCATTAAAGCCTCACTATAAAGAATTTTAGTATATTTTTTAAACTCATCTTTATCTTTTTTATATAACTTCTTTAACTTTTCACTAATTGGATGTTTTTCATTTATTTCTAATACTTTTTCAGCTTTAATTCCCATATCATTAGGCATCGCATCAAATACTTTCTGCATTTCAATAGAAACATCACCTTTAGTAGTTAAACATACAGGATGAGTTTTTAGTTTATTACTAAATCTAACTTCACTAACTTCTTTTATTTCATCATTCATCATCTTTAATAAATCAGAATAATCTTCATTAGTCTTTTTAATCTCTTCTTTTTCAGTATCACTTTCTAAATCTAAATCTCCATCACTTACATTTTTAAATTTCTTTCCTTCATATTCTTGTAATGCAGTAATACAGAATTCATCAACATAATCAGTTAAATATAAAATATCAAATTCCTTATCTTTTACTTGTTCTACTTGAGGCATAGAATCTATTTTTGAAATAGATGAACCAGATGCATAATATATTTCTTTTTGATCATCCTTCATACTAGAAACATATTCTGCTAAAGAAATAAGTTTTTCATGTTTAGAAGAATAAAACATTACTAAATCTTTTAATTTGTCTTTATCCATTCCAAAATTATTATAAACACCATATTTTAATTGAACACCAAAAGTCTTAAAGAATGAAATATATTTATCACGATCATTTTTCATCATATTTTCTAATTCTTTACGAATTTTACTTTCAATATTCTTCTCTATTACATTTAAGCTTTGTGACTCTTGTAGTAACTCTCTAGATATATTTAATGATAAATCTTCACTATCTACAATTCCTTTAATAAAACTAAAATAATCAGGAAGTAAATCACTACATTTTTCCATAATCATTACTCCATTAGAATATAGGGCAAGTCCTTTTTCATAATCTTGTGTATAATAATCACTTGGTGCGTGACTAGGAATAAATAATAAAGCATTATAAGAAGTCATTCCTTCTACTTTATAATTAATAACTTCTAATGGTTTATCATAGTCATTAAATTTATCCATATAAAAATTATTATAATCTTCTTCTTTTATATCACTCTTTTTCTTCTTCCAAATAGGAACCATACTATTTAGAATTTCTACTTCTTTAGTATCTTTATATTCATGTTTTTCACTATCTACTAACTCATGATGAGTAACTTCCATCTTTATAGGATAACTAATATAATCAGAATATTTTTTAACTAAAGTTTTTAATTCATATTCATCTAAATATTTAGAATAATTAAACTCATCACTATCTTCTTTAATATGTAATAATATTTCAGTGCCAATTTCTTTCTTAGTAGCCTCTTCTATTGTATAACCATCTACTCCACTACTTTCAAAACAATAAGCTTTATCACTATCAGCACTTAAAGAAGTAACTTTAATATTATCACTTACCATAAATGAAGAATAAAAACCAACTCCAAATTGCCCAATAATAGATGATTTTTCTTCATTAGTCATATTCTCTTTAAACTCTAAAGATCCACTCTTCGCAATAGTACCTAAGTTATTTTCTAACTCTTCTTTAGTCATACCACAACCATTATCTCTAATAGTTAAAGTACGAGCATCTTTATCAAATTCAATAAATATTTCTAATTTATCTTTTTTAACTTTAAGTTTCTTATCTGTTAAACTACGATAATATAATTTATCTATCGCATCACTCGCATTACTTATTAACTCCCTTAAAAAAATATCTTTATTTGTGTAAATTGAATTAATCATTAAATCTAATAATCTTTTAGACTCTGATTTAAATTGTTTCTTTGCCATAAAATCATCTCCTAAAAATATATATACCACTTCTTTTAGCAGTTGTCAATATAGAGTGCTAAAAGTAATGAAGTTTGTCAAGACATCGTGACCCCATAATATAAATTTATTAATTTTCTATGAATATAGAAATTATTTGTTTGATAACAATTAAGGACAAGTTTGCCTTAATTGTTTTAATATTGTAATTTCGTTAAAATAGTCAATG
>JAFVEF010000019.1 GCA_017478105.1 Bacilli bacterium | reverse complement strand
TGTTGTTGGATATGTTATAACATTCCATCAATGAAAGAGAAAATAGTATGGATTTAGGTGAAGACGTGCTAGATGAAGCTGTTGAATTATTAACAAAAATGATGATAGAAGAAGATTTTAAAAATAAAAAGAATAAAAAAGATTCAAAGATAGTTATAAGTAAAATGGACTTATATAAACTTTGTATTAAATTATTGAAACTAATAAAAAGAGAAATGGAGGACTAATTTTGAAAAAAGTAATTTTAAATAAATGTTATGGTGGTTTTGATGTTTCAAAAGAAGCATATATGTTATACGCAAAGAAAAAAGGATTAACATTATATCTATATGAAAGTGATTTTATCAATAAGAAGTTTATTTATAAAAAATCAAATAATGATTCATTATTTAGACATTACTTCAGTAAGGATATGGGTGATAATGTTGAAATAAGTAATGAGGATTATGAAAAATATTGTTTATATCTTAAAGACGGACATAGAGAAGACCCTATTTTAATTGAAGTTGTAGAAGAATTAGGTGAAAAGGCTAGCGGACGATTTGGTAATTTAAAAGTAGTAGAAATTCCTGATGATTTAGATTATGTAATTGATGAATATGACGGAATTGAAACATTACATCAAAGAGTACAGGAGTGGTAATTATGAAAGAAGAAAGTTCTAAAGAATATACACTTGTATGTAATGATTGGTGTATCGATTTTCCAACAACAAAAGAAGTAAAAATTGATGATAATAAATATATAGGATATAAAATCCAATGGCGTTTTGGTAGTAATTGGTGGGTATGTGGTATAAGAAAAAATGACAATTTTAGACAAGACGATTTTGGAGAAGTATCTTATCGAGAACTAATAAAGTTTATGAAATGGGCTGGAGAACGCATATATGAGTTTAGTAGTATAACTACTAATATGAACTTTATTAAAGAATTAACTGATTTAATGTTTTTAATTAAGGAGGAGCAAAATGAATCGTAGAGAATTAGCAAGAGAATATTTTAAAAAATGTAATCTAACTTATGCTGATATTGATTTAGACGCTATATGTCAGTTGATTCAATACTTAAATAATCACATAAGAGAATATGGAAGTTGTATGGTTATAATTAAAGATCCTATACTATCAGGAAAAGATAAAAATGTAATATTTGATTCTAATAATAAGTTAAAGTTTGCTGAATTAAGAGTAAAAGGAACTTATTTTGATGATAGAGAAGCTATTACTTTTAATGATGATGGCTGGATAGGATTTTGCGGTTGGGCTGATACAAAGAACTTAGCTCCGTTTGTAGTAGCGTTTAAAGAATGGTGTGATTGGTTAAAAAATAAGGTAGGTGAAAAAATGATTAGTATAAGTGAATTACAAAGAGGAGATTTAGTTATATATAGAGATGGTAGAACTAATTATGTTAATAAACCTTATAAATATCAACGCTGGTATAATGAAAACTTTAAACATATTGAATATGGTAGAGGTGCTGACATAATGGAAGTTAAGAGATGGACTAAAGGATTCTTAGGGTATAAACATAAAACTATTTATAAAAGAGGTGCTACTAATGTTTAGAAAAAATGATGTAGTACAATTTACTGAAAAACATAAATGGTGTGGTAGTTTAGGAATAATTAGAGAAATAAAAGCCTGTGGTGATGATAAAAGATATATGGTAGGAGTACCTATTCCTGAAAAAGGAACAGCTTTTATATATGTTATGGAAAGTGAATGTGTTATAGAGTTAATAGGAACAGCTCACTTATCATTGAAAGATGGTGATGATGAATGAGAAGCCTAGAAGAGATTAGAAACACTAGAAACTTATTTATAGAAGCTGAAGCTCCTAATGATGGAATGGGTGGATATTATTATGATTCACTTAATAATAAAAGACTTAATTTTATATTTAGCTATCAAATGGGTTGGGAACATTTATCAGTAAGTATGCCTAGTAGGACTCCTAGTTGGGAACAAATGTGTAAAATGAAAGATATATTTTGGGGTGAAGATGAAGCTTGCGTTCAATATCACCCTAAAAAAGAGGATTATGTTAATATGCACCAACATTGTTTACATATATGGAGACCAACTCAGGAAGCTTTACCAATACCACCACATATCTTAGTAGGATTTAGAGATGATAAAGAAAAAGAAGATTTCTTAGAATTATGTAATATCTTTGGAGTTCAGGTTAATAAGTGGGACTATAATAAGAGGGCTAAAGATGAAAACAAATAAAGAATCTACAAGATGGTGTTATGGTTGTGGAGAAACAAAACCACTAATTCCTAAATATTGGAGTTGGGCTAATAAAGAACATACAAGATTTAGAACTAAGTGTAGATCTTGCACTAATTTTGATAGCAAAATATCACATAGAATCCATTATGAAGAATACAAGCAAAAGAGATTATCTAAATTAAGTGGAGGTAGTGTTGTATGAAAGATAAAGAGTATGATGTTGTAGATATAATAGGAACTATTTTTATAATATTTATTATTGTGTTTATAGGATTTCTAATTTATATAGCTTATGATTTTTATAACGATTATAGATGTTCTACTATGCCAATACAAGACTTCTTTAATGATTCAAGATGTGAAAAGTATTGGAGGTATAGAGATGAATAAGATAACTAAGATTAAGTTTGAAACAGCTGAAGATTTATTAAGAAAAAGATTTATGTTGTTTAATAAAGAAATTATAATTCCATATAAGGAATATAAAAAGATAGAAATGATAGATGAAAATATAGTGATAGCTATAAAGATACAGGGTAATTATTTTACATTCGAGGATTAACTATGAAAAATGATAGAGAGAAAGAAATAAAATATCTTATGTATCTTAAAAGTGAAATTATAAAACAAGAAAAGAAAGAACTTAAACAACTAAGAGCTGAATTAGAATCGATAAATCAAGAAAAAACATTGAAACGAACTAGAAAAGGAGGTAAGAGATGAAAATAACTAAACCTAAATCTAATCAAATATTGATTGAAGATGATGTTTTAAAAAAGTTTGATATGAAAGTAAAATCCAATGGCGGATTGAATGAAAGCGGATTTAATGAATTATATGAGGGATTTATATTAGCATATAGACTTCCTGATATGGACGCTAGTAAACAAGTATTTTATGGTATGCCTGTATCAGTAATGACATTATTTTGTAGTTGCCTAGAGAGTGTAGTATCACAGGGATTAGTAAGTGAAGATATACTTGATGAAATGGTTAAAGCTGTAAAAGAAAATCTAAAACGTAAAAAGAATAAGGAGGGTGCTGATGATGGAAGAAGAAATTAAGAATGAAATAGTTAAAAAGGTATTAGAAGAATTAAAGAATAAAAAGCTATTAAGAAATCCTAAATCATCTTATAAGAGTACTGAAAAGATATTATATAGTTTTAATGTATTGCCTGAAGCTGTAAAGTTAATAGATGATGAAGTAAAACAATTAGAACTAGAAGCTGAGGGAATACCTAGACCTACAGCTCATTCAAATAGTTTAGTATTAAATGAGCGTGAGGGAACTTATGTATATGGTGATGAGACATTAGAAACTAGAATAAGTGAATTAAAACAAATATCAGTTAAAACTAAAT
>JAFVEF010000018.1 GCA_017478105.1 Bacilli bacterium | reverse complement strand
TTCGCATTCACATTGCCATTCGCGTTAGAGTTAGCATTCAAGCCGGAAACACTACAGTTGAAATTGGAAGAACAATACAAGTCACCTTATATCAGGATTACCCAGTATCTTTACTAAATTTTCAAAGATCTTTTTCTCCTCGCTATTCGATCGTCGAAATCATTTTTTTAAAATTTTTATATTGACATTTACAAATATTTATGACTTTCGAATTTACAGTTTATCCCAGTGTCTACACTTCGCATTGCTCGTTCGACACAACCTCGGGACAAGCCCTCGACTCACATCATTTTTTTCAAAAATGATGGATTCAAGATTATGAGATATGTGGGGACGGACGACTACTACCAATCGCAGCAAGCGTGGCCATCACTGCTGACGCCCCAGCTCGAACTACCAGCATCGCCCGCACTCACATCGCCATTCGCGTTAGAGCTAGCATTCAAGCCGGAAACACTACAGCGGAAATTGGAAGAACGTCCCGTCCCAGACTCACTACAACGAGATGAATTTGTTGCATATCCAAACGCTGTTTTTATTACTTCTTTATTTGCTTCATAATAAGGACTAATATAACTTTCATCTACCAACCATGTAGATGTATCTGAATCATATGTTTTTTCTCCTCTTAATGTATATGTTCCTGCGACCATTCCTGTGTTCGCTTGAGCCATCTCCTCAGTTACTACAAATTCAACATAACTTTCTGTTACTATTCCATTTTCAATTTTATGTTTTAAATAGAATGGTAAATCTTTAGATGAGGCAGAAGCTATTGCGGTTAATGCCTCACTTGGCGTATTATATTTAGTAATACTTGTTGGAAAGGTTTGATTTAACCATACTCCATTATATTTTGGATTCGTTGTACTCGAATTATACTTATTCACTGTATATACATATGGTTCTGGTTTAGGTACTGCATTACTATCACTTTGAATATATGTTACTGAAAATGATAGATTTAATGTTTGGGGAGATGATGGTATATCTGATACACTTATATCATTTTTATAACCTACATGGACTTTATATTTTTCAGATGAATTTGCGGCTAATAAATGATTTGGAGCTATATCTACTCCATCTTCATATGTTACTTTGTACTCTAAATAGTTTGGAAGAGTTGTGATTTCTGTACCATTTAATTTATTAGATACTACTGATACCATTCCATCAATAGAACCAGCATTAACCGCATCAACTGTAAATTCATAATAATCTCCTGGAATAGTTAATGTTACTGAGTAATTTACGGTAGTTTTATTTGTATCTATTGTTGGAGTTTGTGCAGACACACTACCTGTCTTTACTTGGACATTCTCCCAATGTATATCCCAAGTAGGAGCACTTATTTGTGATGATCCTACTATATTCAAATTACTACTTAATATTGCATATCCTATTGATATTACTAAAATCATAATAATTAAAATCATATAATTTAGTTTTCTTTTATTCTTTTTCATCCTACTCACCTATTATAATTTTATAATAATAGTTTTTTTTATGCAATAAAAAAGTCAATTATTTTAAATTGACTTTATTTTATCCCATTGTTTTAGTGTCTGGAATTACTTCTTTTTCTTCTATAACTGGTTTTTCTTTTAATTCTAATTTTCCTTCTTTAAAAGTTAAATCTTTAGAATTAGAATTATATCTAAACATATTGATTGTTGGATCATAATAAACATTTACTATGAGTTTATCTTCTTCATTTTCTTGTACTTGTTCTTCTTCAGTTATATCTAATTCTTCTTGTTCTTCTTCTGTTTCAAACATTTTTTTAATATCTTGTTCTTCGATATTATATTTATATTCTCCTTCAGTGACATATCTTAGACTATATGTTATATGATTATTATATTTTCTTACTCTTTGCACTTCTTCATCTTCTGTTTTTAGAGAATACACTTTATCATCTGTTTCATCTTCTGTTTTTATTTTAATTGTTGCGTTTACTTCATTTTGGAAAATTGGAGTAAAATAACCTGCTTTTCCGACATGGTTAAATTGAATTAGTATTCTATCTTCGATGAAAGATATATTTTCTATTTCTCCAAATATTATTTCTTTATAAGAATATGGTATATAGTAAATTGTTTTCTTTTTACCATTAACATCATAAACATAAATTAGATTCTCTTTTCTTTTTAATAGTCCATCATAAACATCTTGATATTTAGTTAGCATTCCCGCTTCGTAGCAAACGTAATAAATATAACCCTCATGAACTGTGAGTGATTGTTTAGTAAGATTTGTTTTTATAGAAAATGAACTCTTTCTTTTAAAACTAGTATCCATTATTTCAAATCTTGTTCCCTTATGAATGGTTCTTGACAGAACGTATTGGTCATTTACTTCGTCATAGCCTAGTCCGTGGTAATAGTAAGATAGTTTTTGGATTTTCTTTAGAGAAAATGAATCATCTTCTGCATTTAAAATATATATTTTTCTTCCAGCTAAAACTAGTAATTCTTTTGTTTTTGAATTATATGTTGCGTCATTAGCGTGACCAAAATCATATTCTAGAATAGGATTATCTAATCTTTTTACTTTTTTAAATGTTTTTTTATCTAGTAACATCAAAGCTGTTTTATCTACTTTGTCATCTCCCTCATTTATAAAAAGAGTAACAATATACTTATCTGTTGTTGTTCCACCTTGAACACTGGTATAATTAGTTGGTTTTTCTACTGTATGAATTTTATCTAAATTCATAATAGTTAATTCACTTTTTGTTAAGGCATTAACATTTATATATGGAAATAATACTAATAATATGAAAATAATTTTAATACTTTTTTTCATATAGATTCCCCCAGATGGCAGTATTATACCACAAAATTTAATTATTCGCTAATTAGTTCTTTTAATAATACTAGTTTATATCCCTTACTTTTGAGATATTTTATGCTGATGGAGAGATCATCCTCATTATAGTTATTTATATTAATAGAGACAATTTGAGAAGGTTGGATATTGTTTTTTATATTATTATAGAGATGATTTGTAATTACTAGGGATGGTTTAATAGTATGCATTTTTTCTTCTTTACATAGATCTTTTAAATAATCATTATTCTCTTCTGTATAACAATATAATAATTTCTTTTTAGTTAGAGATTCTAAATATGAAAATGTTGTTTTCATAATAGATTTATTATATTCATTATTATAACTTAATACTTCATATTCATGATTATTATTACTTTTAATTATATTTATATTATCTTCTATATATTTTCCATCTACAAAGAAAGTAGCATTTACTTTATTGTTTTTTAAAATACTTAGTATTTTATTTATATTAGTATTTTTTTCTACTTTAAAAACTAATGATATATATCTTTTTTCATTATTACCTTTAATAATATATTTATCATAATTATCTTCTATTGAAATAGTTGGGATTACTTCTTTTGTTGTGATTAGATTTTCATTCATTTTTCCATAAGTTTTTATTTTTCTATAAGATTCATTATAATTAATTGTTTTTCCTTTTATACCTGGTATTATATTATCTCCTATTACTATGGCATCTTTAGCCTTCTTTTTATATTTTTTTTCTATTGTTTTTAATTGTTTCATTATAATATCATTTTCTTTATAGTAATTAGTTATTTTATTAGTTAGAAAGAAAGCTAATATTACTAGTATTATTACTATTATTTTTTTCATATAATCACCTAAAAAATTATATGAAAAAAAGAGTATTTGTATACTCTTTTTAAGAATTTCTTTTTTTATAAAGATAATATGTATTTGATCCAAGTAATACTGTTCCAAGTAAAATCATAAGATCTGCACTTGAAGCTGTATCTGGAGCATTTACTGTAGTTTGATTACTTGTAGTTGTGGTATTAGAATCCACTCTTTCATTAGCATTTCTATCTATAGATGTTGTTTCATCTTTAGTTTCTTCTTTTTTATCATAAGTAAGTGTTTCTTTTGTTTTATCAACAACATCATCTGTTGCTTTCTTTATTACTTTTACTCCGGAATCAAGATTTTTCTTTACATTATCTTTTTTGTTAAAAAGTTTTACTAATAATAATATTAATAGAATAACAATTATAGCGAAAATTATCCATCTTAATAGTCTTTTAATTAGTTCTAACAATTCAATCGACCTCCTTGGGGATATTATATCACAACTCTTTAATGTTTCAAGAGAATTATTCTTCTTCTTTAGTTTCTTTCTTTTCCTTCTTTTTAGGTTTTGGAAGAGCATCGCGTCTTGAAAAGTTTTGTCTACCCTTTTTGTCAGTACCTAAAGCTTTAACGATTATTTCATCTCCGACACTTACAACATCTGATGCTTTATTTACTCTTTCATGAGCAAGTTGAGAAACATGAACTAATCCTTCGCATCCTGGCCATAATTGTACAAAACAACCGAAATCTTCTACTTTTACTACTTTTGCTTCATAGATTTTACCAACTTCTACTTCTCTTACTATTTCTTCAATCATTGCCTTTGTTTTTTCAATAATTTCTTTATCTGAGTGATAGATGATTACTCTTCCATCATCTTCAAGTTCTACTTTTACAGCATTTATATTAGTAACTTCTGTAACATTAGATGCTTCACAAATGATTTTAGTAATCATTTCTCCACCTTTACCAATAACATCTTTTATCTTAGCTGGATTAATCATAAATGTTTCCATCTTTGGAGCATATTTTGATACTTCTTTGCGTGGTTCTTTAATTTGTTTTTTAATTACTTTTAATATTTCTAGACGAGCTTTTCTAGCTTGTTCTAAAGCTTCTTTTAATATTTCTTCAGTAATTCCACTAATCTTTATATCCATTTGTAGTGCAGTAATACCATATTCTGTACCTGCTACTTTAAAGTCCATATCACCTAAGTGATCTTCCATTCCTTGAATATCTGTTAATATTGTATATTTATCTTCATGAGTAATTAATCCCATAGCGATACCAGCAACTGGAGCTTTAATTGGAACTCCGGCAGCCATTAGGGACATACATCCAGCACAAATACTAGCTTGTGATGATGATCCGTTTGATTCTAGAATTTCTGATACAACACGAATTGTATATGGGAATTCTTCTTCACTTGGTATTACTTGAGCTAAAGCTTTTTCTCCTAGGGCACCATGACCTATTTCACGTCTTCCAGGAGCTCCATAACGTCCAGTTTCTCCTACTGAAAATTGTGGGAAGTTATAATGTAACATAAATCTTTTTTGGTCTTCCATAGAAAGTCCATCGATTATTTGATGCTCATTTAAAGCACCTAGGGTTGTTACTGAAAGAGCTTGAGTTTCACCACGAGTAAATAAAGCAGACCCATGTGTTCTTGGTAATAAATCAATATCAGTAGATAGTTTTCTTATTTCATCCATCTTTCTACCATCAGCTCTTAATTTTTCTTTTACTACTATACTTCTAAATAAATTATATTCAATATCAGATACAACCATTTGTACTTTAACTAGTAATTCTTTTAATTCTTGTTCTTTTAAAGTATCTTCATATTCTTTTGTATATAATTCATTCATCTCTTCTTTAATATCATCAATTGCTTGATATTTTTTTAATTTATCTTTTATACGAAGAGCTTTATCCATCTTCTTAGTAACTAATTTAGTGATTCTTTCAATTAATTCTGGTTCTGGAGTTAATGTTTCATACTCCATTTTTTCTTCACCAATATCTTTAATAATCTTTTCTTCAAACTTAATTAGTTCTTTAATAGCTTTATGTCCATACATTAATGCTTCTAACATTATTTCTTCTGATACTTGTTTTGCACTTGATTCAACCATGTTAATAGCATCTTTTGTTCCAGCAACGGTTAATTCTAATTCAGATACTTCTAATTCTTCTGGTGTTGGGTTAATTATAAATTTTCCATCAACACGTCCTACTTTTACACCAGCAATTGGTCCATTAAATGGAATCTTTGAAATAGATACTGCTAGTGATGATGCTAACATTGCTGTTAGTTCTGGTGAACAGTCTTGGTCTACTGATAATACAGTTGATATAACTTGAACTTCATTTTTAAATCCCTCTGGGAATAAAGGCCTCATTGGACGATCAATCATACGAGCAGCAAGTGTTGCAGCTTCGCTAGGTCTTCCTTCTCTTTTTATAAATCCACCTGGTATTTTTCCAACAGAATATAATTTTTCTTGATAATTAACTGTTAGTGGAAAAAAATCAGATAATAGATTTACATTTTTAGATACAACTGCAGCAGTTAATACTACTGTATCATTATATCTAACTAAAACAGCTCCATCAGCTTGTTTTGCTAATTCGCCATGTTCAACTATTATTTTTCTTCCATGAAAATCTAATTCATATGTTTTTTTCTTCATTATTTACCTCTCTTCCAAAAAAAATAGACACTCGAAAAAATGTGTCTACTTTCTTAATCCTAATTTTTTAACTACTTCACGGTAGCTTTGAATATCTTTGCTTGCTAGATATTGTAACATATTTCTACGTTGTCCAACTTTTTTTAATAATCCACGACGTGAATGATAATCGTGACTATGTTCTTTTAAGTGTTCTGTTAAGTTATTGATTTCTTCTGTTAAAATAGCTATTTGTACTTCTGCAGAACCTGTATCTTTTTCGTTTTTAGCAAACTTTTTGATAATTGCTTCTTTCTTTTCTTTTGTTAAAGCCATTATTTACACTTCCTTTCATTATTATTCGCCTATTACTAAGGGAAAGTCGGAAATTCAATCTCTTGGTAATGGTAATTACTGTTAAGTAATTCATCAGTATTATACAATAATAATTATTTATATGCAAGTTTTTTTCTTTTAATTATTGTAGTTTGTCAAGACATCGTGACCCCAAAATCTAAATTTATTAATTTTCTATGAATATAGAAATTATTTGTTTGATAACAATTAAGGACAAGTTTGCCTTAATTGTTTTTATATTGTAATTTCATCTAAATAGTCA
>JAFVEF010000002.1 GCA_017478105.1 Bacilli bacterium | reverse complement strand
TTTTGGCTATAGGAAATATGATCATTTTATTGCCAGAATATTTTTAATTAAAGGCATTATAAAAGAGTGATTAAAAATCACTCTCTATAAACAATTCATTTATCAAATTTATTGTTCACCAACACTATTTGACAAAGAACCATTATTTGTTTTTCATAGTTATTAAACATCTCTTACTATTTTCTATAGGTAAAGAGAATTTTTCTATAGAGATAATACTATATTTTTTTTCTAATTTATTTGTTATATCTGGAGTTAATTCTTTATCAATATCACCTTTCATGGCTATAAATACTCCATTCTTTGATACTAAATGCATTGTGTATGTAACTAACTTTTCTATATTAGCTACTGCTCTAGATGTTACAACATCAAATTGTCCTTTATAATCTTCTGCGCGGACATGAATTGCTTCTATTTCTTTTAAATCTAGTTCTTTTATAATTTCATTTAGATAGTTAACTCTTTTTTGTAGTGAATCAATTAGGGTTATCTTTAGATTAGGATACATTATTTTTAACACTATTCCAGGAAAACCAGCTCCTGTTCCTACATCACAAAGAGTATTATATTTATTTAGATCAATTACTTTAGTGATTGTTAAACTATCATAAAAGTGTTTTAAATATACTTCTTTTTCTTCTGTTATTCTTGTTAAATTTATCTTTTTATTCCAATTAGTTAATAATTCATAAAACTTATGTAGTTTATTAAGTTGGTCTTCTTTAGGAAAAATATTAATTTTTTTTAATTCTTCAATAAAATCACTTTGATTCATCTTTACCATACTCCTTTTTTAAATATACTGAAAGTATAGAAATATCAGATGGATTAACTCCACTAATTCTTATTGCTTGAGCAATTGTGGTTGGTCTTACTTCATTTAGTTTTTGTCTTGCTTCACTAGCAATATTTTTAATTTTGTTATAATCAATATCTATTGGTATTTTCTTTTTTTCTAATTTTAATAATTTTTCGGCTTCTTTATAAGACTTTTTTATATATCCTTCATATTTTAATTGAATATTGGCTTGTTCTTTGATATTTTCAGCGAATGGTATAGTATGTATTTTTTCTAAAAAATCTATTGTAATTTCAGGTCTTTTTAATAGTTGTTCTAAAGACATTGTTGTTATTTGAATATTGTAATTATTATTCAAGAATAGTTCTTTTATTTCTTCTGTTATTTTAATTTTAGTATTTTTTAAATAATCTAGACATTTTTTTATATTTTCTCTTTTTAAATCAAGTTTTTCTTTTTGAGTTTTGTCTATTAGTCCAACTTCATATCCATAGTCTCTTAATCTTAAATCAGCATTATCACTTCTTAGTAATAATCTAAATTCTGCCCTACTTGTTAATAATCTATAAGGATCTCTAATTCCTTTATTTATTAAGTCATCTATTAAAACCCCAATATATGCTTCATTTCTTTTTAATACTAAGGGATTCTTTTCTTCTAGTTTTAAGCTAGCATTAATTCCAGCCATTAGTCCTTGACATGCAGCTTCTTCATAACCACTTGTTCCATTTATTTGGCCGGCAGTAAAAAGATTAGATAATATCTTTGTTTCTAATGATTCTTTTAATTGGGTTGGATATATAGCGTCATATTCTATTGCATAGCCATATTTTGTTATTACAGCATTTTCTAGGCCTGGTAAAGAATGAACCATTTTTTCTTGAATATCTGTAGGCATTGATGTTGAAAATCCTTGAAGGTACATCTCATCATAATATCTACTTTCTGGTTCTATAAATAATTGATGTCTTTCTTTGTCTTTAAATCTTACAACTTTATCTTCTATAGAAGGACAGTATCTTGGCCCTATTCCTTCAATATCATCGAGACCACCATACATACTTGATTTAGTCAAATTATCTCTTATTATCTTGTGAGTTTCTTCAGTTGTATATGTTAAATAACATGGTTCTTGTTCTTCTATTTTGTATTGTGGTTCAAGATCAAAACTGAATGTTAGATATTTATCATCACCCTTTTCTATTCTTGTTTTAGAAAAGTCTATTGTCTTTTTATCTATTCTCTGAGGTGTTCCGGTTTTTAATCTAATTACTTTAAATCCATATTCTTTTAATTTATCGCTTAAATGGTTAGATGGTTTTTCGCCATGTGGTCCTTGTCTTGTTCTTGTGCTTCCAACTAATATATCTGATTTTAAATAAGTTCCTGTTGTTAATATTACTATTTTTGATTCTATTTTTTCTCCATTTTCTAAGATAATACCTTTTACTGTATTCTCCTCAACAATTAAATCTTCTACCATTGCTTCTTTTATTTCTAAATCATTTAATTCATTTAGTGTTCTAAGCATTTCTTTTTGATAAGTTATTTTATCTCCTTGAGCACGCAAAGACTGTACAGCTGGTCCTTTAGCGCTATTTAGCATTTTTATTTGTAAATGGGTTTTGTCAGCAATTTTCCCCATAATTCCGCCTAAGGCATCTATTTCTCTAACGACTATTCCTTTAGCACTTCCTCCTATATGAGGGTTACAAGGCATATCGGCAATGTTTTTTATATTACTAGTTACTAATAGGGTTTTATGGCCTTTTTTTGCTGAAACATATGCAGCTTCACAACCAGCATGTCCTCCTCCTACTACTATTATTTCATACATTCTCTCACCCTCTTTATTTTCCTAAACAAAATCTTTTAAACATTTCATCTAGTAATTCTTCTTCATATGTAGAACCATTTATTGTTCCTAAATCTTCCCAAATAGACTTAATATCTAATTCAATCATATCTATTGGTAAATTATTTTTAATTGATTCTTCAATATCATTTACTTTGTTTAAACATCTCTTTAATACACTTATACTTCTTGAATTACTTAGGTATGTAGGGTCTTTTGTTTGTAATTCATTTAGTTTAAACATTTCTGTTATCTTATCTTTTAGACTATCTAATCCAGTATTATTTTTTAAACTTAAATCAATTATTCTATCTTTTTCTATTTGTAGTTTTGTTCTATCTAATTTGCTTTCTAAATCATTTTTATTTATTAGTATAAGATATTTCTTGTCTTTTATTTCTTCTAATAGTTTTATTATATCTTCTGTTAGTTCTTCATTATTATTAAGCATAAATAGAATTAAATCTGCTTCTTTCATTATTTTTAAACTTTTTTCAACACCAATATTTTCAATTAAATCTTCTGTTTCTCTAATTCCCGCAGTATCTATTATATTTAAGAGAATACCATTTACTATAATTTGCCCTTCTACTATATCTCTTGTTGTTCCGGCTATATCTGTAACAATCGCTTTTTCTTCTTCTAATAAAGCATTTAATAACGAACTTTTCCCAACATTTGGTTTTCCAATTATTGATGTTTTTATTCCATCTTTGATTATTTTACCGTTTTCTGATTCTTTTAATATATTATTTATTTTATTTTTTAGTTTTGATATTTTTGGAAGTAATAGTTCATTTGTAATTACATCTACATCATCATATTCTGGGTAATCAATATTTACATTTATATTGGATATTATTTGAACCATATCATCTCTTAATTCATTTATTAAACTAGATGTCTTTCCACCTATTTGATTTATAGCCATTTTTCTTTGATTTTCTGTCTTAGCATCTATCATATCCATTACTGCTTCAGCTTCAAGTAAATCTATTCTTCCATTTAGAAAGGCTCTTTTTGTAAATTCACCTGGTTCTGCTAATCTACAACCTTTTTCTAGAAGTAATTCTAATACTTTATTAGTTGGAGCTATACCTCCATGGGTATTTATTTCTACTACATCTTCAACTGTAAATGTACGAGGAGCTTTCATTACTGATACTAATACTTCATCAATTATAGTATCACCATCAATTATGTGGCCATAGTTAATGGTATGAGTTTCTACTTTTGTTAAATCTTTTCCTTTAAATATGTTATTTACAATATTTATGGCATTGTCTCCACTTACTCTGATAATAGAAATAGCACCTATTCCTTGTGAAGTTGCGATGGCACAAATTGTATCATTCATGATATCCCTCCTTTTTTCGTCGACTATTATATCATATAAGGATTATATTTTAAATACTTTTGTTTATAATATTCCATAATACTATAATATCATTTATATTATTTATTATTTGGCTTTTTTTAAATATATAATTGTAAACAATGTAAAAAAAAAGAAGATTAATCTTCTTTTGGTTTAATTACTACATAACGATTAGGTTCTTCTCCTTCACTTTCTGTATAAACCTTTTTGTTATTAGTTAATGTATTGTGAATAATTCTTCTTTCATAAGAATTCATTGAATCAAGTTTAGCTTCTACTTTTGTTTGAGCAACTTCTCTAGCAACTCTTTTTGCTAATCTTTCTAATGATTGTTCTCTTTTTTCTTTATATTCATTTACATCAATTACAAATTTATAATTTCTACCTAACTGGGTATTTAAATATTGACTTACTATAGTTGATAAAGCTTTTAGATTTTTACCATTTTTACCAATTAGAAGAGCATCATTATCTGAAAAAATTATATATTTAGGAACTTCTTCTTTATTTTTAACTTCAATATTAACACTATAACCCATTGATTTTAGAAGGTTTATCAAGTAGTCTTTTATATCTTTAACAACTTCTCTTTTTTCAATTACTTCGATTTCTACTTTTTTACTTTTAAATAATCCACCTTTTGTTACTTCTAATTCTTTTATAAATAAGTTTTCTTCAACCTCTTGTAATTCTTCTTTAGCCTGATTTATGGCCTCTTCTTTAGTTTTTCCTATGTATCTATGCTTTTCCATTTACTTCTTTACTCCTTTTAACTAGAATATTTTGTATTATTGTGAAAACATTTGATGTAACCCAATAGATTCCTAAACCTGTTGGCATGAAGAATGCGGTTAATATTATCATAGCAGTCATCATATTTGGCATCATCTTCATATTAGGATCATCTGGATTTCCAGCAGAATTCATTTTGAATGAGAAGTATGTTGAACCAGCAATTAGTAACATTAATATTATATATGCGTATACAGTAGGTGTAGTAAAACCAACTGTTGGAGTAGTTCCTAATTGTAATCCTAAAAATTTATCTTCAAAAATAACTGGTGTTCTTTGAACGGCTTCAAAGAAAGCTATAAATATTGGTAATTGTATCATAGCAAACAAACATCCAGATAGGGGATTCATATTGTATTTTTTATAAACTGCCATCATTTCTTGATTTTGTTTTATCATTGATTCTTGATCTTGTTTGTTAGCATATTTTTTTTGAATTCTATTTAATTCAGGTTGTGCTTTTTTCATTAGTTCTGATTGCATGGCTGTTTTTTTAGTAATAGGGTAGGCAATAAGTCTTATTGCTAAACTTATTATTATTACTGAAATACCATAGTTACCTAACAATTTTCCTAATGATATAAGTATAAAGGCAAGTGGTTTTACAAAAAAGCTAGTCCATAGTCCTTCATATTTTCCAGATGTAATTTTAAAATCTGTACATTCTGGTAATTTTTTTAAATTTACTCCATTTTTTTCATATAACTCTGTTGTTGTTTTATTTGTTGGTCTACAAATAATATTTTTGGTTAAAGTTTGTCCTGTTTTTTCATTTCTTACAGCTTTATGATTACTATCAGTTAAGGTTTTTGTACATCCAGTGGTTGCTAACAACAATAGTAATAGTATTAAAAACTTTTTAATTTTCTTGTTTTTCATCGTCTTATCCTTCCTTATTTAATAAAGCAATTAGTTCATTTTCTAATTCACTATATGATTTATTAATTGCTTCTTTCCTTAATATTATAATATAATCTTTTGAATTAACATAGTCTTTTTTGTAATTATCAATGATAGATCTTATTATTCTTTTATAATAATTACGAAAAACGGCATTTCCTAGTTTTTTACTTACTGAAATACCAAATCTATCATATGGAAGATTATTATTCTTGCAATGTACTACAAATAATTTATTTTTTAGATTTGTTCCATTATTGATAATATCTTCGAAATCTTTTGTTTTTTTAACTATATATAATTTTTTCATATATTAAATCCTTTAGAGTAAAAAACCACTGTGGTTATCAGCGGTATTTTATTTGCAAAGGCTTTTACGACCTTTACGACGACGACGATTTAAAATATTTGTTTTTTTACGTGCAAAAAAACCTAATTTCTTTGCTTTTTTACGATTATTTGGTTGATATGTTCTTTTCATTAGTTCCACCTCCAGACATAAATCTACATTATTATAATAATATAATTAGGTTTTTGTCAATTATTACTTTGCTTTTTTTGAATTTTTCACTTATTCACACCTCTGTTGATAATTTTTATCGATATTGTGAAGAAAAAATTGTGGAAAATGTGGAAAACTCATAATAATTATTGATATTTCTATATTTTGTTTGGGGAAAATTATGTCGAAAAATTGGGGATTATTTTTTTTATAAAAAATGGGTTTATTTTTTTGACAATTTAATGTAGAATAATTTTTGTTAATTGGTCTTGTGGGGAGATGGTAGAATGAATGTTGAACTTTTATGGTCAAAACTATTAAGTCAAATAAAAGAAGAACTATCAACTCTTTCTTATAGAACATGGTTTGCTGATACAGAGTTATATAAATTAGATAATGGCAAAGCATATATTATTGTACCTATGCCTATTCATAAAAGACATCTAGTTGATAATTATTCTGATATTATTATTTCAAAACTAAATGATATTACAGGTTCTAATTATGAATTATGTTTATTATTAAAAGAAGAAATTGAGGATTTAAGTGAAGAACATAAACAAAATGATAATAATAAGCAAGAGATAGATAATAATAAAGTCATTGAAAATGATAATGTTAATAATAATTTAAATAAAAAGTATACTTTTGATAGTTTTATTGTCGGAAATAGTAATAAATTTGCTCATGCAGCTGCTTTAAGTGTTGCGGAAAATCCTGGAAATATGTATAATCCTTTGTTTTTATATGGAAATAGTGGGTTAGGTAAAACTCATTTAATGCATGCTATTGGAAATTATATAGTTTTAAATAGTTCTAAAAGGGTTTTATATGTTACTAGTGAACAATTTAGACAAGATTTTGTTAAAGCAAATAGAAAAGATGATGATGGTACTAACTTTAATTATGTAGATTTTTTTAAGAATAAGTATCGAAATATAGATGTACTTTTAATTGATGATATTCAATATCTTGGTGGTGCTTCTAAATCACAAGAAGAGTTTTTTCATACTTTTAACAATCTTTATAATGATAGCAAGCAGATAATTATATCTTCTGATAGATCGCCGGAAGATTTAAAAATATTTGAAGATAGACTTAGAACAAGGTTTACTTGGGGATTGCAGGTCAATATTTATCCACCAGAATTACCACTTAGAAAAGAGATTTTAAAGAAAAAGATTGTTGCTAATAACTTTGAGAAAGATATTCCCGAAGATGTTATTGAGTATATGGCTAATAATATAGGCCCTGATGTTAGAAAACTTGAAGGTGCAGTTACAAGATTGATTGCATATTCCGCAATAATGGGGGGAGAAAAAATTACTCTTGATTTGGCAATTGAAGCTCTTAAAGACTTTATAAGCAAAGGAATAGGGGAGAAAAATGACATTCAAAGGATTCAGCGAATTGTTTCTGAATATTTCCAGATAACTGTTGAAGATATTAGAAGTAAAAAGAGGAGTTCAAATATTTCTTTTCCTAGACAAATTGCTATGTATTTATGTAGAAATATGACTAATGAATCATTTCCAAAGATTGCTATAGAATTTGGTGGGAAAGATCATTCAACTGTAATGTATTCAGTTGAGAAAATAGAAAATGAAATAAAAGTTAATAAAGATTTAGCTAATATTATTGAAAAATTGAAGAAAGAAATTGGAATTGTTTAAAAATGACTACTTTTTAATACTTTATCCACAGTAAATTGTTAGTTAAATCGTTTAAATATAAAGAAAAAATTAGGTTATTAACTTTTTCCACTTTAATAATAGAAATAATATAAAAAATAAATAATAAGAAAGAAGGAATTAAAATGAAATTTGTTATTAAAAAGGAATTATTACTTGAAGCTTTATCTAAGGTATCTAAAGCTATATCTACTAAAAATTTAATACCTGTTTTAGCTGGTATAAAATTTGAATTAAAAAAGAAAAAATTAGTTTTAACAGCTAGTGATAATGATATTACTATTCAAACTACTATTGAAGCTGATGATGAAGATTTTAAAATTGAAAATGAGGGAAGTATTATTATTCAAGGTAAATATATATTAGATATAGTTAGAAAATTACCTGATGAATATATAAGTATAGAAGTTATTGATGATTTAAAAATACTAGTTTACACAGAAAATAGTGAATTTAATCTAAATGGTATTAGTGAAAGTGAATATCCTAATATAGGTTTAGAAGAGAGTAAGAAAAAAATTGAAGTTACATCTGGTAATTTACGTAATATTGTATATCAAACTGCTTTTGCTTCTTCTAATGAAGAGACAAAACCGGTTTTAACTGGTATTAATTTTAATATAGTAGGGGATATATTAGAATGTAACTCTACTGATTCATATCGTTTAGCTAGAAAAGTTATAAAATTAGATAAAGAAAGTGAAGAAAACTATAATATAGTTATTCCTAGCCATAATTTAGTAGAATTTACTAAAATTCTGGGGGATGATTCTCAATTAGTAGAAATTCATATTTTTAATAATAAAATATTATTTAAAACTGGTAATTTAAAATTTGAATCTAGACTTATAAATGGTACTTATCCTAATACATCTAATTTGTTACCAGATGATTCTTTATTAGTTGTTCATACTAATTTAAATAATTTTTATGATGTTATTGATAGAGTTAGTATTCTTACTAGCGATAAAGAGAAAAATATTGTTACATTAGAAACTAATGGTAATGTAATGACTCTTAAGAGTAGTTCTGTTGAAATAGGTAGAGTTGAAGAAAAGATGAATATTACTAAGAATAATGATGAAAATATTAAGATTTCATTTAGTGCTAAGTATATGATGGAAGCTTTAAAAAGTTTTTCCACAGAAATGGTGGATTTACACTTTGTTGGAGAAATTAAACCTATTTTAATAAAATCTGAAGAAGATAATTCTTTAACTCAATTAGTTTTACCAATTAGAACGTATTAAAGAGAGTTATTTCTCTTTTTTTTTATACAAAACTATAAAAATTTGAATAATACTTATAGAAAGATAGTAATTTTCGACTAAATTCAACATTTTTCGACAATGAAAAATGATATATTTTTGTCGAAAGCAGGGCTTTCATATAGGGGGAATAATAAATGAATTATGAATTTAGTAGGGGGACTTTAGCTATTATACCTAATGATGAAGAAAGTAGTTTAGTATACGAAGATGATAGTAGATATATAGTTAAACAGAAACCATTTAAAATTATGGAAGAAAGTTGTATATACTTTGGTAGCACTTATGATGGTAGAAAAAATGGTGCTAAGGAAATATTAGGGGCAGATTATAAAGTTCCTATTGTTGTTGAGGACTCTAATAGTATAATTGCTTTTCCTACATCTTCTCCAACTTCTGAAAATTGTTGTTGGATATCACTAAAGAGAGTAAAAAAAATAGAAAAAGTAGATTATAATAATACTAAGGTAACGTTTGATAATAATATTGAAATTATTATAGATTGTTCATATAGAGTATTTGAAAATCAATTATCTAGAGCATCTAGATTAGATTTAATATTAAGAAATCATAAAAATAGTTAATTTTAACTATTTTTTGTGTTTTTATGGGGTATTTATGATATAATGGTATTGTATGTATAGGAATACTGAGTTTAGGGGAAAGGTGATTATATGAGTGTTTTTAACGGTTTTAAATGATAATCAATAAAATTAAGCTAGTTGGTTTTAGAAATTATGCTAATTTGGCAATTTCACTTTCTAAAAAGATTAATATTTTTGTTGGAGATAATGCTCAAGGTAAAACAAATATACTGGAAGCTATTGTTATTCTTGCATTAACAAAATCCCATAGAATTGGTGTAAGTCCAAATATTATAATGTTTGATAAAAACAAATGTAGTTTATCTTGTTTAGTAAAACGTGATAAGATATTGACTAAATTAGATATTACAATAACAGAAAATAGTAAAAAATTATTTGTTAATAAAAATGAAATTAGGAGAGTTGCTGATTATATATCATTTTTAAATGTAATTGTTTTTACTCCAGATGATTTAGAAATAGTTAAGGGATCGCCTGCAATTAGAAGAAATTTATTAAATATAGAATTATCGCAAATTTCTAAAACATATTTAAAAGTTTATAATGAATACAATAAATTACTAAAAACAAGAAATGAGTATTTAAAAGTATTATTTAATAATAATATTGCTGATACGAATTATTTAGATATAATTACCGATAAACTTATAGAAAAAGCTACTTATATATATCAAAAAAGAAAGGAATATATAGATTTAGTTAATATTCATATAAATGATTATTATAAAAGTATTTCATCTGATGATTTAATTAAAGTTATTTATAATCCAAATATAAATATAGATAACTATGATAATGAATCTATTAGAAAGAAATTAAAACATACTTTTAAAAAGAATTATTTGAAAGAATTAAATTATGGTATGACTATATATGGTCCTCATAGAGATGATTTTTATTTTGAATATAAAGGAAATGATTTAAAAATATATGGATCTCAAGGACAACAAAAATTAGCTATTATATCGTTTAAATTGGCTGAAATTCCTATTTTTAAGAATTTTTGTGATACTGAGCCAGTCTTACTATTAGATGATATATTTAGCGATTTAGATATAAAAAAAAGAAATCGATTATTAAAAATTATTAGTTCTGATAATCTTCAAAGTATTATTACTACTACTGATTTGAGGAGTATAAATAAAAAATATTTAGAAGATGCTGCAATTTTTAATGTAAATAATGGAAGAGTTGAAAGAAAGTAGGTTGTTAAAATGGAAGATGAAAGAGTTGAAAAAGAATATGATTCGTCAGCTATTCAAGTATTAGAAGGCTTAGAAGCAGTAAGAAAACGTCCTGGAATGTATATTGGAACTACTAGTTCTAGAGGATTACATCATTTAGTTTGGGAAATTGTTGATAATGCGATCGATGAAGCTTTAGCTGGTTATTGTAAGCATATAGAAGTTACAATTTGCAAAGATAATAGTATTATTGTTAAAGATGATGGTCGTGGAATACCTGTTGATATTCACCCTAAAACTGGTAAAAGTACTGTTGAAACAGTATATACAGTATTACATGCTGGTGGAAAATTTGGTGGTGGAGGCTATAAGGTTTCTGGTGGATTACATGGTGTAGGAGCAAGTGTTGTTAATGCTTTGAGTGATTGGTTAGAAGTTAAGGTTTATAAGAATGGAAATGTTTATTTTCAACGTTTTAGTAACGGTGGACATCCAGAAGCTGATTTAAGAATAATTGATAAATGTGATAAAGATAGAACTGGTACTACTGTTCATTTTTTACCTGATGATCAAATTTTTACTGAAACTACAGTTTATGATTATGATATTTTAAAGACACGTTTAAAAGAGCTTGCTTTTTTAAATAAGGGTTTAAGAATATCTTTATTCGATGAAAGAGAAGCTGATAAAAAAGATTCATTTTGTTATGAAGGTGGTCTTGTAGAGTATGTTCAAATGCTTAATAAGAATAAAGGACCTATTCATGATACTATAGTTGATGTAGAAGGTGTTGAAAAAGATATTAAAGTTGAAGTTGCATTGCAATATAACGAAACTTATAATTCTAGTATTTATTCTTTTGTTAATAATATTACTACTCCTGAGGGTGGAACTCATGAAGATGGAGTAAGACGTGCTTTGACTAGAATACTTAATAAATATGCTACTACTAATAATTTATTAAAAGAAAAGGATGATCCATTAACTGGTGATGATGTAAGAGAGGGTATTACCTTAATTATTTCTGTAAAACATCCTAATCCTCAGTTCGAAGGTCAAACTAAGACTAAATTAGGTAATAGTGAGGTTAGAGCTATTGCTGATAAAATTTTTTCAGAATCTTTTGAAAGATTTTTATTAGAAAATCCAGATGAGGCAAGAATTATTATTGATAAGGCACTTACAGCTAGTAGAGCAAGAGTAGCTGCGAAAAAGGCTCGTGAATTAACACGCCGTAAAGGTGATTTAGATGTTACTAATTTTTATGGAAAATTGTCTGATTGTAAAAGTAAAGATGCTACTGTAAGTGAGATATTTTTAGTCGAGGGTGATTCTGCTGGAGGATCTGCTATTAAAGGTAGAAATTCTATGACTCAAGCAATATTACCTTTACGTGGAAAAATATTAAATGTAGAAAAGGCAAGACTTGATAGAGCTTTGGGAAATGAAGAAATTAGAACTATAATAACCGCTTTTGGTACAGGTATTGGTGAAGAGTTTGATTTATCAAAATTACGTTATCATAAGATTATTATAATGACAGATGCTGATGTTGATGGTAGTCATATTAGAGTTTTATTACTAACTTTATTTTATAGATT
This sequence comes from Bacilli bacterium, assembly GCA_017478105.1. Classification (GTDB taxonomy): domain Bacteria; phylum Bacillota_I; class Bacilli_A; order RF39; family UBA660; genus UBA3789. The sequence continues at coordinate 3,255 of JAFVEF010000002.1, read as the reverse complement.
CTTTAAACCTATCGTTGAGGCTGGTCATGTTTATGCAGCTCAACCGCCATTATTTTGTATTAAACATGGAAAAACTATAAAGTATGTTCTTAATGAAGAAGAAAGAGACGAATATATAGCAGGCTTATCTCCTAATACTAAATATGAAATTACTAGAATGAAAGGTTTAGGAGAAATGGATGCTGAAGAATTAAATGAAACAACAATGGATATTAATTCTCGTGTATTAAGACAAATTACTGTAGAAGATGCTATAGCAGCAGATGATGTTTTCTCTAAATTGATGGGTGAGGAAGTAGAACCACGCCGTGAATTTATTGAAAACAATGCTACTTATGTTGAAAATCTTGATGTTTAGGAGGCTTAAATTATGGATAGATTAGAAAAAAATAATATTGTAAAAGAGGTTCAAGATTCTTTTTTGGAATATTCTATGAGTGTTATTGTTGCTAGAGCATTACCTGATTTAAGAGATGGTTTAAAACCTGTTCATAGAAGAATATTATATTCTATGTTTGAATCTGGTTATACTCCTGATAAACCTCATAAAAAGAGTGCTAGAATTGTCGGGGATGTTATGGGAAAATATCATCCACACGGTGATTCATCTATATATGAGGCTATGGTTAGAATGGCACAAGATTTCTCTTATAGATACATGCTTGTTGATGGTCATGGAAATTTTGGTAACATTGAAGGTTATGGTGCTGCTGCTATGCGTTATACTGAATCAAGATTATCTAAAATTTCGTTGGAATTATTGAGAAATATTAATAAAGATACAGTAAATTTTATACCTAATTTCGATGAAAGTGAAAGAGAACCTGAAGTATTACCATCAAGATTTCCTAATATTTTAGTTAATGGAACTACTGGTATTGCGGTTGGTATGGCAACTAATATACCTCCACATAATTTAAGTGAAGTTATTGATGGATGTGTTGCTTATATAGATAATCACGATATTGAATTAGATGAGTTAATGAAATATATTAAAGGACCTGATTTTCCTACAGGAGCTATTATTTTAGGTAATAGTGGAATAAGAAAAGCTTATGAAACTGGTCGAGGTACTATTACTATTAGAAGTAAGGCTACTATTGAAGAGGAAAATGGTAAACAGCAAATTATTATTGATGAAGTTCCTTATGGTGTAAATACTTTAGAATTAAAGAATAAAGTTGCTGAACTTGTTCATAATAAGACAATTGATGGAATTGCTGATTATCATTCAGATTTAAAAAATGGTATTAAAATTACGATTACTTTAAAAAGAGATGCTAATGCTCAAGTTGTTTTAAATAAGTTGTATAAGCATACTGCTTTTCAAACTTCATATGGAATTATATTTTTGATGTTAGACCAAGGTGTTCCTAAAACACTTGGATTGAAAGATATTATTGTTAAATATATTGATTATCAAAAAGAGGTAATTATTAGAAGAACTAAATTTGATTTAGATGTTGCTGAAAAACGTGTACATATTTTAGAAGGTTTAAAGATTGCCTTGGATAATATTGATGCTGTAATTAAGTTAATTAGAGGTTCTCAATCAGATGAAGATGCTAGAAATGGTCTTATGAAAAACTTTGGTTTGAGTGAAGTTCAAGCTAATGCAATATTGGAAATGAGGTTAAGACGTTTAACTGGCTTAGAAAGAGAAAAAATAGAAAATGAATTAAATGATTTATTAAAACTAATCGATGAGTTAAAGTCTATTTTAGCTAGTGATCAAAAGATTTTAGAAGTAATTAAAAACGAATTACTTGAAATTAAGCAAAAATATGGTGATGAGAGACGTACTAATATTGATATGACAGCTATCGAATATATTGAGGATGAATCTTTAATACCAGAAGAAGATGTAATTATTAATTTAACTAAGAATGGTTATATTAAAAGATTAAGAACTGATACTTATAAAACTCAAAATAGAGGTGGAGTTGGTATCAAAGGTATGTCTACTAATGATGAAGATTTTGTGGAACATTTAATAAATATGAATACTCATGATTATTTATTATTCTTCTCTAATAGAGGTAGAGTATATAGATTAAAAGGTTATGAGGTTCCTGAATTTTCGCGTCAATCAAAGGGATTACCAATTATAAATTTATTACCACTTGAAAAAGATGAGAACATTAGTTCGATAATAAATATAAGTAAAGATGATAGTGAAGTTAAATATCTAATGTTTACTACTAAAAATGGTATTGTTAAGAGAACTCCAATCGAAGAGTTTGATAATATTAGAAAAAGTGGTAAAATTGCTATTGTTTTAAAAGAAAATGATGAGTTAATCAGTGTAAAAAGTACTTGTGGAAAAAATGAAATTGTAATTGGTGCAAGTAATGGAAGACTAGTTAGATTTGATGAAAATGAAGTTAGATCTATGGGAAGAAATAGTTCTGGAGTAAAAGGAATGGATTTAGATGGATCTTTCGTAGTTGGTGCTGAGGTTGTTAATTCTGGTGATTTAGTTCTAATTGCCACTGAAAATGGTTATGGAAAACAGACTGTTATCGATGAATACAGAAAAACACATAGAGGTAGCAAAGGAGTCAAAGCTTTAAATGTTACTGAAAAGAATGGACAGATGGCAGCATTGAAATGTTTAAGTAATAATAAAGAGTATGATTTAATGATAATTACTAATAGTGGAATAATTATTAAATTACCTTTGAATCAAGTTTCTGTTTTGAAGAGAGCTACACAAGGTGTTAGATTAATAAATCTTAAAGATAATCAAAAGGTTTCTACTATTGCTCTTGTTGAACCTGATACTGATAGTGAGGAATTAGAAAATGAAGAATAGTTTATCTATTCTTTTTTTTGTATATATATTTCGTAGTAAATTGATTACATCATAATAATAATGTTTCATGTGAAACATAGATAAAAATATTTCCCGGGAAATAAAATGGTAGAAATAAAACTATAGTTTCACGTGAAACATAGATAAAAATATTTCCCGGGAAATAAAATAGTAGAAATAAACTAAAGTTTCACGTGAAACATAGATAAAAATATTTCCCGGGAAATAAATTGGTATAAATAAACTAAAGTTTCACGTGAAACATAGATAAAAATATTTCGCGGGAAATAAATTGGTATAAATAACCTAAGGTTTCACGTGAAACATAGATAAAAATATTTCGCGGGAAATAAAATAGTATAAATAAACTAAAGTTTCACGTGAAACATAGATAAAAATATTTCCCGGGAAATAAATTGGTATAAATAAACTAAAGTTTC
>JAFVEF010000017.1 GCA_017478105.1 Bacilli bacterium | reverse complement strand
CTCTATCTAAGTTTCCACCAAGATGTTCCATAACATGCTCTTCTGTCATGTTACTTTCGTTAGCTATTTTTTTAACTTCTTCTTTGGCTTCTTTATCTGTTACGGATATTTTTTCTTCTTTAATAATAGCTTCAAGTAAGTATCTATATTTTAATCTTATTTCAGCTTCTTTTTTCATTTCTTTTTTAACATCTTCTTTAGTAGTTCTAGCATATGCATAGTATAAGTCTTCACTTACTCCTTGCATTTCTAATTTTTTAACGAAGTCTTTATACATATATTCAGTTTCGTCATCAATTATTTCTTCATCTATTTCTACTTTCATGTTTTTAGATGCAGCTTCTAGTAAATCTTCTGTATATTTATTATCAGCCATTTCTTCTTTTTGAGCTTGCAATTCTTTTTCTACTACTTTATCTAACTCTTCTTTATTTGTTACGCCTTCCATATCTAAATCTTTAAAGAATTCTTCATCTAATTCGGGTACTACTCTTTTCTTAATATCATGTACTGTTACATTAAATACTACTTCTTTACCTGCTAAATCTTTAGCACCATAATCTTCTGGGAATTTCAATTTTAGGTCTTTTTCTTCTAAAGCCTTCATTCCAATAACTCCCTCTTCAAATCCAGGAATGAAAGAATGAGATCCAATTTCTAGTGAATAGTTTTCACCTTTACCACCATCAAAAGCTACACCATCTTTAAATCCTTCAAAGTCAATTATCGCAACGTCACCATTTTCAACTTTACCTTTTTCTTTAGTAACTAATTCAGTATATCTTTCAAGTAAATGACCTAATTCATGATTAATCTCTTCGTCAGTTACTTTTACTTTTTCAGGTTTAATCTTTAATCCTTTATACTTTTTAACTTTTACTTCTGGTTTAGTAATAACTTTAAATACAAATTCAACACCATCTTCAGAAATACTCTTAATATCAACACTTGGTTGTACAACAGGAATAAGTTTAGATTCTTCCATCATTTTAACATATGCATCATTTAAAACATGATTAGCAGCATCTAAAAATAATGATTCCTTACCAAATTTTTGTTCATATATATTTCTTGGTACCTTACCTTGTCTAAATCCATCAACTTTTACAGTTTTTTGTTTTTCTAAAAAAACTTTATCGATTGCAGATTTCCAAGTATCACCATCAATTTTTTGTATTAATTCATGTACATTTTTATTTTCTTTTTTTGCCATATATATCCCTCCAACGACTAATATTATACATGATTTCTAAAAACAAAACAACCATTAATAAAGAAAAAAAGATCTAGTTCAAATCTAGATCTACTTATCAATCGAAACACTCCTTAATCCATAATTACCATCACTATTTTTACTAAATGTAAAAGTAGTAATTGGAACTAAATCTTTAAACTTTTCAAAAGCTATATCATACTCATTTTCACCATCACGTATTTCATCTGTTTCATATAAACCTTTTTTAAAAACATCTTCTGCTGTCGCATAAAAGTTTTCAACAGGTCCACCAATATCACCGTAATAAGCTCCAAATAAGTTTTTAACTTTAATAGTAAGAATACCTTTTTCTTCATTTAAAGTAGCACTGTCAAAATATCTTTTAAAGGCATATCCACCTTCTCCACCATGTCCATGTCCATCCATAACACGACTATACACTTTTCCATCAGAATCATATGTAAATAGTGCTCCATCTCCAGCAAAGCATTGTATATCTTCATCTATATAATTATAATCACTACCAAACAAAGAACTAATTTGCTTTTTCAAATCACCTTGAGAAAAAGATCCATTAAATGAGAATGCTTTATTTAATACACCATATAAAACACCATGGTATAAAACATCTTGGTTAGATAAACTCTTAAAATTACTAATTGGATATTTATCCGCAACTCTTCCAGTTAAAAAATCACAGACTTGTAAATAGTCATATAATTCATCTTCACGTTTAGTTACTTCTTTAACTTCTTCTAGTTTTTCTTTTTCTTCTACATTATTATTTTCTTTATTACCCTTTTTAACAAATAATTCTTTATCATACAAAATATATCCTACTAAACCAATAATCAATAATACTAACAATACTATTATAAACATATTACTACTATTTTTTTTAGTATCATTATTTACCACTTTATTTTCTTCCATAAAAACTCCTATTTATCATTATATTTTAAAATAAAATTATAAGAATCTCTCATCATCTCATCAAGTCCATATTCTGCCTTCCAGTCAAGATCTTTATATGCAAGCGATGGATCAGAATAACAGCTAGCAATATCACCAGGACGTCTTTCAACAATCTTATATGGAACTTTAACACCATTTACTCTTTCAAAAGCTTTAACTAAATCAAGAACACTATATCCAACTCCAGTACCTAAATTATAAAAATGCATTCCATTAAAATTAGTAATCTTTTCCAAAGCTTTTAAATGTCCCTTAGCTAAATCAACAACATGAATATAATCACGTACTCCTGTTCCATCAGGTGTATCATAATCATCACCAAAAATACTAAGTATTTCTAATTCACCAGATGCTACTCTAACAATATAAGGCATTAAATTATTTGGAATACCATTTGGAACTTCTCCAATTAATCCAGATGTATGTGCACCTATTGGGTTAAAATATCTAAGTGCAATTACATGAAAATCAGGATTAGCAACAACAATATCTTTAAGCATCTGTTCAATCATAAGTTTAGATGTTCCATAAGGATTAGTTGTTCCTCCTACACGACAATCTTCTGTAATCGGTAATCTTTCTGGATCACCATAAACAGTTGCTGAAGAAGAAAATATCAAATTCATACAACCGTGTTCAATCATCTTTTGACAAAGATGTAGTGTAGAAACTATATTATTTTCATAATACATTATTGGTTTTTTTACTGATTCACCAACTGCCTTATATCCTGCAAAATGAATAACTGCATCAATTTTATTTTCTGAAAAAATCTTCTCCAATGCCTCTAAATTGCAAACATCTTCTTGATAAAAACCAAACTCTTTTCCTGTAATTGTTTTTATCTTATCAACAACCCCAATGTTTGAATTATATAAATTATCAATAACTACAACTTCATAATTATCATTTAATAATTCAACTACCGTATGACTTCCTATATATCCAAGTCCACCAGTTACTAATACTTTCATTTAACCTCCATATATTTCTTTATATATATCTATTACATGTAACATTTCTCTTCCAATTTTTTTATCTACTTTTCCACTCTCCATTTCCTTCTTTATAAAAGAATCAAAATTAGAAAAATCAACATAATATAAATCAAAATCAGATTCTAATTCTAATTCATCATAATGAGTATTCTCTAAATTAGGAACCTCATCAGTTATAATCCTATAATAATAAATACTGTTTAGCACTTTCTTATTCGTATCAAAATAATTATCATCATATGTCGTTATAACAAGAAATGGTTCTAAAGATTCTGAAACAACTATCCCAGTTTCTTCCATAACTTCTCTTTTAATACACTCTTCTTTTGTTTCTCCTTCTTCTAAATGACCACCTGGAAATTGAAAAGTATTGTTATTAAATGCCATAAGTATTTTAGAAGAGCTATTAACTAATAAAGCTTTTACACGAACTACTTCAAAATCAATTTCATCTTTATTAAGGCCATTATCATTTATTACTATCTGTCTCATAAAAACCTTTCCCAATATTCTACTGCATCTGGTCTAACTGTATTTAAAATTAAATCTATTTTGTCAGCCATAAGTTTAGCTTTTCTCCAAACCGTTCCTCCATTATTTAAACAAGAAGCCTTAGAAGAAGCCATCATATATTCAAAGGTAGATGCCCTATCTTCACCAGCAGATGTTTGAGCATAATTATTAACAAAAGAAGCATATGGAGAATAAGTATTAGTATAACTTAACTCTGGATTTATAGAATTCCAAACAAATCCTTCAGGATTCAAAGTATCCCAAGTATTAAAATCAGCACCTCTTTTAAATAAATATCTTTCTATATAATGATAAGACTCATGATAAAAGCTCTCTCCAAATGGATACGCTGATGCAATAGATATAGTAGCACTAAAATTATTAGATACAGTAATACCTGTTATTAAATTATCATTATAATTACTAACTAAAAGAATAGTTAAAGGAATACCTCCATCTCTTATCTCTCTAAATAAACCACTAGGATATAAAGCAAGACAAGCATCTAATTGTTGTAAAACATTTGAAATTACATTACCATCATATATTGGATAAGAATTAACATTTCCAACACTATAACCTTCTGTTTCTGAACCATATTTAATAGTAACACTATATTTATTTTGTAACTCAACTCTTCTATTATTATTAATCTCATCAATTGTTAATACTTTCTCATTATTATTATCTTGTGGCGGATTAACAACAACCTGATTGGAATTACTATTAGTACTATTATTAGTATTATTGTTAGTATTATTGTTAGTATTAGAAGAATTAGTGTTATTAGTATTATTACTATTATTCTTAGGTTTAGATTTTGTATTATTATTATCACTAGTTTGATTAGTAGTATCTGTCGTTGGATTACTTGTATTATCCACACTACCACTATTATCACTAATTTCATCTACTGTAGTTATATTAGTAGATTCATTATCTACTTCTTCTTGTTCAAAATCATCTATTGGATTAAGAACTTTATTTGAATCATATAAATACAAAAAAAATCCATATAAAACAAAAGTAAACGCTACAACCACTAGTATTTTTGCATAATATTGTATTAATCTTCGTCTTCTTATACTACGCATATTACTCCTCCTTGCGTCTACTATGTAATGGATTTTTAATTCTCTATTAAATTATTTTTTTTATTATCAAGTAATTTCATTAAGTTATTTGAATCATCCTGACTTAAACCATCTATTGTAAATAAATCATTATTTTCACTAATAAGTCTTAATGTAACTAAAGAATCATTATCCAGATTAACAATATCTTTAGTTACTATATTTCCAAACATATTAACTTTACTAATAAGTGGTAATAAAAAGTCATTATAAAATCTATCATTATAATCTAAAATAACTTCATTATATTCTTTTTTTTCACCACTATGCTCAACAATAGATAAATTTATATATGCTTTATAATCAGATATTTTTAAATTAAATAAAATAGAACTAGTTTTAATTGATAATCTAAAAATATCCACTATTTTATCAACAAATTCACCATAATTATTTTTATCTATTTCTAAATTCATATATACACCTACTTAACAAGAACTTTGGCATTATCATCAGTAGCAGATGTTCCCTCACCATTCTTCTCACGATTCAATTGACTAATCTGATCATATAAACTTTGTGCTTCTGCAACACGACCTTCTTTATATAAAGCATTAGCCTGAGCCATCATTGCTTCAATATTATTAACAGGCTTTTCTTCAACATTTTCACTTACAGTATTCTTAAGAAGAGCTTCTTGTACATCTTTAGAAGTAACTAAATTATTCTTTTGTTTTTCACTTACTAATATAGCTTTTGGCATTTCAGTATCAATCTTAGTAATTACCTTTTTATTTGCCTCAGTTGGCATAAGAGGTTCTTTAATTACTGGTTCAGAAACTGCTTCAGTATTTACAGGTTCAACAGGTACTTCAGGAACTGCTTCAGTATTAACAGGTTCAACTGGTACTTCAGGTGCTACTTCAGTATTAACAGGTTTAGCTTGTACTTCAGGTGCTACTTCAGTACTTACAGGTTCAACTGGTACCTCAGGAACTGCTTCAGTACTTACAGGTTCAACTGGTACTTCAGGTGCTACTTCAGTATTCGCAGGTTCAGCTTGTACTTCAGGAACTGCTTCAGTATTTACAGGTTCAGCTTGTACCACAGAAGCTACTTCAGTATTTGCAACCTCAGCTGGTGATTCTTGAGATACTTCAACATTTTCCTCTGCCTTTGTATCACTAATATTAAATAAATCATTTATATCATTATTATTTTCAACAGTCTTTTCAGCGACAACTTCATTTTCATCTACTTTTACATTATTTTGTAAATACTCTATTCTAGAGAAAACACTAGTTAATCTGGTTATTTCATCACTTAAATCATCTAAAGCTTTCTTATATTCTTGATTATCAGAATAGTCTTTTACGTACTCTTGATAACTATCATAGAAAGAGCCCTTTAAATAAGCCAAAACATCTCTATAATTTACATTTTTTAACTCATTTTTCATAGTAAAGTCCTCCTTAATTAGCATTCGCAATCTTCTTCAATAATAATTGCACATTTAACCATTCATCATTATCGACTATTTCTTGTATTTGAAGATTATCACCAGTATTTAATAATTTAGAAATATAAATAACTTCATCGTTATTAGCCCCAGTACGTTCTCCTTTAGAATAAACAATATACTTATTTAAATAGTCATCACTAACTAAATATGTAACCAATGTCGCATCAAACTTAACTCCATTACCATCAACTACTGTTATCATTTCATTTTCCATATGTATAACACCCTCTATCCTAAAATACATTATACATAATAATTTAAAATAAGTAAACTATTTAAATTGAAACATTAACCATTCAGGTTTCACTAATAATAAAACTCCAACTATTAACATTATTATTCCACCTAATAAATGAGAATACTTATTATACTTGGTAGAAATACCAGTTACTTTCATTGTAAACATCGCAATCATAAAAACAACAAGATCATCTAATAAGAAAAACATAATGTAAACAAGTGTATAAAGAAACTTCATCAAAGAATCCGCATGATTTAATACTAATAATTCTGAAAAAACTAAAGGAAGTCCTGCTGAACATGCAAGTTCTACTAAATTAACAGATACTGCAAGTCCTATTACTCCAATAAGTGCTAAAAAAAGACTTTTCTCACTAGTAAATTCTCTAATTCTTTTAAAAATCTTTTTTCTTTTCTTAGAATCAACCACTTCACAACCAGAATCATTACTTTTAAAATAACTACGAAGATTTATAAAAGACCCAATCAAAGCCACTACCGCAATTAAATTTCTAATCCAAATAACTGTTGTAATCTTAACCGCAATTTGTATCCAAGAAAGCATTATTAACATATAAACTAAAGCTGATGTAAATAAAAAAGTTAGTCCAATAATCCACATTCTTTTTCTATCTTTCATTCCAATTAAAACACTAATTAGAAACAATAATATCCACATAGCACATGGATTAAAACCATCTATAAGACCAATAATAACACTACTTGCGAGTAAAGAAACTCTTTTTAAATTTACTTTTCTAAGTAATGGAATATTAAAAGTCATTTCTTCATCAGTTTCTTTTTCATCTTTATCAAATTCACTCTCATCACTAGGTTTTTCATAAGTTCCATCTTTTATTTTTTCTACTACATCAACATATTCATTTTCATGAAAAAAATCAATTGCCCTTAAAATTCTATTTTGTGTATTTTCAGAATACCCACTTATTACAGTATCACCAATTACAGTTAGAGGTACTCCCGATTTTTTAATAGAAAGAGCCTTTTCAATATCACTCAAAAAAGAAGCATTATCTTCATCATACCAAACCTCATATGATTTAATATTTAAATACTCATAACGATCTTTAATTGATTCTAAAAACTTCTCTTCACCAGCACAATGTGGACAACCATTTCCATGAAAAAAATACAAAGATATTTGATCATCTTCTTTCGCAAAAACAAAAAAAGGGACAAAAAACAAGAATAAAAATAAACTAATCTTTTTCCACATTTAAAACACCAACCTCTAATAACTTCGAAACAAAATCATCATAAGATAATTCCCCAACTATTCTCAATACTTCCTTTTCATCAGAATACACAATAAAAACAGGTAATACATCTCCCAGATTATACTTTAAAACCTCATCTTCATCCATATCGTAATCCAATTCAATAGAATCAAAAGAATAATTATTTTTAAGCTTATCCCAAACTTTATTCATAACTAAACAACCACCACACCAGATGGCCCCAATCTTAACAATCTTCATAATTATCTCCTAAAATTTAAACTATCAATAAACTTTTCTAAACAATCACAAAAATAATCAATTTCTTCTTTCGTAGTCAAATAAGAAATACTTATTCTTAAACTACTACTTGCTCTATCTTTATCATGACATACTGCATATACAGCTTTAGAATAATTTCCTGTAGAACAAGCAGTTTGTGTAGAAATATAAATATCTTTCTCTTCCAAAGCATGTAACATTACTTCACTCTTAATATTCTTTAAACTAATATTAACTATATTTGGTAAACAAACATCATTACTATTTACAAATATATCTATATTTTTCAATTTGTTAAGTAAATAGTCATGTATTTCCAATACTTTCTTTTGTTTACTATTAAAATCCTCATACATTAGTCTCAATGCTTTCGCAAAAGAAGCAATCAAAGGAGTAGCTGGTGTTCCACTACGAAAAACAGTTGTAGATTTACCACCATGAATTAAAGGTTCTATAATAAGTTTATCTTTTTTTATTAAAGCCCCTATTCCTTTCATTCCATAAAACTTTTGACAAGACATACTTGCTAAATCAACATAATTAAAATCAAATACTTCTTTACCAATACTTTGAGTAACATCACTATGAACAAAACATAAAGGATTCTTCTTCTTAACAGTTTCATAAATCTTTTTAATATCTTGTCTAATTCCAATTTCACTATTTACAGAACAAATAGATACTAAAACAGTATCTTTTCTAACTAGTTTTTCTAAATCATCTAAATCAACTAAACCATTATTATCAAGTTTTACAAAATCAACATCAAATCCTAAAGTAGTTAAATAATTAATAGGAGCTATTACAGAAGAATGCTCTAACTCAGTAGTAATAATATGCATTCCTCTATTCTTATACTTTAAACATATCCCTTTAATAGCCATATTATTAGCTTCACTTGCTCCACTAGTATAAATAACTTCATTTTCCTTAACTCCTAATATATCAGCAATTTGCTTAGTACTCGCATCAATTAATCTTTTACTATCAACACCTAATTTATGTAATGAATTAGGATTACCTATATAATCTCTACATACTTTACTATAAGTATCAATTACTTCACTATTTACTGGTGTAGTGGCACTATAATCTAAATAAACCATTTTATCACTCCCATGATAATTATAAAAAAAATAATAAAAAAAAACAATAAACTAGAAGTTGAGTTAAACTTCTAGTTTATTTATTAGTATTTTGATAATAATCTCTTTCCCCAATAGTAAGTGCAATATACTCAAGTTCATCATAATCATCAACATCTTCTATTACACTTTCTATTCTAAATAAAATTTCTTTTAAACTAGTACAATCTAAATATGAAATATCATTTCTTCTCAAAACATCTATCTCATAATTAGTAAGCTCAAGTCCATTTCCAATATCAACTAAATGATTTTTAGAAAAATCCATTTCACTTGCTGCTTCATTTATAATATTATCATCAATCATTTACAAGTATATCCTCTATTCTTAAAATGTTTCATTAACTCACCATCAGTATAGTTATCTCCTACACTTAAAGCTATAATTTCACTACTCTTTGTATTTGAATTAATCTTTATTTGTAAATCATTATTAACAAAAAACTCTATATTATCTAATAACACTATTTCATTTTTATTAACACTAATCTTAATAATAATTTTATTATCATTAAAACTATATTTAACATTATCTCCTAAATAATCAAGTGTCTTTTCTAATGCAAACTTAATACTATTAAAATGTGTTTGATCAGCATATTTTTCAGGTAAAATAATAGTTTTCTTAAGATTAATACTATTAACCTTCTTACCATCAGTACCCGCAACCAATTCTTCTTTAATACGAATATCTTGATCAAATGATTTAGTCTTTTCACAAGTAACTTGTGATTGTTTTAAATTAGCAAATAAGTATACGATTATTACTATAAAAATAAAAGTAATAATAACTGGAAATGTTTTACTTTTTCTACTACTCATAGTACCACCTCTATATAAATATTATACATCAATAATAAATCATTGTCTATTTAGATACTACTTCCATTTAAAATCTCTAACAAATGGCATATCTATTCCATATTCTTTAATATATTTATTATGATTATCTAACATATCATCACACCATTTAATTAAAGCTTCTCCACTCTTTTTATAACGTGGAATTTCTTTTAATACTGCTTGAACTAGATGGAAACGATCTATTTCATTTTGAACACGAATATCAAAAGTAGTTGTGATTGTTCCTTCTTCTTTATATCCATGTACATGTAAATTACGATTAAATCTTCTATAAGTTAATTGATGAATTAATGAAGGATAACCATGGAAATTAAATATAATAGGTTTATCTCGAGTAAATATTTTATCATATTCACTATCAGATAGACCATGTGGATGAGTAGATGGAGATTGTAATTTCATTAAATCTACAACATTAACTACTCTTAGTTTTATACCTTTTACATTATTTCTAAGTATTTGAACAGCTGCTAAAACTTCAAGTGTTGGAGTCTCTCCACAACATGCTAATACAACATCAGGATTTCCTCCATCATTTGATGCAAAATCCCATATGCCAATTCCTACTTCACAATGTTTTTTTGCTTGTTCCTTATTTAACCATTGTGGTCGAGGATGCTTAGAGGCAACAATTACATTTACATAATTCTTACTTTTAATACAATGTTCAAAACAAGATAATAAACAATTAGTATCAGGAGGTAAATACATCCTAATAACGTCAGCCTTTTTAGTAACTAAATGATTTAAAAATCCTGGATCTTGGTGAGTATAACCATTATGATCTTGCTGAAAAGCATGACTAACTAGTAAAAAATTAAGTGAAGCAATTGGTCTTCTCCATTCAATTTGATTACAAACCTTTAACCACTTAGCATGTTGACTAGCCATAGAATCAACTATTCTAACAAAAGCCTCATAACTATGAATAAATCCATGTCTACCAGTTAATAAATATCCTTCAAGCATTCCTTCACATAAATGTTCTGATAAATAAGAATCCATTACTCTACCACTATTATCTAAAAATTCATCATTTTTTAAAATTTTCCCTTCCCAAGTCCTATTTTCTTTTTCAAATACATAATTAAATCTATTAGATAAAGCTTCATCTGGACCAAACATTCTAAAATTTTTATGTTGCTTATTAAGTACAAATAAATCTCTAATATACTTACCAAGTTCCATAGTATCTTGATTAACTACACTACCAGGATAATCTACATCTATACAATAATCTAAAAAATTAGGTACAATTAAATCTTTCTTAATACCACCATTAGTATAAAAACTATTACCCATACAGTTATTAATTGGTGGACATAAATCCTTAAGTCTCTTAACAAGTTTACCAGACTCATCAAATAAATTATCTATTTTATAACTCTTTAACCATTTTTCAATTAAAACTAAATTATCTTCTGATACTGGAATAGGTACTTGATGAGATCTAAAACTACCTTCTATTTTTAAATTATTATATTCTTTAGGACCCATCCATCCTTTAGGAGTAGTTAAAATAATAACTGGATAATTACCACTACCTTTTTTTCTAACAGCTAATATTTCTTTATAAACCATATCCATAGTTTTAGCCATTTCTTCATGCATTTTTAAAGGATCACTACCCGTAACAAAGAAAGGTTTCCATCCATATCCATAAAAGAAATCTTCTATTTCTTGATTACTCATTCTTCCAAAAACAGTAGGATTAGAAATTTTATATCCATTACGATGAAGTATTGGTAAAACCACTCCATCAGTTTTTTTATTTAAAAATTTATTTATATGCCAACTACAAGCAAGAGGACCAGTTTCTGCTTCTCCATCTCCTACAACGCAAGCTGCGATTAAGTCTTTATTATCAAGTACTGCTCCTGCTGCATGAGCTAAACTATATCCAAGTTCTCCTCCTTCGTGAATAGACCCAGGCACTTCTGGAGAAACATGACTAGAAACTCCACCAGGAAAAGAAAACTGCTTACATAATTTTTTAAGTCCTTCCAAATCTTCAGTTATAGAAGGATAATACTTAGAATAAACTCCTTCTAAATAATTATTCGCAATCATTGCCTGTCCACCATGTCCAGAACCTGATATATATATCATATTAAGTTTATTCTTCTTAATAATTCTATTAAGATGCATATATATAAAATTCTGCCCTGGAGTAGTTCCAAAATGCCCAACTACATTAGGTTTAATATCACTAAGTTCAAGCTTTCTTCTAAGTAATGGATTATCAAGTAAATATAATTGAGCTACACTAAGATAATTAAGTACTCTAAAATATTCATCCATTAAACCTAATTCTTTTTTAGATAATACTGGCATCAAACCACTCCTATTCTTCCTAATTATATCTCAAAAAAAAAAATAAAAAGAGATATTTCGTTTTATAATGATTCCAAATAACAACTAATAACATCTATTAAATCAAAATCCTTATCTAAAACAGAATCTAATAATTTATGTAATCTGTTTTTCATTTCATACTTTTCATAATTAATTAACGAAATATTTAGATAAGAGTCATATACAATATCAT
Source organism: Bacilli bacterium (assembly GCA_017478105.1). Classification (GTDB taxonomy): domain Bacteria; phylum Bacillota_I; class Bacilli_A; order RF39; family UBA660; genus UBA3789. The sequence continues at coordinate 446 of JAFVEF010000017.1, read as the reverse complement.
TACCTTGAATTTCAATAGTACTTGAATCATTTTCAATTGTAATGTATCCCAATCCTTGACTTTTTATTTTATCAAAGATTTTACCTGCATTGCTTACACCAAAAGCAATTGAAGAATTATTCCATTTATAACTAAATAAATTCCATAGCAGCTTAGCATCATCTTTATATGTTTTATAGAAACTACCTTCTTTTACAAGAATAATTTTTTTTGGATTTTTTTCTTTAAAGTAGTCGTACTTTTCTATTGCTTTCATTGTAAACTCCCTTTCCCAAGTCTTTATCTTTTTCAAGTAACCATAATAACTTCCATAAGACCTGTAATATTTCATCAAATCATACTTCTTTAATGTAACTAATTTCTTCTTAATCTTTTTTATTGTCTTTTTTCTATAAGTTACATCATACTTATCATTATCTATCTTATACTTATACCCTAAGAACGTG
>JAFVEF010000016.1 GCA_017478105.1 Bacilli bacterium | reverse complement strand
CATTGACTATTTTAACGAAATTACAATATTAAAACAATTAAGGCAAACTTGTCCTTAATTGTTATCAAACAAATAATTTCTATATTCATAGAAAATTAATAAATTTATATTATGGGGTCACGATGTCTTGACAAACTTCATGATTTTACTTCATATATCTTTTTTAATGTCGAAATATATGTTATAATGAATTAACTAAGGTGGTGATAAGATAGATGGACCTAATTAGATTAAGAAATGTTGAAAAAAAATATAAAAATGGAGTAACTGCCATCTATGATTTAAACTTAGCTATTGAAAAAGGATCTTTTGTATTTGTAATAGGAGGATCTGGAAGTGGAAAAAGTACATTAATAAAAATGCTATATAGAGAAGAAAAACCAACTAAAGGACAGGTCCTTGTAGGTGGATTAGATGTTGCAAAATTAAAAAATAAGAAAGTATATAAGTTAAGAAGAAAATTAGGAATTGTATTCCAAGATTATCGTCTTTTACCAAAATTAACTGTTTATGAAAATGTTGCCTTTGCTCTTGAATGTATTGGTGAAAAAAAGGACATCATTAGAACTAAAGTATTAAAAGCATTAGAAGATGTTGGCTTAAAAAATAAAGTTCATGAATATCCTGATAAACTATCTGGTGGAGAACAACAAAGAGTAGCTATTGCTAGAGCAATTGTAAATGACCCAAAATTATTATTATGTGATGAGCCTACTGGTAACTTAGATCCAGAAAAAAGTATGGAAATAATGCGAGTACTAGAGGACATTAACAAGATGCGTGGAACAACAATTATAATGGCAACACATGATAAAGAGATAGTTAATAAAATGAAAAAACAAGTTATTACACTAAAAGAAGGACATCTTGTTAAATTTAAACAGAAAGGAACATATTCAAATGAAGCTATTTAGAATGTTAGGAAGAAGCGTCAGAGACGCTGTTAAAAGCGTAATAAGAAACTTTTCTCTATCATTGGCCTCTATTTCATGTATTACAATTACACTAATTATAGTAGCAATTGCTATAATTGCTTCATATAACGTTCAAAATTTTACAAAACAAATAGAAAAGGATATGACAATAGTTGTATTCTTAGATAATGAAGCAACGGAAGAAGATGTAAAAGAAGTAGAAAAAGAGCTTAAGTCAATAAAAAATATTGAAAAGTATTCTTTTCAGTCAAAACAAGATATTAAAGAACAAATGCAAGAAGAATCAGAAGTGTTTAATACAGTATTAAAAAATTGGTCAGATGAAGAAAGTCCATTAAAAGATACATTCCAAGTAAAAGTAAAAGATATTGAAGAAATCAAAAAAACGGCAAATAAAATCGAAAGAGTAGATAAAGTATCCGTAGTAAGATATGGAGAAGGAATGGTAGATAAAATGGTAAGTGCTTTTTCTTCAGTTGAAAAAGTAACTTATGGAATCGTAATAGCTCTTGTCTTAGTAACTGTTTTCTTAATAGTTAATACAATAAAATTAACAATTTCAGCAAGAAGAAGAGAAATAAGTATAATGCGTTTAGTAGGAGCAAGTAACTTTACAATTAAAACACCATTTATCATTGAAGGAATGATACTTGGATTATTAGGATCAATAGTTCCAATAATAATCACAACATATGGTTACCTAGCTTTTTACAAGCATTTTGATGGCCATTTATATTCAAAACTAATTGAACTAATACAACCAGAACCATTTATATATACAGTTTCTTTAATGGTTTTAGGAATAGGTATTATAGTAGGTATGGTAGGTAGTGCTAGTGCCGTTAAAAAATACCTAAAAATATAATGAAAAATAAAATAATTATTTCTCTTTCAATAATAATTGCTCTAGTATCTTTAATTGCACTACCAATTGATACTAAAGCAAAAACAATTAAAGAATTTGAAGCAGAAGTTAATAAATATACACAAGAATTAGAAGAAAAAAGAGCTTCTCTTGCTAAAAATGATGCCGAAGTTGCAGAAATAAAAAGTAAAATTGCCGCAACTCAGGCTGAAATAACTAAAGCTCAAGAAGAAATTGCTAGACTTCAAGAAGAAATAGAAAAAAGTGAAGAAGAAATAAAAATTAAAAGTGAAGAAAGTAAGAACATTATTTCTTATTATCAAATATCAAATGGCGAGAATGCTTACTTAGAATATGCTTTTGGAGCAGAAGATATAACAGATATGGTCTATAGACTATCAATAGTTGAACAATTAACTGAATATAATGACAAAATAATGAAAGAATTAGAGCAACTAATTAAAACAAATCAAGCAAAACAAGCTGAATTAACTCAAAAGCAAGAAGAATTAAAAGTATTAGAACAAAATCTAAAAGCAGAAAAAGCTAAAATAGAAATTGAATCTAATAGTATTAAAGAGGCAATGCCATCAATTCAAGATCAAATAAACTCAGCTAGAGATAGTGTAAATTACTATAAAAAATTAGGTTGTGGAGCAACAGAAGATGTTCAACAATGTGAATATCGTATTTCACAAGCATCTTCATCATCATCATTACCAAGTGTAGGATTCTTTTCAAGACCAATGGATAATGGATATGTCGTAAGAGGAAAATATCCAGGACACTTAGGTTATGATTTTAGTAGTTCAAATAAATTTATTGCGATACACCCAATCGCACCAGGTGTAGTTCATGCTATATATACCGATAGCTGTACTTCTGAATATTGGTGTAGTAATATGGGATTCTCATGTAATGGAAATGCTAAAATAGTAGTTGTTAAACATAATTATAATGGTGGATACCTATATTCATCATATGTCCACCTAAGTAGTTATGGAAATATAAGTGTTGGATCAGTTGTTTCAAGAGATACTATTATTGGATACATGGGTACAAGTGGTTGTTCAACAGGAAACCATCTTCATTTAGAAATCGCAACATGTCACTGGAAAAAAGGTGGTTGTGCAACATATGGTGCTTATGAAAGAAGTGTAGTTAATCCTGCAAATTATATTAATATACCATCTAGTTGGAATAATAGATAAGAATGGTTTAAAAACCATTCTTTTTTTGTAAACCACAAGTCTATCTCAAATAACATACAGATTATTTATAATTAAAGAGATAACTAGAGGTAGTATTATGAATGAAAATTTAACTGGAAAATTTATAAAAGAATTAAGAAAAGGTAAAAATTTAAGTCAAAATCAATTAGCTGATATGATTCCAATCAGTAGACAAGCAATATCCAAATGGGAAAGAAATGAAACTATTCCAGATTCTAGTACACTATTAAGATTAAGTGAAATATTTGATGTAACCATTAATGAATTATTACTTGGTAAAAAAATAGAAAAACCATCAATAGAAGAATTAGAAAAAAGAGCCTTAAATATAATTGATGAAAGTAATAAAAAAATATATAAAAATAAAATGAAATTTATGTATTCGATTATATTCATAATTATACTAATATTACTTTTCTTTATATATTACTTTATAAATTCATATAATTCTATAAAAATATATACACTTAATTATGATAAGCAAGAGTTTACTTTAAAAGATGGTTTACTAATTCTGACAAAACAAAAAAGTTACTTAAGATTAGGAGAATTGGAGTATGACAAAGATAAAATTAATGTTACAAATTTAAAACTTTATTATAAGGATAATAAAAAAGAAATCTTAATAGCTGAAGACAAAGATTTAGATAAAATAACTCTAAGAGATTTATATGGATATAATGAAATTTTCTCTTCAAATATATTAAATAATATATACTTAAAAATAAATTATAATGATAAAGAAGAAGATATAAAACTTATAATAAAAAGAGATTTTATAAATAATTTTTTACTATTTAATAATTATAAAGAAATAGGAGAATTAGAAAAGCAAACGAAAATGGGGCTAAATATAAATAAAATCACTTCAATAATAATGGAAAAAGGAGAAAACAGAGGACATTATTACAGAATTGAAATAAATGAAAATGACATTGTAATTGCAATTGATTACCTAGAAAATAATAAAGAATTAACATTTTTAAAAAATAATGAACTAATTTGGGATTATAATTTAAATACAAATCAGTATGGGTGTATAAAGATTACAAACAAAGAAAAATGCAAAAAAACCATTAAATATGATATAGAAAAATATATACTAAATTAAGGGAGAACTTAACAAGTTCTTTTTTTATTTTGAAATAATATCTAGAATTGAAAATGAAAGGAGGTAAAAAATGAAAAAAGCATTGTTTGGATTACTATTATGTGTTGCAGTTCTAGGATTTGGTTTTAATGTTTATGCTGAAGAAGAAGTTTATTACACTAACGCTAATGGTGTAGAATTAAACGAAAAAGAGTATAAATTTTTAACTGCTTTTTACTGGGATGGCTATCCTGCAATAATGACTAAAAAAGATTATAAAGAATTCGTCGATATGGATTTGATGAATAGAAGAATAATCATTAAAAAGTCAAATGGCGGATCATCAAAATCACCATATCATGGAACATCACATAAATCTGTACAAATATCTGCAGCTTGTTCATCTACTTGCTATATAAATATAGTAGCAACATGGTTTTCAAGTCCAAATAACAGAAGCTACGATGATATTGGTGCTTATTTTAGTGGACCATCATATTATTCTTATAGCCATTCATATGTAAGCAGCAGTTCAGGTACATCATACTTTAGTGACTTAAAAATACCAGGAAATGGTATAGGAAGCACTGTTAAGTTACCTGACTCAGGAAGCAACATAATAGTAAGTTTAGGCTTCTCTACAGTAGGTAGTGGAACAATCTATGGTAGTTACCAACATTCAGTTACACCAATTACTCAAGCAATCGCCAAGAATTATAATATTTCGTTCGGTGGATACGGACATGTATTTGATTTCTATGGAACTGCTGCAGGTGTGTTTGATGGTATGGCTGGCGTTGATATTACCGTATAATTCGGAAATTCATATGAATTACTGACAAATTGCAATCTTAACCAATAAATGCAATAGTTTAAATGCTATTGCATTTTTATTATAAAAAACAAAAAGTTGTCTAAATAATAATATAATGTTAAAATAAAGTTGTTGTTTAATGTATAAAGGAGCTCATATATGTTTAACTTAATTTCAAATTACAAGCCTAGTGGAGACCAACCACAAGCAATAAAACAACTAGTAGACGGTTTAAAAGAAGGAAAAAAAGAACAAGTACTTTTAGGTGCAACAGGAACAGGAAAAACTTTTACAATCGCCAATGTTATTCAAGAAATAAATAAACCCACTCTTGTTTTAGCACATAATAAAACACTTGCAGGTCAACTTTATAGTGAGTTAAAAGAATTGTTTCCTGAAAATAGGGTAGAGTATTTTGTATCTTATTACGACTATTATCAACCAGAAGCCTATGTACCTTCAACTGATACCTACATTGAAAAAGATTCATCAATAAATGATGAAATAGATGAGTTAAGACATGCCGCAACATCAGCACTTATTTCAAGACGAGATGTTATTGTAGTATCCAGTGTATCGTGTATCTATGGTATTGGAGAAGTAGAAGAATACAAAAATAAGATGCTAACTTTAACAGTTGGAGAAAAAATTGAAAGAAATCAAGTATTAACAAAATTAGTAGAAATGTTATACGAAAGAAATGATTTAGATTTTAAAAGAGGAACATTTAGAGTTAGAGGAGATACCCTAGAAATTATTCCTGCATCCCAAAAATCAACAGGCTATAGAATAGAATTCTTTGGTGATGAAATAGACAGAATTTCAGAAATCGATACATTAACAGGAGTTATTACAAATAATCTTAAAAACGTTAGTATTTTTCCAGCAAGTCACTTTGTAGTCGGAGATGAAAAATTAAAACAAGCTATTGAAAGAATAAGAGAAGAATTAAAAGACAGACTAGAAGAACTAAGAAAAGAAAATAAATTACTAGCAGCAGAAAGACTTGAACAAAGAACTAATTATGATATTGAAATGTTAGAAGAAACAGGTTTCTGTTCAGGAATAGAGAATTATTCAGCTCCAATGGCCGGAAGAAAAAAAGGAGAAACTCCTACAACACTAATGGATTTCTTCCCAGATGATTATTTATTAGTAGTTGATGAATCACATGTAACACTTCCACAAGTTAGAGGAATGTATAATGGTGATAGGGCCAGAAAAATGAATTTAGTTGAATATGGATTTAGATTACCAAGTGCCCTAGATAATAGGCCATTAAAATATGATGAGTTTGAAAAAAAGATTAATCAAGTAATATATGTTTCCGCAACACCAGGAGATTTAGAATTAGAACATACTAAAGGCAAATACGTTGAACAAATAATAAGGCCTACTGGATTATTAGATCCAACTATAGAAGTAAGAAAAACAGAAGGACAAATTGAAGATTTAGTAGGAGAAATTAATAATAGAATCGAAAATAATGAAAGAGTTCTAATCACTACTTTAACAATCAGAATGGCTGAAGAATTAACAAATTATCTAAAAGAATTAGATATTAAAGTAGCCTATCTTCATAGTGAAGTAAAAACACTAGAAAGAATGCAAATAATTCATGATGTTAGAACAAGAAAATATGATGTCTTAGTAGGAATAAATCTACTCCGTGAAGGATTAGATATACCAGAAGTATCATTAATTGCCATTTTAGATGCAGATAAAGAAGGATTCTTAAGAAGTAATCGAAGTCTTATTCAAACAATGGGTAGATGTGCCAGAAATGCTAATGGACATGTAATAATGTACGCTGATAAAATAACTGATTCTATGAAAGAAGCTATTGATGAAACAACAAGAAGAAGAAAGATACAGGAAGAATATAATAAAGAACACAATATTGTTCCAAAAACAATAATAAAAGAAATAAGAGAGGTTATTAGTAACACTAGTGAAGATAATAATAAATCAAAGAAATTAACTAAGAAAGAAATCATGAAAAATATGTCTCTAATAGAACAAGAAATGAAAGAAGCAGCCAAGAATTTAGACTTTGAAAGAGCTATGGAATTAAGAGATATTCTATTTGAAATGAAATCTATGTAAGGAGAAAATATGGAAAACAAAGTATTAATAAAAGAATTAAATAATAATAATAAAGGGAATAAAATATTCAATAGACAACGTAGAAATGATTTAATCGAGTTAGTTGATTATGTAAATGATAATAAAGCACTAGAAATAGCTGTTGATCTTCAATTAGAAGATTGGTTTATGGCAGCACCACTAATAAGATCTCAATATGATGAAGCTGAGCAATTAGAAAGATGTGATAAATATCTTGCTCTTAAAATTCTAGAAAAAATGCAATATAAAAACAAGAGATTAAAACAAATTGATGTCCAACAATATTTACTAATATATGAGTCTCATGATGAAAAAATGTATCAACAAGCAAAAGATAAAATGATGACTACAAAAGAATTACTTAAAATAATTGAATTAGAAAATATCAAACTAAATAGAATTCACTTTGTACTAATAGATATTGCATCAGATACATTATGTGATACACTAGCTCAATTTTTAGAAAATGATTCTCCTATTAGTACAAGTATATACGTATTCCCAGGAGAGTACTTAAGTGACACTATACCAAATTCAAAAGAAATTAAATATATTTGGGATGAATACGAATATGAAGTTTTTAATTGGGAAGAAACCGGAGTAATGAATATTCCAAAAAATAAAAGAACTAATAAAGTCATGATAAAAAAATGAAAAAATATAAAAAAATCTATATCGAAATAACTAACAAATGTAATTTAAATTGTTCATTCTGTAGTAAAATAAAAAGACCAAAAAGAGAAATGAATTTAAATGAATTTAAAGAGATATTAAATAAAATTCATAACTATACAGACTACATATATCTTCATATTAAAGGAGAACCACTTCTAAATAATAATATTATTGATATGATAAATGAAGCTGCAAAATATAATTTAAAAGTAAATTTAACTACTAATGGAATGTTATTTAGTAAATATGCTAAAGAATTAGGAAAATGTAAAAATCTTAATAAAATAAACTTTTCACTACACTGTGAAAATAATAAAGAAAATTATTTTGCAGATATATTTAATAATGTTAAATATTTAGATAAAAAAACTACAGTTATTTATAGAATATGGACATTAAATAATAATGAATTAGACAAGAAATCTACAGAAATTGTTGAAAAAATAAAAGAAGCTTATAATTTGTCAACAGAAACTGTGGATAGAATAAAAAAAGATAATAATATAAAAATTTCTTCCACAACATATGTGGATAAAGATAATGAATTTAAATGGCCTGAAATAACAAATCACAAAAGTTGTGGATATTGTTATGCTCTAAAAACACACATAGGTATACTAGTAGATGGAACAGTAGTACCATGTTGTCTTGATGGAGAAGGTATAATAAACTTAGGAAATATTTTTAATAGTAATTTGGAAGAAATAATATCTTCTGAAAGGTATCAAACTCTAAAAAAATCATTTCAAGATAGAAATCCTAGTGAAGAATTATGCAAATCCTGTACATTTAAAGAAAGATTTAGATAATTACTTATAATTATCTTTTTTTGTGTTATAATATGCGATAGAGGTGATATTATGGATAATATTATAATAAAAGGTGCCCGTGAAAATAATTTAAAAAATGTAAATATCACATTACCAAAAAATAAGCTTATTGTAATGACTGGATTATCTGGTAGTGGAAAAAGTTCTTTGGCATTTGATACTATTTATGCTGAAGGACAAAGAAGATATGTCGAAAGTTTGTCTGCTTATGCCAGACAGTTTTTAGGTGGATCAGAAAAACCTGATGTCGATTCAATTGAAGGATTATCACCAGCCATCTCAATTGATCAAAAAACTACCAATAATAATCCAAGATCAACTGTAGGAACAGTAACAGAAATATATGATTATCTAAGATTAGTTTTCGCAAGAGTTGGTGTACCATATTGTCCAAATCACAATATACCAATAACTAGTCAAAGTGTAGAAGAAATGACTAATAAAATAATGGAATATCCTCTAGGTACTAAAATGATTATTCTCTCACCTGTTGTACATGGAGAAAAGGGAACTCACAAAGATATATTTGAAAAATTAAGAAAAGATGGATATGTTAGAGTTCGAGTAAATGATGAGATGTATGATTTATCAGAAGAAATCAATTTAGATAAGAATAAAAAAGATAAAATAGATGTAGTAATAGATAGAATAATTCTAAAAGAGGAATCACGATCAAGATTATTTGAAGCTATTGAACAAGCAACAAAGCTTTCGAATGGAAAAGTAATAATTCAATTACTTGGAGATGAGAAGAAAGAACTAGTCTTCTCAGAACAATTTGCATGTCCACATTGTGAGTTTTCTCTACCTGAGTTAGAGCCAAGATTATTTAGTTTTAATGCCCCATATGGAGCTTGTCCAGATTGTAAGGGATTAGGAATTAAATTACAAATAGATGAAGATTTACTAATACCAGATGTTACTAAATCTCTTCAAGAAGGCTGTATTAAAACTTTAACTGATGATCCTGAAGGTTTAGACTATAAAAAACTAGAATGTGTTTGTAAACACTACAAGATAAAGATGACAACACCTTGGAATAAGCTAAAAAGAAAACAACAAGAATATATTTTATATGGAAGTGATGAAATAATACACTTTTCATATAGTTCTAAAGGTGGAAATCGCTATGACAAGAAAGAGTATTACGAAGGAATTATAAATAACCTAGAAAGAAGGCATCTAGATACTAACTCGAATTGGGTAAGAGAATGGCTAGATCATTATATGATTGAACACACTTGTGATACTTGCCATGGAGCTAGATTAAATGATTCTGTATTACAAGTAAAACTAGGTGGAAAAAACATTTATGAAATAACAAAAATGTCTATCAAAGATTTAATTGTATTCTTTGAAAATCTAAAATTATCAGAAGAAAAAAAAGAAATAGCTAAATTAGTTATTAAAGAAATATTAGATAGATTAAAATTCCTATCAAATGTAGGACTTGATTATTTATCTCTAAATAGAAGTGCTGGAACATTATCTGGAGGAGAAGCCCAAAGAATTAGACTAGCAACGCAAATAGGATCTCATCTAACAGGAGTATTATATGTCTTAGATGAACCAAGTATAGGCCTTCATCAAAGAGATAATGAAAGACTAATAAAATCCCTTTTAGAAATGCGTGATTTAGGAAACACTTTAATAGTCGTTGAACATGACACTGATACCATGCTAGCAGCAGATTACTTAGTTGATATTGGACCTGGAGCAGGGGATAAAGGTGGTTATGTTGTAGCCGAAGGAACACCTGAAGAAGTAATGAACAATGAAAATAGTATTACAGGAAAGTACTTAAGTGGAAAAATGTGTATTGAAGTACCTAAAAAGAGAAGAAAAGGCATCGGAAAGAAATTAACAATTAAAGGTGCTAAAGAAAATAATCTTAAAAACATAGATGTAGAATTTCCATTAGGCAAACTAATCTGTGTAACAGGCGTATCTGGATCAGGTAAATCATCTCTTGTAAATGAAATACTATGTAAAGCAGTATCTCAAAAAATATATAATAGTAAAGAAAAACCAGGAAAACATGATAAAATACTTGGTATAGATAATATAGATAAAATAGTATCTATTACTCAAAATCCAATTGGAAGAACACCAAGATCAAATCCCGCAACATATACAGGAGTATTTGATGATATTAGAACACTTTTCACCACAACAAAAGAAGCTAAAATTAATGGCTTCGAAAAAAATAGATTTTCTTTTAACGTAAAAGGTGGAAGATGTGAAGCATGTCGTGGAGATGGTGTTAAAAAAATAGAAATGCATTTTTTACCAGATGTATATGTACCATGTGAAGTTTGTCATGGAACACGTTATAATGGAGAAACATTAAACATAAAATATAAAGGTAAGAATATTGCAGATGTTCTAGATATGAGAGTATCAGCTGCCTTAGAATTTTTTGAAAATGTTCCCAAAATAAAGAGAAAACTAAAAGTACTTGAAGATGTAGGATTAGGATATATCAAACTGGGTCAAAGTGCCCCAACTTTATCAGGTGGAGAAGCAGAAAGGGTAAAATTAGCTAAAGAGTTACAAAAACTTTCTACAGGAAAAACATTATTTGTTTTAGACGAACCAACAACAGGTCTTCATACTGATGATATTAAGCGCTTACTTGCAATTTTACAAAAAATAGTAGATAATAAAAATACCGTTGTAGTAATTGAACACAACCTAGATGTCATAAAAACTGCTGATCATATAATTGATTTAGGACCAGAAGGTGGCGATCTAGGAGGAACAATTGTCGCAACAGGTACTCCAGAAGAAGTATCTAAAATAAAGAATTCTTACACAGGACAATTCTTAAAGAGAATTCTAGAGAGGTAAATATGCAATTAGTAATAAAAGAAAAAAATAAGTTAAGAATTAATCATTTTTTCGATTGGTTACTTCACATGATTGGTTATACTTTAGTTTTTATATTTGTTACAAGTTTTTTTAAATCAGTATATATTGATAGTGATCATTTAATACTATGGTCTTCAATAATAGTTTTGGTTATATATATACTAAATAAAACAGTAAAACCAATATTAGTAACACTAACAATTCCAATAACTGGAATTACACTAGGATTATTTTATCCATGTATAAATGTTTTTATATTAAAATTAACAGATTGGCTTTTAGGAAAACATTTTGAAGTTAAAGATTTATTAATAGCTATAGTAGTTGCTGTACTTCTTTCAATAACCAATTTTATTATGGAAGAAATAATTAATAACATAATAAGAAAGGTAAAAAAACATGAACAAAGTATTTCTTGATTTAGGATTCATTCAAATTAAATGGTACTCAGTATGTATACTTATTGGTATCATCGTCGCAACCCATTTAATATTAAAAGAAGCCCAAAAAAAAGGCCTTTCTAAAGATTCAATTATTGATATATTATTCTATGGAATAATATTGGGAATTCTAGGAGCTAGAATCTATTATGTATTGTTTAATTTAGATTATTACTCTTCTAATATTACAGAAATAATAAAAATATGGAATGGTGGTTTAGCAATCCATGGAGGAATAATAGCTGGAGTATTATATTTAATATATTACTGTCATAAAAATAAAATAGATTTTTTCCATTTAACAGATATTCTAGTAGTAGGACTAATAATTGCTCAGTCAATAGGAAGATGGGGAAACTTTTTTAATGGTGAAGCTTATGGAAGAATAGTTTCACTTAATTATCTTAAATCACTACATTTACCAAATTTTATAATAAACGGAATGTATATAGATAATGCTTATCGTGAACCAACCTTTTTATATGAATCAGTTTTATCATTAATTGGTTTTATATTTATGATAATTATAAGAAAAAAAAGAAATATAAAAGTGGGTACACTTTCTGGAATATATCTAATATGGTATGGAATAGAAAGACTAATAATAGAATCATTTAGAAGTGATTCTCTAATGTTATTTAATATTAAAGTAGCTCAGTTAGTATCAGTAGTATTCATACTATCTGGACTATTTATAATATATAAAAGTACGAAAAACAATAAACTATACAAAGAAGAAAAAATATTTCTTTAGGAGGATTTATGTATAAAAAAGTTGTAGTGTTTGGTGGAGGTACCGGAATATCATATTTATTAAAAGGATTAAAAGATTTCCCAGTTGATATAACTGCCGTTATTACCGTTTCTGATAACGGAAGATCTACTGGAAAATTAAGAAAAGAATTTCATACACCAGCTGTTGGTGATATAAGAAAAGTAATAACAAATCTTTCTCAAATCGATGAACCAATAAAAGAAATGATGTCATATCGTTTTAATACATTTAGTGATTTAGATGGACACGCAGTAGGAAATCTAATTTTAACAGCTATGTTAGACATAACTGGATCTTTAAAAGATTCAATTGCCCATTTAAGTAAAATATTAGATGTAAGACATACAGTTCTTCCAATATCAGAAGATTCAAACTTAACACTTATGGGATTAGATGTCGATGGAAATGTAATTGAAGGTGAAGAAGAAATTACTCAAGCACATCGTAAATTTCAAAAAATATATTATAAAAAAGAACCAAAAGTATTACCAGAAGTTCTTGAGGCAATAAAAAAAGCTGATTTAATAATTTTTAGTATGGGAAGCTTATTCACAAGTGTTCTACCTAACATTATTTGTAAAGAAGTTCAAGATGCTTTTAATAAAGCAAAAGCTCCAATAATGTACTTATCAAATATAGTAACTCAACCTGGAGAAACAGATGGTTTTACTGTTGGAGATCATGTAAAACTATTAAATAGATATTTAGATAAGAAAAAAGTAGATGTTGTTATTGCTAATAACACAAAAATATCTGAAAAAATGGCTAAAAAATATGAATCAGAAGAACAAAAAGATCCTGTTTTAATAGACTATGAAGAATTAGAAAAAATAGGTGTCGAACTAATAGAAGATGACCTTATGATTATAGATAAAGATAATACATTGAAACATAATAGTTTAAAACTAAGTTCACTTATATTCTCTTATCTAATGAGGTAATAATGTCTTATACAGTAAAAATAAAAGAAGAAATAAGTAATATTAAAAATTCTAATTCTGAAATAGTAGCTGAATTAGCTGGATTCATAAGAAACAGTGGAGGATTTACTAAGAATAGTATAAAAATGTCCACTGAAAACAAATTCATTTTAGAACGAATTCAAACATTCCTTCAGGATATGTATAATACTGATTCTAAAATAGAAGTAATTGAAAATTTGAATTTTAGTAAAAAAAAGCTATATCAGATTGTATTAAAAGACAGTTCTAATGCAATTCTAAAATCTTTAGGAATATTAGATCATAATAATAAACTGATAAATCCAACTCCTGAATATATTATAGGTGGTAATTCAGAAATAAGAGCCTATCTAAGAGGGGTATTCCTTTCAACAGGAAGTATAAATGATCCCAAAAAATCTAGGTATCATTTAGAATTAGTTTTAAAAGATCCAAAAGAAACTGTCTTAGTTCAAAAACTATTAAACTTATTTGATTTAAATGCCAAAATTTTAAATAGAGATAAAGGCTTTATGATATATATAAAAGAGGCTGAAAAAATAAGTGACTTTATAAAAATAATTGGTGCTCCTAAAGCCGTTTTATATTTTGAAGATGTAAGAGTATATAGAGATCAAAAAAATAAAACAAATCGCTTAAACAATATGGAACAAGCCAATATGGATAAAGTAATAGAAACAGCTGCAAATCAATTATCAGATATTGAAGTAATAGAAAAAAATGATGGAGTAATGTTACTAGATGATAAAGTAAAAACAGCTTTAGAATATCGTAAAAAATATCCAGAAGCATCTCTAAAAGAACTAGCTGAAATAATATCATTAGAGACAAATAAAAAAATAACTAAATCTGGTCTAAATCATCGTTTAAGAAAAATAAAAGATTTAGCAGATAATTTTAAAAAGATGTCAGAATAATGACATTTTTTTGTTTAATGTAAACCATTAAAAATAACATATTTAATTAAAATAAAAATATGATATAATGAATATGATAATAAGGGAGTGGTACTGTGATAGAAACTGTAGAAATCACTATTAACAAAAAAACATATACATATAGTAAGAATATAACACTACAAGAAATATATAGAGAACATCAAGAAGATCATAAATATCCAATAATACTAGCAAAAGAAAACAATAGATTAAGAGAATTAAGTTATAAAATAAAAGAGAATTGTACAATTGAGTTCTTAGATTTAACTTCTCCAGAAGGAAATAGAGCCCATATAAATGGATTAATATTTACAGTTATTTATGCAGTAAAAAGATTGTTTGGTAAAAATGCTAATATAAAAGTCCAACACTCTCTAGATAAAGGTATCTATATTCAAACATCTTTTAAACTAAATGAAGAAAAAGTAGATACAATAAAACAAGAGATGAAGGAACTTATAAAAAAAGATTTACCTATTACTAGACAAACAATAGATAGATTTGAAGCAATTAATTATTTTAATAATATTGGAGATGAAGTAAAAGCAAACGTCTTAAAATATAATACAGATAATTATGTATCTTTATATAGATTAGGTAATATCTACAATTATTTTTATAATTATATGCCACCATCAACTGGAAAAATAAAAGATTTTGATTTAACTTATGTCAAAGAAAATGGTTTTACTTTAAGATTTCCTACTGTATATGTTAATGATAAAATACCAAAGTATGTTCATCATGAAAAAATATTAGAAGTATTCAGTAAATATAAAGATTGGGCAAAACTAATAAAAGTAGAAAATAGTGTTGATTTAAATAGAGTAGTATCAACTGGTAAAGTTAGTGATTTAATTAAAATGGATGAAACTATTCAAAGCAATAGATTATTATTCTTAGCAAATGAAATAAATGATAAAAAGAATAAAATAAAAATATGTTTAATGGCAGGACCATCATCGTCAGGAAAAACCACAACATCAAAAAAATTATGTATGTATTTAAAGATATTTGGTCTACATCCAAAAAGTCTAAGTATGGATGATTATTTCTTAGATAGAAAAGAAACTCCTAAAGATGCTAATGGTAATTATGATTTTGAATCATTAGATGCATTAGACTTAAAACTATTTGATAAGCAAGTTGCTCAATTATTAAAAGGAGAAGAAATAACAATTCCAACATATAATTTTGCTTTAGGGAAGAAAGAATTTAATGGAAAAATGAAATTAGAACAAAACGATATATTAATTATTGAAGGAATTCACGCTCTAGATAATAAAATACTATCAAATATTGACCGTAGTAAAAAATATAAAATATATATTGCTCCATTAACAGAATTAAATGTTGATAATCATAACCGTATATCAACATCAGACAATAGATTACTAAGAAGAATTATTAGAGATAATCGAACAAGAAATTATTCAGTTGAACATACACTAAAACAATGGGCAAGTGTAAGAGAAGGAGAAGAAAAATACATTTTCCCATACCAAGATGATAGTGATGCTATGGTAAATTCAGCTGCAATTTATGAAATAGGAGTTTTAAAAACATACGTTGAACCATTACTATATTCTGTAGAAAATACATCTCCATACTATGAAGATGCTAAAAGATTAATTAATTTCTTAAGATTATTCTTACCAATCCCTGCAGACTCAATACCAGAAGATGCTGTTATTAGAGAGTTTATAGGTGGAAGCTATTTCTATAATAAAGAGAATTAAAAAAATATTCACAAATCTTTGTGAATATTTTATTTTTTATTTTTTTTATCTTTTTCTTCTAATAAACAAAACTCTATCATACTAATAACAACATTATTATATGAAGTATTATTAATTCTAGCAATCTCTTCAATCTTTTTAGAAAGCTCTTCTTTTATATATAAAGACTTATAAATAGAACTTTCTTTTTTCTTAGTATCCTTAGGAACAAACATATTATCACCTATAAATATTTTAATATTTTATTATATTAAAAAATATATTAGAAAAATATACTAGAAATATCTAATATAATATGATACTATGAAAATAGAAAGGAGTAGAGTATGGATACAAAATATTGTGAATATTGTGGAAATAAGATTGTTGCTGATGCAGTTATTTGTCCAAATTGTGGAAAGCAAGTCGAAGAATTAAAAAGTAGTGGAGAAAAAACTAGTCCACAGGTAATAATTAATAATACTAATATTTCAGGAGTTACTGGAAGAAAATGTGATAAGTGGGTTGCCATATTATTGTGTATTTTTTTAGGATTTTTAGGAGGACATAAGTTTTATGAAGGAAAAGGTGGAATGGGGATAATATACATTCTTACTTGTGGCTTTTTAGGAATAGGAATAATTATAGACTTAATAGTATTACTATTTAGAAACAACCCATATTATGTTTAGGAGGAAAAATGGAAGAAAAAAAATACTGTAAATTTTGTGGAGAGCAAATTGAAAAAGATTCAATCGTATGTCCAAAATGTGGAAGACAATTAGTATTAATAGATAAAGAAAAAATAGAAAAAGAGCTTAAAGAACAAGAAGAAAAGGGAAAAAAAGAAGAAATCAAAAAAGAACAAAAAAAGGATAAACCTAAATTCTATACATTAAGTTGGTTTATGTGGTTAACATTGATATTATTTGCCCCTGTAGGAATATATTTGATGTGGCAATATCATCCTGAAATAAAAAAAGAGCTAAAAATAGTTTTATCAGTATTGTTCTCAGCGTTCTTTTTGTATGCTCTTATTTCTCAGCCAGAAGAAACTACAACATCATCAAATAATGAAAAAACACCATCGGTTAAACAAACAGAAAATGTCAAAGTAGAGGTTGTTGACTTTAGTATGATGACAGAATCTGATGCCTTAAATTGGTGCAATAATAACAATATAAAATGTATTTTTAAAAAAGACTATTCTGACACAATAGTAAAGGATGGCTATATAAAACAAAGCGTCGCAGCAATGAGTAAAGTCAATCAAAACAGTAAAATTGTTATTACATATTCACTAGGAAAAAAGCCTACTATAGGACAACAAAATGCTCTGAAAAAAGCAAAAACATATTCAGATTATATGCATATGTCAAAATCTGGAATATATCAACAATTAGTATCTGAATATGGAGAAGGATTTACCGAAGAAGAAGCGCAATATGCAATGGATAATTTAATAGCCGATTGGAATAAGAATGCTTTAGAAAAAGCTAAAAGTTATCAAAAAACAATGAGCATGTCAAAGGCTGCAATTTATGAACAACTTACCTCTGAATATGGAGAAGGATTTACTGTAGAAGAAGCACAATATGCTATAGATCATCTTGAAGAATAATAATCAAGCCGGCAAAGATATTAAAAACAATTACACTCAGTAGTTGTTTTTATTTTAATAAAAATATATAATATTATTAGGAGGATAGAAATATGATAAGAGTAGCAATAAATGGATTTGGAAGAATTGGAAGATTATGTTTTCGATTAATGGAGGAAAATCCTGATTTTGAAGTAGTAGCAGTTAATGATTTGACAGATGCAGAACAACTAGCTTATTTATTAAAATATGATACTAATCATCGTAATTATAGAATAGATGAAATAAAAGCAGATGGTGATTATATTGTTGTTGGAGAAAGAAGAGTAAGAGTATATGCTGAAAAAGATCCAGCATTATTACCATGGCAAGATTTAAATATTGATGTAGTTTTTGAATGCACAGGATTATTCACAAGTGATGAAAAAGCAATGGCTCATATTAACGCCGGAGCAAAACATGTTATAATATCAGCACCTGCCAAAGGTGATTTAAAAACAATTGTTTACAATGTAAATCATGAGACATTAAATGGTGATGAAAAAATAATAAGTGCCGCATCTTGCACTACCAATTGTTTAGCACCAGTAGTTGATGTTTTAGACAAAGAGTTTGGTATTGTTAAAGGATATATGACAACAGTTCATGCCTATACAAATGATCAAGCCTCACTAGACATTGCCCATAAAAAAGGACATCTAGCAAGAAGAGGTCGTGCTTGTGCTGCCAACATCGTACCTGCATCAACAGGAGCAGCATCAGCAATAGGACTAGTTTGTACAAATTTAGCTGGTAAATTAGATGGAACCGCAATGCGTGTACCTGTACCTACAGGATCAGTTATAGACTTAACTTTAGAGTTAGGAAGAAATACCACTAAAGAAGAAATTAATGAAGTATTAAAAGCTCATACCAATGAAACACTAGAATTTACAATGGATCCAATAGTATCAAGCGACATTATTGGAAGACGTTGTGGATCATTAGTAGATGGTTTATTAACAAATGTATTAGAAGTTGATGGAAAACAATTAGTAAAAGTAGTAGCTTGGTATGATAATGAAATGTCATACACTGCTCAAATGGTTAGAACAGCAACATATCTAATGAACAAATAAGTGATAAAAGGAATAAAAGGAATAAGAGGCGAAAGCCTTTTTTTTAATTAAAAAAAATGGTATACTGTATATAGTTAGGAGATAGTTAAATGAAAACATTAAAAAATATAAATATAGATAATAAAAGAGTAATAATTCGTTGTGATTTTAATGTTCCAATAAAAGAGGGAAAAATTATTGATGATACAAGAATCCAAAGAGCATTACCAACAATAAATTATTGCCTAGATCATAATTGTAAAGTAATACTACTATCACATCTAGGAAGAGTAAAAGAAGAAAAAGATTTAGAAAAAAATAACTTAGAACCAGTCGCAAAAAGATTATCTAAATTATTAAAAAAAGATATTTTATTTAGTGAAAAAACACGTGGAAAAGAATTAGAGGCAGTATGTGAAAGTCTTCAATCAAAAGATATATTACTAATTCAAAATACTAGATATGAAGATTTAGATGGTAAGAAAGAAAGCGGAAATGATCAAGAACTAGCAAAATATTGGGCTTCTCTAGGGGATGTATTTATAAACGATGCTTTTGGAACAATCCATAGAGCTCATGCTTCAAATGTTGGAATAGCCAATTACTTAGACTCTGCTTGTGGATTTTTAGTTGAAAAAGAATTAAATGCATTAAGTATTCTAGATAATCCACCACATCCATTCATTGTAATATTAGGTGGAGCAAAAGTATCAGATAAAATTGGTGTAATAAAAAATCTAGTAACAAAAGCTGATAAAATAATAATAGGTGGGGCAATGGCATTCACATTTTTAAAAGCTGAAGGAAAAAACATTGGTAAGTCCTTATTAGATGAAGAAAGTATTGATTTTTGTAAAGAAATATTAAAAACATATAAAGATAAAATAATTCTTCCAATAGATTTTGCTGTTACAAATGAATATACTAATGATGAAGAATATCGTGAAAAAGATATTGATTCAATAAGTGATAATGAAATGGGATTAGATATTGGTACAAAAACCCTTGCGTTATTTAAAGAAAACCTAACAGGAGCATCTTTAGTTATTTGGAATGGTCCATTAGGAGTATATGAATTTGATAAATACAAGAAAAATACTGATAATTTATTAAAATACTTAGTTGAAAATGATATTAAAACAATATTAGGTGGCGGCGATATAGTAGCAGCCGCAACTAATGCTAAGCTAAGCGAAAAAGTATATCATGCTTCAACAGGTGGGGGAGCAACATTAGAATATTTAGAAGGAAAAACATTACCTGGTTTAGAAGCAATTAGGTAGGTGGGTATCGTTGAATACTGAAAAATTGTTTAAATTAGATTATAATAATGAACATCATCTAAAACTTCTTCATGAATTTGAAGAAAAAGAAGGTTCATTTGGTAGAATATATAAAAAGAACAAAACATCGCAAAACATAATAACAGAAGGACTATTTCTTGAGGAAAATGATAAAATAAAAGATGTTTGTTTTATTGAAGGAGAAAAAGATATTAAAACTTGCAATATATTCTTTTATCCACTACAAGAAAGATATAAAAATAGAAGATTAGTCTCTCTCGCAACCGATTATGCATTAAATATCTTAAACATGCAAGTCGTAGTCATAAGACCAGAAGAAAATGATAAAGAACTAATTTCAATCCTGCAAGACAAAGACTTTGAATGTCTAGGAAAGGATAATAATACAATCATTTTCTTAAAAGAAAAAGAAGAAATAAAAAATATACAAAGGAAGGTATCATGAAAGCATTTATAAAAAACATAAAAAAGAACACTATATTTTTACTTATAATCACAATACTAGTATTATATTTTGTTCTAAAAGACGATTTTCAAAATATAGTAAATACACTAAATAACATAGATTTAAAATATGTTATTATTGCTGTGTTCTTTTATATGCTTTCCGTAGTGATTAAAGGTTATGTTAATTACACTATAATAAATCAACCTAAAAAGATTAGTAAAAAAGAAGCTATTAAGCATAATTTTATAACCCAGTTTTTTAATGGTATTACTCCCTTTTCAACAGGTGGTCAACCTATGGAAGTATATATGATAAAAGAACATGGGATATCAATTTCTCAGGCAACTAATTTCACAATACAAAGTTTTATTTTTTATCAAATAGCACTAGTAATATGTGGATTCATCTCAGTAATATTTAATTATTGTTTTAAAATGTTTCCTAAAAACCCACTATTAAGACAATTTGTCCTATTAGGATTCTTAATAAACATAGCTGTTGTTGTAGTACTGATACTTATTTCATATTCAAAAAAGATTAATTTTTTATTAAAGAAAATGACTATTAATATAAGTAAAAAGTTTAAAAAAGAAACTAACGAAAAAGAAATATCAAAAAAATTTGATGAATTTTATGAAGGATTTAAAGAGTTAAAAGATAAAAAAGAAATAATAGTTCAAGGAATACTATTAAATATAGTTAGTCTATTATGTTTATATATAACACCTCTATTTGTAGTTTATAGTATGGGTGATTTCAACAGTATAAATGTCATAGAAACTTTAACTGCTTCTGCTTATGTTTATGTAATAGGAGCCTTTGTTCCAATACCAGGAGCTAGTGGTGGTATTGAATTTGGTTTCACGCAATTTTTTGGAAATTTCATAGAAACAAGTGTTTTACCCGCAGCTTTATTAGTATGGCGATTTATAACTTATTTCTTAGGTATTATCTTAGGAGCCATATTATTTAATACTGAAAAGAAGGTGGAAGAATGAGAATAGGAATATTTACTGAAACATATACACCATATATTAGTGGGCTAGTTACCAGTGAAGTAATGTTAAAAAAAGCATTAGAAAAACTAGGCCATGAAGTATACATAGTAACTGCAAACTTAGAAAGTTTTAAGTATGAATATAATGAAAAAGAAAGAATTCTAAAAATTCCAGGAATACCTACTGGTATTTATGATTCAAGACTTACTAGTATTTATCCTGTACAAGCTGTAAATAGAATAAAAAGTTGGCACTTAGATGTAATACATTCACAAACAGAATTTGCGATAGGTACATTCGCAAGAATTATAGCTAAACAATATAATATTCCTCTAGTACATACATATCATACTTTATATGAAGATTATGTCCACTATGTAACAAAAGGATATTTCAATAAATCTAGTAAAAAAATAGTTGAATATCTAACTAAATTCTATTGTGATAAAACCGCAACAGAATTAATTGTTCCAACCAATAAAATATATAAATTATTTAAAGAAAAGTATAATGTTGAAAAAAATATTCATATTATCCCAACCGGTATAGAAGTAGAAAGATTCTACAAAGAAAATGTTTCAAAGGATGAAGTTGAACAATTAAAAAAATCAATTGGCTTAACAAAAAAAGATTTTGTAATACTCTTTGTAGGAAGATTGGGAGAAGAAAAGAATGTTGAATTTTTAATTAATTCTCAAAGGAATCTAGTTGATAAAGAAAAAAATATGAAGTTAATAATAGTAGGAGATGGACCAGATAAAGAAAAATATGAAAATCTATCTAAATCATTAGGTTTAGATGAAAATGTTATCTTTACTGGAAAAGCAGCTTGGGATGACATGCCATGTTATTATCATATAGCCGATGTATTTGCGACTGCATCCAAAACAGAAACCCAAGGATTAACAGTAATAGAAGCAATGGCCTCAAATGTAGTTCCTTTATGTATAAAAGATGAAGCCTTTCAAAGCATGGTAGCAGATGAATTAAATGGATTATTCTTTGAAACAAATGAAGAATATGAAAATCAAGTATTACGATTATTTAAAAATAGAAGTGAATTAAATAAATTTGATAAACAGGCAAGAATACAAGCTGAACACTATGGTTCAAAGCACTATGCTGAAAGTGTATTAGAAGTATATCATCGAGCAATTAAAGAAAAGAAAGAAGAAAATAGATTTGGTATTATTTCTAAAGTAGCAAAAAAGATAAAGGAGATAATAAAATGATTGTAGCTTTAAATAATAAAAGTAATTTAGGGAAAACAGAGTTTGGACTATACCAAGAGAAATTAAATACCATTAATACAAATCATACTTTGATACTATGTCCAACCACTCTAAATATAAGCTTGTTTTCTTCAAATAAACTATTTTTAGGATCACAAAATGTAAGTAAAACAGATGATGGAGCCTACACTGGAGAAGTAAGTGCTAAACAACTAAAAAGCTATGGTGTTAGCTATTGTATTGTAGGTCACAGCGAAAGAAGACAATATCAAAAAGAATCATTAGATGATATTTCAGAAAAAGTAAAAAAGTTATTAGAAAACGATATAATACCAATACTATGTATAGGAGAAACAAAAGAAGAAAGATTATCAAATAATTATAAAGAAGTTTTATTAAAAGAAATAAATAGTGTCATTACAACACTACAACAAGAAGAAAAAGATAAAATAATAGTTGCCTATGAACCAATTTGGTCTATAGGAACAGGCTTAATCCCAACAAATGAAGAAATAGAAGAGGTAAACCAACTAATTAAAGAACTATTACCAAATAATAAAATATTATATGGTGGAAGTGCTAATGAAAATAATATTGAACAATTAAACAATGTTAAAGGAATAGATGGTTATCTATTAGGAGGCTTAAGTTTAAAACCAGATAATCTAAATATATTTTTAAATAAGATTAATTAGACACATTGGACAGTTTCGACAAAACTTGTCCTTTTTTTTTCTTTAAATTTTAATCTACATATTATATAATTAAAATGCGTGGTAAGATTGAGAGGAGAAAAAGATGGAAAAAACAAGATTATTAGTAATAGATGATAATGCAAGTTTAGTTGAAACTATGAAAGAGTATTTCAAAACAACAGCAAATATTGAAGTATCCCAAACAGCAAAAGATGGTAGTGAAGGAATAAACATAATTGATAAAAAACAAGATGAATTTGACTTAATATTATTAGATTTAGTTATGCCAAATAAAGATGGACTAGCAGTATTAGAATATATGAATAGTCATAAAATATATAAAAAAGTAATAGTAATTACTTCATACAGTACACCGGAAATAGTAAGAAGAGTAGCTTCTCTAGGAGCAAGTTATTTTCTACTTAAACCATTTGACTTTCCTGATTTAGAAAGTAAAATAAAATATGTAACAAGAGAATTAGATAAAGGTAACTCAATAGATCTATTTCATAACAATCTACAAATATCAATTACAAAAACACTTCACGAATTAGGAGTACCATCACATATTAAAGGATATCAATATATTAGAGAAGGAATAACACTTGTATATCAAAGACCCGAAATGGTTGGAGGTATTACTAAAGAATTGTATCCAGAAATTGCCCAAAAGTTTGATTCTACTACTTCAAGAGTAGAAAGAGCAATAAGACATGCTATTGAAGTAAGTTGGAATAGAGGAAACTGGGATTTAATGGAAGAAATCTTTGGACACAGCGTTGATATAGATAAAGCAAAACCAACTAATTCAGAGTTTATAGTAACTATTGCTGATAAACTAAGGTTGGAATTTAACAAACCTTTATTAACAAACTAGGCCGATATAAAGGCTTTTTTTATTTGACAAAAAAATAAATTAAAAGTATACTTATTTTATAAAATATGTCGGGAGGTTACAGAAAATGGAACGTAAGATAGAAAAGTTTTTTTATAAGTGGCAAAAAGATATAATAAGAAAACCCTTAATTTTATATGGACCAAAGCAAGTTGGAAAGACTTTTTCTACTCTAGCCTTTGGTAAAAAAGAATATAAGAATACTGTATACTTCAATAGTGATAATAATATCGAATTACTAGAAATATTTAAAAAAGAAAAATCAACCGAAAAAATAATTTTAAAGTTATCACTACTAGCAGGAGAAACCATCTTAAAAGAAGATACCTTAATTATTATAGATAATTTAAATGATTTAGAAATAGTTAAGGGATTAAAATTATTTGGAAGTGAACATAGTAAATATCATATTATTGGTATTACTTCTAAAAAAGAAAAACTATCTGAGTTTAAAGGAGAAGAACTTCAATTTAAAGGGATGACTGGACTAGACTTTGAAGAATATTTATGGTTAAGAAAAGAAAAAAGTTTAGCTGAACTTATAAAAGAATCATTTACTAAAAGAAAAACAAATCCTTTTCATAAAGTAGCTCTAGATTACTTTCAAGAATTTATTGAAACCGGTGGATTACCAGAAGTAATACTAGCAAGTATAGAAGCAAAATCTAGTGAAGAATTAGATGCTATTAAACAAAAAATAATCGATGTCTATAAAAAAGAAATATATTCAAATAAAAATTTAATTGATATCCCAAGAGGTTTAGAAGTACTAGATTCTATACCAAATCAACTAAAAAAAGAAAACAAAAAATTTCAATATGGACTAATTGGTCATGGAAAAAGGAAAAAAGAATATCAAACATCTATTGAACATCTAGTAAATAATCAATTAGCAAATAGAAGTTATAAAGTAAAAACTATAAAGTCACCTCTAAGTAGTTGCAAAGAAAAAGATAGCTTCAAATTATATATTACAGATGATGGCTTATTATATACTATGCTTCATTTAAATAAGAGAAAATTCTTAACTGATGAATCAATTAAAGAAATATTATATGAAAACCATATCGCAAAAACATTAGTAGATAGTGATTACTCATTATACTATTATCAGTCAGAAGGAAAAGCCGAAGTAAACTTTGTTGTTCAAAATAGAATGGGTAAGATTATACCTATCGAATTAACTATCAAATCAAATTCAAAAGCTAAATCACTATCTGTCTTAATGAAAAAGTTTACAATAGAACAAGCCTATAGAATAACAGAAAATAATTTCTCTACCAAAAAAGAAATTAGATATATTCCAATATATGCTATGTTTTGCTTAAATGATAATAAAATATAAAAGAATAAACTTAACTGTTTATTCTTTTTATCTGTTTACTAACTCATCCATGTCTATTTCAAATAATTTACCAGGATCAATATTTAAAACAACTGCTATTTTCCAAACTGTATCAACAGAAAATGATTTCTTTCCTTTAGCTGATTCATTTCTACGAATAAATTCATGAGAAACGCCAACTTTTTCAGCAAGAACTGCTTGAGTCATACCAGCAGCCTTTCTATATTTTTTAATATTTTTTGCTATTTGTTCATATATATTTATTTCATACTTATTTATATCCATAAAAGCCTCCAAAAACTTTAATTTTATTATGAATTAAAAAGCAAAAAAGATATGTAAACCGACAATGTACAAAAAAGACACTTTGAAAAATGCGAAAAAATGTTCTATAATAAAAAAGAGGTGGTATTATGAAAGAAAGAATTATATTTCATATTGATGTTAATAATGCATTTCTTTCTTGGACTGCAGTGTATTTATTAAAAAATGGGTTTAATAAAGATATTAGAAAAGTACCATCTATAATAGGTGGAGATGAACATTCAAGAAGAGGAATAGTTCTAGCCAAATCACCAGTTGCTAAAAAATATGGAATAGTTACTGCAGAACCAATATATCAAGCTAGAAAAAAATGTCCTATATTAGAAATTTATCCTTCAAATTATTCTTGGTATCAAGAAAAATCAAATGAACTAATGACATATCTTAAGAATTACTCTCCTGATCAAGAACAACTATCTGTAGATGAATGTTTCCTAGATATGACTGGAATGAAGTATATATATGATGATTTAATAGAACTTGCCTATAAAATTAAGGATGAGATTAAAACTAAATTTGGTTATACAGTAAATATAGGTATTGCTAATAATAAGTTGTGTGCCAAAATGGCATCTGATTTCGAAAAGCCAGACAGAGTTCATACATTATTTAATTATGAAATAAAAGAAAAAATGTGGCCCCTACCTGTAAATGATTTATATATGTGTGGAAAAAAGACCGCTGAGCAATTAAATAAGTTAAATATAAAAACAATAGGAGATTTAGCAAATACTAATATAAAAATATTAGAAAAATACTTTAAATCATATGGAAAATACCTAAAAGAAGCAGCTAATGGAATAGACAATTCTAAAGTTGAAAAAAGAAAAAGTAAAAATAAAAGTATAAGTACAACTACGACTCTTCCCCATAACTATAAAGATATAGACAGTTTAAAAAGGATAATACTAAATCAAGTAGAAGAGATAACTCGTGAATTAAGAGATAAAAAACTATATGCAAAAACCGTAGGAGTAATATTCAAAAATAAAGATTTTATAAGCTATAGTGCGCAAGAAACATTTGATAAACCAACAGATAATACTAAAGAGATATTAAATAAAACATATAAAGTCTTAGAAGAAAACTATAAAGAAGATGAGATAAGACTAATAGGAGTAAGACTATCTAATCTAACGCAAGAAAAACAAGAACAAATATCATTGTTTGAGGAAAATAAAGAAGAAGGTGAAGATATTCTTCAAAAAACTATGGATAAAATAAATAACAAATTTGGAAAATCACTAATAAATCCAGCCTCTTTTAATAATATTTCCGAGAAAAAAGAACAAAAATAGAAGTTTAATCTCTATTTTTTTTATTTTTCGTGAAATAAAAGCAAAAAAATGCTTGCAAATAAAGAAAAACGTTGATATAATTATAAACGTGTGACTGCTTAGATGTGCGAGGTTGTCGATACACCAGGAAGAGTTGCTAATTGGTTATCGGGTTATTCGTTCGGAGCAAGTCTATACTAGATATAGGCGAAGGGAGGATTTAAAATGTCAACAGAAAAAATTCGTATAAGAATTAAGGCTTATGATCATAGAATTTTAGATAATGCAGCTAAGAAAATCGTTGAAACTGTTAAAAGATCTGGTGGAAATGTTTCTGGTCCAGTACCACTACCAACAGAAATTGAAAAGTTTACAATTTTAAGAGCTGTACATAAGTATAAGGATTCTCGTGAGCAATTCGAAATGCGTACACACAAAAGACTAATTGATATCAAAAATCCAAGCAAGGAAACAATTGATGCTATATCGCATCTAGATTTACCAAGCGGTGTAGATATCGAAATAAAAACAAAATAATGGAGGATATTTAAATGAAAGGAATCTTAGGTAAAAAAATCGGAATGACTCAAGTTTTTACTAATGATGGAAAACTAATTCCGGTAACTGTTGTTGAAGTTGAACCAAATGTGGTTACTCAAATAAAAACAGTTGAAAAAGATGGTTATGATGCTATTCAACTTGCTACAGATACAATAAGAGAAAAGTTAAGCACTAAACCAGAGATGGGTCATACAAAAAAAGCAAACACAACACCTAAGCGCTTCTTAAGAGAAATTAGAGGAGTTAATGTTAATGATTACACTTTAGGTCAAGTAATTGGTGTAGACATTTTCGAAGCAGGGGAAATTGTTGATGTTACAGGAACCTCAAAAGGAAAAGGTTTCCAAGGTGTTATTAAAAGACACAATCAAAAAATCGGTCCTATGGGACACGGTTCTCAATACCATAGAGGTGTTGGATCTTTAGGTACATTAAGACCAATGCACGTACTTAAAGGTAAAAAGATGCCTGGTCAAACAGGTAATGTACAAAGAACAGTTCAAAATTTAGAGATAGTATCAATAGATACAGAAAACAGTGTAATTTTAGTTAAAGGTAATGTTCCTGGTCCAAAGAAATCATTAGTTATGATTCGTACTGCAGTTAAGAATCCAAATGGTAAAAACAAAGCTTCTGATTTAATATCTTATAAAACTGAAGTAGTAGAAGAACCAGTTACAGAAGAAGTACCAGTTGAAGAAACAACTACAGAAGAATAATCATCACAAACAAAATAATTAAAATTATAAAAATTATATATAGTGATGAAAGGAGGAATCGTAGATGAAAAAAGTAGAACTTTTAAATCTAAAAGGTGAAAAGGTAAAGGACATTAATTTAAAAGAAGAAATATTTGGAGTTAAACCAAACAAAGCTGTTTTACATGATGCAATCATATTAACTATGGCATCATTAAGACAAGGAACACATAAAACTAAAAATCGTTCAGAAGTTTCTGGTGGAGGAAGAAAACCATGGAGACAAAAAGGAACTGGACGTGCACGTCAAGGATCTATTAGAGCTGTTCAATGGGTAGGTGGAGGAAAATATGGAACTCCAGTACCAAGAGATTATAGTAAAAAACAAAATAGAAAAGAAAGACAACTTGCTCTTAAGTCAGCCTTAAGTGAAAAGGTAACTAGTAAAGAATTAGTTGTTTTAGAAAACTTAGTAGTTAAAACTCCTAAGACTAAAGAAATGAAAGAAGTACTTAATACATTAAAATTAGCTGATAAGAAAGTATTATTAGTTGTAAAAGAATTTGATGACAATTTATTATTAGCATCAAGAAATTTACAAAACGTTGTACTTATATTAGCTGATGAATTAAATGTTTTAGATATTGTAAGTACTGATGTTATGGTAGTAACAGAAGATGCTGTTAAATATATTGAGGAGGTGCTTGTATAATGAGAGATACAAAATATTTAGAAGTAATCAAAGCACCAGTAGTAACTGAAAAATCACAAAGTGAAATAGCTAATGGAAAATATACTTTCAAAGTAGATTCAAAAGCTAATAAACTAGAAATTAAAGCTGCTATTGAAAAATTATTCAATGTAAAAGTTAAATCAATAAGAACATTAAATGTTAAACCTAAGAAAAGAAGAGTTGGTCGTTATACTGGATTAACTAATCGTTCAAAGAAAGCAATTGTTACCTTAGAAGAAGGTCAAACAATTGATCTTGGGTAGAAGGAGGAAATAAATTATGGCAATTATAAATTACAAACCTACTACACCAGGACGTAGAAAAATGAGTGCATTAGTAAATGAAGAAATAACTACTAGCACTCCAGAAAAATCATTAACAGTTACCATGAAGAAAAAAGGTGGCCGTAATAATCAAGGTAAGATAACTGTTCGTCATCAAGGTGGCGGAGAAAAAAGAAAATATCGTATTATTGATTTTAAAAGAAATAAGAAAGACGTTCCTGGATCAGTAGCAAGTATTGAATATGATCCAAATAGAACTGCTAATATAGCATTAATTAAATATCTAGATGGTGAAAAAAGATATATAATCGCTCCAAAAGGATTAC
Source organism: Bacilli bacterium (assembly GCA_017478105.1). Taxonomy (GTDB): domain Bacteria; phylum Bacillota_I; class Bacilli_A; order RF39; family UBA660; genus UBA3789. Next base: position 1,917 of record JAFVEF010000016.1, on the reverse strand, counting down.
AAGTAGGAGCAACAATTGAAGCTGGAGAAAAAGTTGATATAAAAGTTGGTAACGCATTACCAATCATGAATATTCCAGTTGGTACAATGATTCATAATATTGAATTACGTCCTGGAAAAGGTGGAGAATTAGCAAGAAGTGCTGGATCATCTGCTCAAATTCTTGGTCGTGAAAACGAATACGTAATGATCCGTTTATCAAGCGGAGAACAAAGAAAAGTTTTAGGAACTTGTATGGCAACTGTTGGAGAAGTTGGAAATGAAGATTCTTCTCTAGTTAAAGTTGGAAAAGCTGGACGTAAACGTCATATGGGTATCAGACCTACAGTACGTGGTTCTGTTATGAACCCTAATGACCATCCGCATGGTGGTGGTGAAGGACGTGCTCCTGTAGGACGTAAAGCACCAGTTACACCTTGGGGTAAACCAGCATTAGGATTAAAGACACGTAAGAAAAAGCAATCTGACAAGTTCATAGTACGTCGTCGTAATAGTAAATAGGAAAGGATGATTAATAAATGGCAAGAAGTTTAAAAAAAGGACCTTATGTATTTGATAGATTATTAAAAAGGGTTCAAGAATTAAATAAATCTGGAAAAAAAGAAGTCATTAAAACTTGGTCACGCCGTTCCACTATTTATCCTGATTTTATAGGACATACTTTTGCAGTTCATAATGGAAAAGAATTTATTCCAGTTTATGTTACTGAGGACATGGTTGGACACAAATTAGGAGAATTTGCTTTAACACGTAAATTTGGTGGACATGGTTCAGATAATAATTAGAAATAATGACTAGGAGGGTAAAATATGGAAGCAAAAGCAATTGCTAAAGGGCTAAGAGTATCACCTATCAGAGCAAGATTAGTTGCTGATATGATTCGTGGTAAAAGCGCTAACGAAGCATTAGCTATTTTAACTAATGTTAATAATAAGTCAGCTAGACTTACTAAAAAAGTATTAGATTCTGCTATTGCTAACGCTGTTAATAATAATGGTGCTGATAAAAATGCACTTTATGTTAAAGAGGCAAGAGTAGATGCCGGTCCTGTTATGAAACGTCACTTTTTTGATTCACGTTCTCATATAGGACATAGAGATCACAGAACTAGTCACATAAATATAGTAGTGGCTACAAAAAACTAATAAGGAGGTTACAGAATGGGACAAAAGGTAAATCCTAATGGACTAAGACTTGGTATCAACAAAGATTGGGAAGCAAAATGGTACAGTAATAAAAAAGATTTTGCTAAATATTTAGATAAAGATGTTAAAATAAGAGAATATTTAGAAGAAAACTTAAAGAATGCTGGTATCGCAAAAGTTGAAATTGAAAGAACTGCTAAGAAAACTGAAGTTGTAATTCATACTTCAAAACCAGGTGTTATGATTGGACACGGTGGAGAAGAAATTGAAAAATTAAAGAAACAATTAGCTAAATTAGTAGATGAAAATGTTCAAATTTCAATCGTTGATATTAAAAAAGCAGATTTAAATGCTCAATTAGTAGCAGATTCAATAGCTAATCAAATAACAAATAGAGCATCATTCCGTATGGCTCAAAAACGTGCAATTCGTAATGCATTAAAAGCAGGAGCTAAAGGAATTAAAACAAGTGTATCTGGACGTTTAGGTGGAGCTGATATGGCTCGTAGTGAAGGATATACAGAAGGAACTATCCCTCTACATACATTAAGAGCAGATGTTGATTATGCAACAGCAGAAGCTGACACTACATTTGGAAAAATTGGTGTAAAAGTATGGATTTATAAAGGGGAAATTCTTAACAAAAAGAATAGAGAAAACAAAGAAAATAAGAATACAAAGGCTAAAGGAGGTAATTAATTATGTTAATACCGTCAAGAACTAAATATCGTCGTGTACATAGATTACCTTATGAAGGTCGTTCACGTGGTAAT
>JAFVEF010000015.1 GCA_017478105.1 Bacilli bacterium | reverse complement strand
TGAACCTTTAAATATTAAATATATTACATCTGTATCCCATAATTTAGTTGGCGCATTAGTAATAAAGTTTATATTTAAAAGATTAGGTTTAACGTTATCTTCAATTCTTTGATTCTTATTTTTTTTCTTAGATTTTCTTATATATTCAGCTACTAAATTATATTTTTTCATTATTCTTAATACCTTCTTTCCATTCATCACAACTCCATATTTGATTTTTAAGCCTTCCACAATTCTACGATAACCATATGTGCCTTTAGAATCATCAAATATTTCTTCAATTATTAAATAATCATAATAATCAGGATCTTCCTTATTTCTATACTTATAATAAGTTTTAGGACTTATATTGAGTACGGCACACATGTTAGTTAGTTTATAATTATTTCTATATAAATTTATAAACGTTACTTTTTCTCTCGTTGTACCTTGAGGAAGGCCTGGTATTTTTTTAATATTTCATATCTTTCTTTCCAATCTTCTTTAGTTAAGTTTGATTCTTTTGGTCTACCTCGTCTTTTTCCAGTTTTTAATTCCGGATGTTTATATCTATATATCATATTTTCAATTGTTTTATAAGATATACTATATTCTTTACCTAAACTCCTAGAAGAACCATTACCATCTAAATATTTTTGAACAATTTCCTGTTTAAGTTCATCAGAATACTTTTTAAATTTTTGACCTTTTAACGCCATAATAAAATACACCTCCTTTCGAAAGTGTATTTTATCATAAAAGCCTTTTTTATTTGATGTCTACTCTAAAGGGTGCATTTCATAAATAGTGACCTTTTATTTAAATAAATTATATAATTCTTCATAAGATAAAAACTTTATTAAGTAATTATTTAGATGATGATCTAGAGAATATTTATTTATATGAAATTGTCCTTCTCCAGTATTACCTCGATGTTGATAATCAGAATAAAAGATTTTTTTATCTTCTTTTATTTGATCTTTAGTAATTCTACAGATCATTATTTTATCAGAAAAGAAACAACCATAATATAAATATTTAAATTCTTTACTTTTTATCTGTTGAATATTACAATCAAAGGGATTGTTTTTTGCTTCGTCGTATGATAACATTCTATTTTCTAAGGAACATGATATGACTGATTCTAATAAATTATCACTTTTGATAATAGAATTATTCTTTTTAAGTACTGTTGAAAATTTTACTTCTATTTTTTCATCTTTTTTTGATAATAAATCATAAGCAACAGTTTTTGAATCATCATAATTATATAGTTTTTGAATCATTAACTCAGCTATTTTTCCAAATCTTCTAGTTTTTAATGAGAAAATACCATCACGGAATTCTTTTACTTCTTTGTTCATATTTACTCCTTTTTCTTTATTATAGCACAAATAAAAATATCCACAGATATTGTGGATATTATTTTTTACTTTTCTTATCTTCTTTATTTAGATACATAAAAGTATAAGTTGCGATAACTGAACCAACTAATGGAGCTACAATAAATAACCATACTTGTTGTAAAGCTAAACCACCAGTGAAGATTGCTGGAGCTAAACTTCTAGCTGGGTTTACTGAAGTTCCTGTTAATGGTATTCCAAGTAAGTGAACAAATGTTAGAGATAATCCAATAACTATACCAGCAACTTTTGAATATTTTTCATCACTAGTTACACCTAAAATTGTATAGATAAATACAAATGTTAATACTACTTCAGTTATAAGTGCTCCAAGTAATGAAATATTAGTTATTGATAAATCTCCAAATCCATTTGCTCCTAGTGTGATTGTACCCATGTTTGTTTCTGATAATATAGCAAATAAAATTGTTGTTCCAGCAAGTGCTCCTAGTACTTGAGCTAATACATAAAAGCAAAAGTCTTTTGGTGTTTGTTTCTTTTGTAGTAGCATTGCTAGTGATACAGCAGGATTTAAATGGCATCCAGAAACATCACCTATAACATAAGCCATAGCAACTATTGATAGACCAAATGCTAATGATGTTACTAATAGGTTTCCACCAGATAAAACAGCTATTCCTGTTCCAAATAAAACAAGGACCATAGTTCCTACAAATTCAGCAATATATTTTTTCATAAGTTCTCCTTTCTATTTTAATTTTAATTCCAATAATTATGATTGTCAATTGGAATTATGGTATAATACTCTCGAGGTTTTTTATTATGGATTTATTAAAAGAATGTAATCTTTGTCCACGTAAATGTGGCGTAGATAGATATAAAAAAATTGGTTTTTGTGGAGCAACTTCAAGATTAAAAGTAGCTTATTATTCTCTACATATGTGGGAGGAGCCAGTTATATCCGGTACTAATGGAAGTGGTACAATATTTTTTTCTCATTGTAGTTTAAGGTGTTTATATTGTCAAAATAAAAAGATAAGTATAGATGGATATGGAAAAATAATAAGTAAAAATAAGTTGGAAAAGATAATGTTAGAATTACAAGATAGAGGGGCTCATAATATTAATCTAGTTACTGCGACACAGTATGTTCCGCAAATTGTAAAAGTATTACATAATATCAAAAATAAGAGTTTAAAAATACCTATTGTTTATAATACAAGTAGTTATGAAAATATTGGAACTTTGAAGCTAATTGGTCCATATGTTGATATTTATTTAGCTGATTTAAGATATTATGATGATTCTCTTGCATTAAAATATTCATATTGTGATAATTATTTTGAAATTGCTACTATGGCTATAGATGAGATGTTTAGACAAGTTGGTCCAATAAATGTAGATAATGGAATTATGAAGAGTGGACTGATAGTCAGAGTTTTAGTGTTACCTGGTCATACTTTAGATGCTAAAAATATAATTGATTATTTGTATCATACTTATCATGATGATATTTATATAAGTATTATGAATCAATATACGCCAGTTAATGTTTGTAAATATGATAATTTGAATAGGAAACTTACTGAAGAGGAATATGATGATGTTGTTAATTATGCTTTAACAATAGGTGTTAATATGGCATTTATTCAGGAAGGTGATACTGCTTCTGAAAGTTTTATTCCTAATTTTGATAAAAAAATAGTTTGATATTTGTGAATATTTGGTGAAATTATGCGATATTTGTTTTTCTATTTGTTTTTTTGTGTTATTATATTTTTAGGAGGTTATATGATGAAAAAGTTAAGTTATCTATTAGTAATGTTAATGGCTTTACTAGTATTACCTTTTGGTGTTTTTGCAGAAGGTGAAGAAGTAGTTGCAACTAATGAAGAAGACAGTAAAAAGGTAAATGTATATTTGTTTAGGGGAGAAGGATGTCCTCATTGCCAAGAAGCTGAAGAATGGTTTGATAGTATTCAAGAAGAATATGGAAGTTTCTTTAAAATAGTTGACTATGAAGTATGGAATGATACAGACAATTCTGATTTAATGGACAAAGTTGCTAAAGCTAGAAAAGAAGACGTTGAAGGAGTACCTTATATCATAATTGGTGATCATTCATGGAATGGTTTTACTGATTCATATAAAGAAGAAATGATTAGTGAAATTAAATCTGAGTTTGAAAAAGATATTGATAGTAGATATGATATTATGAAACTAATGGAAAATGGCGAAGTTGAAGAAGAAAAAGGTTCAAATGATTTCGTTGCTATACTTTTAATAGTTCTAGTTGTTGGTGGTATCTGCTTTGGTGTTTATAAAACTAGAGAAAGTGTTAACTAATAAAAAATAAACTACACAAATATGTGTAGTTTTTTTATTGTATAATTAGTTGCTCCCCTATTGTTAAAAGATTATCTTTAAGATTATTTAACTCTTTTAATTCATTTACTGAAATATTATTTTCTTTTGCTATTGACCATAGAGTATCACCTTTTTTCACTGTATAATAATTATTAGTAGTATCTGTTTTTGGCACTTTTAATTCTTGATCTACATATATAGTTAAATCTGTTAAATTATTTAATTCTAGTAATTTAGGAATTGTAATATTATATTTATTAGCTATTGACCATAGACTATCATTCTTTTTAACTTTATAAATATCATAATCTTCTATAATTGGTTCATTTTCATCAATTATTTCTTCTTCTACTATAGGAATTAATAATTCTTGATTGATAGATATATTATTATTTTGTAAATTATTTAGTCTTTTTATTTCATCTACCGTAGTATCATTATTAAAAGCAATTGAATATAATGTATCTCCTCTTTTAACTATATATTTTTTAGTATTAGTACTTTCTTGTTGGTTATCAGTTAAATAAAGTTTTTGACCTATTTGTAAAGTGTTGCTATTTAAATTATTTATTCTCTTTATTTCTTCTACAGGTATATTAAATCTTTTGGAAATAGAATATAGGGTATCATCTTTTTTGACTATATAATAAGGTTCAGTTGAGGTTTGTTGTTCTTGATAAGGATAACCAATATACTCACATAGTGCTTTTACTACTCCTTCGGCATAATTTTCAATATTATTATTTAGTTTTGCTGCATCATTTTTATTATCAATAAAACCATATTCTATTAAAATTGGTTCTGTATTACCACTTTCTCTTAAAATATAATAATAATCTTTATTGGGATTTTCTGGTAATCTTCTTTGATATACTTTTCTTTTTAATTGCCCTTTTTCTCCTATATTTTCTAATACTAAATTTGCAAGCATAGGACTATTTTTTAAAGAATAAACCACTTCTGCGCCTTCGGCTCCACCTGCATTAATGTGATTTGATAGTAATATAGTATTTGGACTATTATTATAAAGTGATAATACTCTTTTAATTCTATCTTGTTTAGGAAGATACTCATCATCTTCCCTTACTAGTTTTGCAGGTATACCTAATTCATTTAATCTATTATAAATATACTTTGCAGCTCGAAGAGTTAGATCTTTTTCTTTTAAATTATTTCCTACTGCTCCTCCATCTAATCCACCATGACCAGCATCTACAATTATACCATCTATCTTATTATTCATTATAATCACCTATAGTAATATATGTATTTCTATATTTTTAGTTCAAAAAAAAGAATAGATTACTATTCTTTTAATAAAATGCTTGTTTTGTATTCAGTTTTATTTCTTATGTAAGTAATTGTTACTCTAGAATTTATTTTATTTTTAAATAATTCATATTTTAAATGAGGAATATCAATTACTTCAACATCATTTACTTTTGTTATTATATCTCCTTTATTAAGACTATCTTTAGATTTTAAAACAACTACTCCAGTTTTTCTTTCTTGATATGGAGATATATCATTTTTTACTAGTAGCTCTGTATCATTTATATTAGCCACATCAATATTTAAACTAGGTCTTTTTATATCTTTTTTATTCTCAAGCATTTCTATATATTTTTTAACATCTTCTATTGGTGTTGCGAAAGCCATTCCTTCAATATCATTTTCTACTATTTTTAAAGTGATAATTCCTATTACTTCACCATTTATATTTAGAAGTGGTCCTCCACTATTACCAGGATTTATTGAGGCATCTATCTGAATAAGATTCATAACCCAGTTATAATCTTCATAATCATTGGTAGATGTTTTTACTAGTCGATCTTTACCAGATATTATTCCTGATGTAACTGTTCCACTAAAGTTTTCTCCATAGGGACAACCTATAACAAATACAGTATCTCCTATATAGCTTTTTTTACTATTACCAATTTTTACTACTTTATTTACATAATTCTTTTTTATTTTTAAAACAGCTATATCTAAGTATTCATCTTTTCCTAAAACTTCGGCTTTTTCTTTTTTACTATTAGTTAAAACAACTTCAATTTCACTAGCATTTCTTATTACATGTTCATTTGTAATTATATAGGCATATTCATTATCTATTTTATAGACAAATCCTGATCCATCATTATTATCTGTATCTACTACTACAGTGGCATCGTATGCTTTACTTATTGCTTTATTAAGAGATGTTTTTTCATAAATATAAGATTCTTTAAATTGTTTAACTGTATAGATTGATAATATATTTAATATGCGCATAAAAAACATACCAATTACAAAAGAAGCAGCTGATATTAAAATAATAACTTTTTTTCTACCACTTTCACTCATCTTATTCATCATTACTCCTTTGCAAATCAGCTAATGATTGCCAATTCATAGGAAAGCCCATTTTCTTCATTATATCAGATATTTTTATTGTATGAAGATTATAATTTAGAGTATCAATTACATGATTTAATTCTAATAACATGTTTTTAAAATCTTCTTCTAATAAAAGTTGTTTCATAATAATTATAAGGGCAAATAAATCATTTTTTCCATATATATATTCTTCATCTTTTTTAGGGATTTTTAATAATCTATGATAAATAGTATCATCAATAGATTTCTGAGTTCTATTTTCATATAATATATCTTCATGAGCACATAAATTTCTATAATTCGCAAGAATTGGAAGATAAATGATTAGTGTTTCTGAGTCTATTCCATAAACTTTAGATATTTCATTTTGATCTTCTTCTTTTAATATTGAAAACATTTCACTTACTATTCCAAATGATAATACTTTTACTAAAATCCATAAAGGAATATATCCATAGTTAGATACATAATGTTGAGTTGCGGAATGTTGAGACCCATTTACTCTTATTTGTCTTTTCATTTTCTTTAGTAAATCACTTACTTGAGCTCTTCTTTCAGGTGTTTTTGTGAAATTTTTTTCTTTTAAGTAATCATTTTCACGATATCCATATTTCTTTGATAATTGATATGATATTATTGATTTTAAATTATTTTCAATGACTAAGATATATTTAAATAATACATTTCTAAATGATCTGTCAAATAAAAAGAGACTATACATTTCTTCAAATGTTGTTCCTTTTTTAAATTTTCTATCTGTTTCAGATAATAGAAAAGGATGTCTATAACCATTTAAGAAAAAGTAATTTTCTCTTAGTAGAACTTGTTTGGCATACTTTTCATTTTCAATTATCATTCCTTTAAATCTAAATATTTCTATTTGCTCGTCTAAATTTTTGAAATTCTTTTCTATCATTGTCTCACCTATTATAGATTATAACATATATTCATATAAATTTTTAATTAATTATTAAATATTATGTTATAATAATATGTAGTTGTTTAAGGGGGAATTATTATGCCAGCAACTGTTACTCATGCTTGTTTTACGAAAGATGTATTTGATATACTTCCAGGCAAAATTAGTAAATTGTTAGATATTGATAGTATTAAAATGTTTGGTCAAGGGACTGATAGTTTATTATTTTATAATTTATTTTCAATCTTACCAGGAAAAGATATTAGAAAGTTTCAAGCATTTTTTCATACTCATAATACTCAAGCTTTCTTTATTAATTTAATTAATTATATGAAGGATAATAATATTAGTAAGACAGATACATATTCTTTTTTAGTAGGATTTATATGTCATTATGCATTAGATTCTACATTACATCCATATATAATATATAAAACTGGAGTTTTTAATAAAGGAAAACCTAATACTTATAAATATAATAATGTTCATGCTTTTATGGAAACATTTATTGATAATGATATGATTAAAAGAAGATTTAAAACTAATCCATATGAATTTGATATTTGTAATTATTGTTTTGATATTAAACCTTTTTCTAAAGAATTAGAAAATACTATTAATTATTCTTTTTATAATACTTTTAAAATTAGAGGAATGAGTAATATTTATTATAAATCATTGAAGCAAATGAGATTATCACTTAAACTATTTAGAAAAGATAAGTATGGTGTTAAGAAAAATATTTATAGATTTGTTGATACTTTAACACCTAGATCTACTTTTAGATTTGAAGCTGTTAGTTATCATTATCCTTTAGAAGATAAGCATGATTATTTAAATAGTGATCACAAGTTATGGAGAAATCCAACTACTTATAATTTAACTAGTAATGAGTCATTTGTTGATTTATACTTGAATGCTATAAAAAAGGCAAAGGTAATGATAGTTGCTGCTTTTGATTATCTTGATGGTAAAGAAATAGAATTAGATAAAGTATTTTTAAATAACAGTTATATAACTGGATTATCTTGTGATAATAAGAAAGAATTAAAATATTTTGAATTTTAATTCTTTTTTTGTATAGTATTAGTTTTTTATATACATACTATATCTAGGTGATTTTATGTTTTATCATTATGAAATTAAAAATAATGGTTATGAAGATATACTTTATTTATACTTAGATATGAAATATGAAATAGCAGATGAATTAGGTGATTTTGATGAAAAAGAACTTGGAAGAAGAACTAAAAACTTTATTCAAACTAATAATATTGGATTTAAGGGTAAGAAAGTATTTTTAGTTATAGATGGGGTTGTAGTTAAGTCTTTAGATATTTCTAAATATAAGGGTGATAAATTAGATAATAATCCATTTTCTTTTAAGGAATTTAATGTAAATATTGTATTAGAAGATCAATCAGTATGTGAAATTAGTTTATTTGATTTTTTACTTAGTACTCTTCTTTATTATGTTAAATATAATTTATGTGAAGAGGTTTTTAAAGTACTTGGAGTTTTATTTAGTACATATGCTTATAAGGCAATGAAAGAGAATAATTATATTAGTATTAACGATAAACATGTTTTTTATAAGCCTCTTTCTTTTTATAGGGATAGTATGGACAATTATGATCCTACTGTAAAATTATTATCGACTATTCTTGTTGAAATTGATTCAATGTTTTTAAAATATGAAGATGATTATATATTACCTTTTATTCATTTATGTAATAATGGTAATACTATGAAGAATAGTAATTATCCTTATTTAAGTAGTGTTATTAGTACTTGGGATATGGCTTCTCCATATTATTTAAAAGTAAATGATTTTTCTTATAATGATTTTAATATGATTTTTAATTGTGATTTTACTAAGAATTCTGATGTTGTTATACTAAATAAAGATAATCATAAGTATGTAAGTATTAATGGGAAGATATATACAATTGAAGAGTTTAGAGATAAGCTTGATTTGTTATCTACTGATTTATATATCATAATATATAATAGTTATATAAGAGTTATTACTCTAGGATGTGGTAATTTCTATGGATTAAGTATAGTTGGAGCTAATGAAATTGCGAAGAATGGAGCAAAGTACTACAGTATTTTAAATTATTATTTTCCAAAAGTAAAACTATATAAATATAAAAAAGAACTCTAAATTAGAGTTCTATTTTTTTGTAGATAATTCTTGTAATGCCATATCAGCATCTTTATTCATTTCTAATACAGATTTTAAGTATACTGAATAATTATGAACAGTATCTGTGAAATCTTTAAGATCATTCATTTGTCTTTTATTAGCGATTTCCTCTATTATTTTAGCATTTTCATCTAAACCATTAGAAATCTCTATTACTTGATCATATGTTAGTTTATCAATCATTTCCTAAAGCCTCCAATGTATCTGTATTAGTATTTTTAATATCTGTTGCTTTAGCTGCAACAAGTTGTTTATATTCTTCTATTTTCTCTATGTATGTAGTATTATCTACACTATTCCAGCCTGTTTTCATTTTAGTTAAGTAATCAAATATTTTATTTATTGCGGTAACGTATTTATTATAATCTTGCATATTTTCTCCTTATATAATAATTAGACGTGAACCATTTTTTAGATCTGTATCTCTAACTGTCTTATTGACATCATATATTTCACCAGTATCTTTACTATAGAAATTATGTTTTTCATCTGGTTCATAAGCATCAGATAGTTCAGTTAGACCATCTTCTAAAAGTTTTTTGATTGTACCTATTTTTTTATTAACTGGAATAAATATATCATACTTTTTTTCAATAGAAGGAATTTCTACACTTATTAATATTTTATTTTTATTCATATAACCCTCCTATTTATCAGACATTAGTTTAATGGCATATGCTTTACCTTTAACAATAATATAACCAAATCCTGGAGGTAATTCTTCTCTTAATAATCTAGAATTAGTAGTTACTTTTAAAGTAAATTGATTACCAATACCATTTCCAATCCAGATTCCTTCAGATAAGTCACAATTTGATTTAAACCAGCTATCATAGTTAATATTTTTAATACCATCAATAGTTTCAACAATAAATATATTCATGTTTTTATTTTTACTTATAGTAGTAATTGTTCTTTCAAACTCAGTTTTATCTATATTATCTAGTAACTGATTAATACCTATTATAAAACAAGCTATATTCTTATCAGTTTCTTGGCTTGAAGCTGCTTGAAGTCTTTTGAATCCTTCTTCACTATTAGTTGTATAAACTGCTTTATTACTTTCAAATGACTCGAGTATTTCTTGAGGATCTATTACTAGGGCAGTAGAATTATTTATTGTTAAATAATTGTATATAAGTCCTTTTAAGAAACTAGGTTCTTGTGATATATCTTCTCCAGTAATAGTATAAAGTACTTTGTTTTTTAAGTTTACGGTAGCTATTTGTAGGGATTCTTTTTCTACTCCGACAGGTAGTGTTTCAAGTGATCCTAAATAATTACTTACAAACTCTTGAGTTACTGTTTCTGGAAGTATTGGGATTTTTGGAGCTTGATATGTGCAAATACTTTTTAGTTTATTACAGATTATTTTTATATAATCGGACATTTTATCTGCATCATAACAATAAGCTGTTTGAAATTCAAATACTCCATCTAATTCAATTAATCCTCTACCAAATATTTTAGATGGTTCTTTCTTTCTAGCTGCTGAAATAATTGAAGAATAATCAGATGAATCATTAAATTGTAATACTATGTTTTGTTTAAAGTTTTGTCTTAGACGATATCTTACTGTATTAGTACCACTTGTTGTTAGGATAAAGACTACTCCATATTTTAAACAGTCACGTGTCATTTGATTTAATATATCTTCATAATCTGGATATGTTTCTAGAAAAGCCTCTACATTATTTATTATTACTGAGATAATAGGCATTTGTTTGCCACCATGGCTTATATAGAAATCATAAGAACCATTATAATCTATAAATAATTTTTTTCGTTCCTCAATAACAGCATCTAATAACTTAAATAGATTTTCAATTCTTTCTTTATCAGATGATAGAATTATTTCTCCAACATGAGGTGCATTTCTAAACATAGTTAGTGTTTCTGCTCCAAAATCAAGAGCATAGAAATTAATTTCACTAGAATCATGATTGGTTATACATGAATAGATAATACTTGAAAGCATTAGTTCTTTTCCACTACCAGCTGATCCAAATATTATAGTATTTCCTTCTTTAGATAGTGGTAATGTTAGTATGTTCTGTTTTTGATTATCTGGATCATCATATTCACCAATTATTGGATTAATAATATTTTTAGTAGTTTTATAATTATATTTTTTCTTTAATTCTTCTATTAGTATTACATCTGGTATTCTATCTAACCATAGTTTTTCAATACTAATATTTTCTTTTTTGGCTACTTCTACAATGTATTTTATTATGTTGGTGATTTCTTCACCTTTTGATTGAATATTTTGATCATTTTGTTTAGTATCTAGAATCTTTATAGAAGAACCAACATTGTCTACTATATTTATAGATTGATCTACTTTTCTTTTTCTTTTTTCAGTAGGATAATATTGTGCTCCTGCCCAAGCTGCTTGTCCTAGGGCAAATAATTCATTATATCCAACTTGTAAATAGAATCTTCCTGTTGTTTTTAATTCTGCTGCATCAGGAACTTTTATCATATCCATACTATCAGATTTATCTTGTACTTTTAAACAAATTCTAAATTTGGAGTTAGACCATATTTGACCATTTACTACTCCACTTGGTTTTTGAGTTGCGAGAATTAAGTGAACTCCTAAAGAACGTCCAATACGGGCTGTTGATATTAGTTGATCCATAAATTCTGGTCTTTGATCCTTTAATTCGGCAAACTCATCAGATATTATAAATAAATGAGATATTGGTTTATCAACTAAACCACGACGATATAAGTTTTGATATTTATAAATATCTATTGTACTTTCATCTAATTTATCTCTTGCTTCATTAAATAGTCTTTGTCTTTTTCTTAATTCTGATTGAATTGATGCTAGGGAACGGTTCATTTCTACTGTATCTAAGTTGGTTATTGTTCCAGCTAAGTGTGGTAGTTTTACCCCTGTTTCTCTATTTTCAAAAGCACCAGTTAAACCTCCACCTTTATAATCTATCAATATAAATGATACTTCATATGGATGATAGTTTAGTGCCATTGATAAAATGTATGTAATAATAAATTCTGATTTACCAGAACCAGTCATACCGGCAATTAAACCGTGTGGTCCATGAGCTTTTTCATGTAGATCTAGTTTAAATAATTCTCTTGATTGATCTAATCCAACTGGTGCTTGTAGTGATTTAGTTGGATCATTAGATTTCCATTTGTTTAATATATTTAATTGTTCTACATTTCCAACATCATACATTTCTAAGAAGGATACACTTTGAGGTAGACTTCTACTTTCTTTGGCTATATCAATTGGAATATTTGCTAATATTTTTGAACACTCATACATATTTAATGTTGGATCGATGTCAGCTTCAAATTCTTTTTGTTTATTTGAAACTAATTCATTTTCAAATACTCCTGATTTTTTATCACCAACGCTTATGAATGTATTACATTCATTTGGGATATTTACTAATCTAGGACTTATAACAATTAAACTGAATCCAAAATTTATTGGCATGTTTTCAATATCTTTAATAATTTCTAAGTCTCTTATAGATTTATAATCATCAGTTATTACTACATAGTATGGTTTATATTTTTTGTAATCATCTGTGTTTATTTCTATTTTATCGCCATTGTCTTTAAACTTTCTTTGTTGTAGTACTTTTTCTAGTTCTAAAGATATTTCTTTTGCTTCGTCTAAATTAGTGGCAAAGTATCTAAATTGCTTATTATCACTCCATGAATGTGGAGCTATTTTTAAATAATTCCAACTACTCTCATTTTGTTTATTTGTAATTGTGACTATTTTTAGATCTTCGTAACTATGATAAGTCATCATTTGAAGAATTAATCCATCTATAAATTGTTTCTTATTAGCTGAATTTCCGATGATTGCGATTAAGTTTTTAGTAACAAAATTTAAAGATATTGGAACATTATCTATTATTCTAGATGCTCTTCCAATTTCATAAACTTCTTTTAATAGTGCATCATCTTTAAGTGAGAAATGTTCTTCTGGATAATTAATTACTCCTCTTAGTTCTGTTGTTCCTATTCCAAGTCTTAGATCTAAGAAGTCTTCTTGTTCTATTTCTCTTTCCCATAGGTTTCTTTTCTTTTGATATACAATTTCTTTAGTTTGTTGTAGTGGTAAATAATTATCTATTAAAATTTGTTTTTGAATCTTAATTTCAGATTGTATTTTTTCTTTCTTTTCTTCTAGATATTCGTGATATTTTGTTTGCCTTTCTTGTTCATGTTTTCGTACTTGTTTATTTTGATATCTTTTTTGAAGTATTGGCCATAAAAGCATTCCCATTAACATTGCCATACTTGTGATCAGTGTAGGCATTGATTGACCAATGTCAGCAGAGCCATCCATTATTCCTCTAAAAGAAGTATAACCCATCATAACAGACATCATTCCCATGGTTAACATTGGGCCAACTGTTAGTAATAATGGTGATTTATCTTCTTCTTGTTCAGCTGGAGGTGGATCAATCACAATATTTACATCTTCTATTCTTGTTTTAAATCTTGGGGCACGGTAAAAATAATCGTCTTCTTTGAAAAACTCTATTCCTTCTTCATCTGGATTGTCTTGTTCTGTTTGTTTTTGAATTACTGGAGTTACATTTGTAAACATAGTGTTATTAATTCTTAGATTATTTCCTAAATTGTTAATAATAACGATATCTTTTATTACAATAATTTTTAAACCCATTATAAATACAATATCGCCATATTCTAATTCTTGAGCTGAGATAGCTTCATAGTTTACATATGTTCCATAGGTATTATTTAAATTTTGAATAAACCATTTTTTATTATTATAAATTAGTCTTGATTGACTTTTTCCAACTAATGGATGGTTGTAGCAAATATTTGATTTTGTATCTGAACCAATTACTATTTCACAGTTTCCATTAACTCTTAATTCAAAATTATTTTTTTCATTTGATGGTGAACAATATAAAATAACATATTCATTATCTGTGCTTATCTTTAAAAAATAGATACTATGATCTTTTAAAATAGCAGATTCTATTTCTTGTTCACCTGACATTATTTTTGTTTCAAAGTCACTTTTGATTTTCCATTCGCCATTAAACTCTTCAACGTTTATTAAGTTTCTTTTATTTCCTAATGAATCAGTGTCGGTTATCCAGTAATTTCCAGATACTACACTTGGAAGGAAAAAGTTAGTGATTTTATTCTTTTTGATCAGTCTAACAATCACTGGAATCACCCCGTATTATTCTAATTATATATTTTATTATATCTTTTTTTATTTTTTTTTACAATATATTCTTAACATAATAATTGAAAACTGCATATTTTATAATGGTGATTAATTGTTTCTGTTTTTTTCAAAAATGAGTCCTGTTTATCAAGCATTACTTGCGGGTATATTTACTTTTACTATTACTGCTCTTGGTTCTGGTGTTGTTGTGTTTTTTAAAAAGATGAATAAAAATATTATGGATGGGATGTTATCGAGTTCTGCTGGTATAATGATTGCTGCTTCATTTTTTTCTTTATTAAATCCTGCTGTTGATATAGCTTTTAAGTATAAACTTAATGTTCCTATTGTTATAGTTAGTGGCTTTTTATTAGGTGGTTTAATTCTATGGATTGGAGATTATTTTTTTAGTTCATTAGATAAAAATAATAATATAAATAATATTAAAAGTTGTTTAATGCTTTTTATTTCAATAACTTTACATAATATTCCAGAAGGGTTAGTTTTAGGTGTTGCTTTTGGAGCAGTTCCTTATAATTTAGATAATGCTACATTAGTATCGGCACTTACTTTGACTCTAGCTATTGCGATACAGAATTTTCCTGAAGGAAGTGCTATTAGTCTCCCTTTTAGAAGAGCTGGAATAACTCGTTGGAAATCTTTTCTTATTGGTTCTTTAAGTGCTATTGTCGAACCTGTATTTGCACTTATTGGGGCTTTATTGGTACTCAAAGTTAGATACTTACTTCCTTTTATTCTTTCTTTTACCGCTGGAGCTATGATATTTGTTTGTACTATGGAATTAATCCCAGAAAGTCAAAAAAATGATAATAATGATTTAATGGCCTTTGTATTACTTCTAGGATTTAGTATTATGATGATATTAGAAATAGTTCTTGGTTAATTACTACTTTTAGTATTTTTTCTTTCTTGGATAGTTCTATAAGATGATATTTTTCCTTCTAATGATTTATATATGGAATCAGCTCCTATAAATGAAAGAAGGCCTATCCAAATACTATTTGGGAATGATATGGTTGTGAATGTATAGGAGAAGAACAATCCCATTATTATATTTATTATCAGTGAATAAATAGAAATAACTTTACTATTATTTAGTAAACTTTTAGTTTTTTGAACAAACGTACATGATATTGTACTTAGAACTATTGATATTATAAGTAATTCTTTTAAATAATATATTTTTAACATAATTCCTCCTGATAAATTATATGAATTAAAAATAAAAATCCACAATTATTGTGGATTTATTTATCTTTTTAAATACTTAATTATTTCTTCCATTTCAACTAATAATTCATCAACATTTTCTAAAGTATTCCAGACTAAGTCTTCGCTTAATACTCCGGCTTTGATTTTGGGAATTTTACCACTCTCATAATCATCTTTGTCCTTTATCCAATTCTTACTCTTATAATAATTATTTAGCAGAATAATATTCTTTTTTTCTTTATTAAAATTAGTAAGTGCTTTATTTAATTGATTTACATTATCAATAATACTATCTAATCTTTCTTCATTTTTAGTAATTCTTTCTATCATAGTATAATCCTTTCCATACAGATTATATCATTTATTTCATTTTTAAAACAATTCAAATTAGCTTTCCTTTATTTATAGAACTTAGCAAATATCTTATATCCTACTTAACAAATCTCATATAATTTTAACAATATTATAGTATTTTTTTACATATTTTTAAATTATACTATTGTGTATAGAACGTTTGTTTGCTATAATATGTACTGGAACATTTAATAAGTTGGGTGGAGCCAATCTTCTAATGAAGGGAGACTTGCTAACCATTGTCAAGTCTTTTTTTGTTAGTCTTAAATAGTAAAAAAGAGCGCAATGCCCCTTACCCCAAATAATATTATTATTGACAATTATTATATACTTCTTTTACTCTTGCATAATATATT
>JAFVEF010000001.1 GCA_017478105.1 Bacilli bacterium | reverse complement strand
TGATTATGATTTAGAAATTGATAAAGACTATGATTATAAAAAAGGTGGTCATGGTCATAAAGTATTAAAAAAGGATTTTTAAATCCTTTTTATTTTTGTTTGAGGTTGTAAAAAAGGAATATAAATGATATCATATATAATAGGTATGTGCATGAAAGATGCATACTGTTAGGAGATGATGTCATGTCAATTACATTTGCAGATTTATTATCAATGGCAAGAAAAATTGTAGATATATCATTAGTTTGGTTTATCTTTTACTATATATTAAAAAATATTAAAAATAATGTTAAGCTTTCTTTAATTTTTAAGGGTGTAGCTTTTGTAATTATATTAAAGATTATTAGTGATTGGTTAGGTTTTATTACTGTAGGATATTTACTAGATTATATTATTCAATGGGGACCAGTTGCGTTAATTATTATATTTCAACCTGAGATTAGAACTATTCTTGAACAATTAGGTAGAAGTAAGCTTTTAGGAAGACATAAGGTTCTTACTGTTGATGAGAGAGAAAGATTAGTTTATGAGATGATTAATGCAATTGATTATTTAAGAAAAGAAAGAATTGGGGCATTAATTGTAATTGAAAGAGATATTAGTTTAGGTAATTATATTGATAAAGCTAAAAAGTTATATGCAGATTTATCAAGTGACTTATTGATTGCGATTTTCTATGAAGGTAATCCATTACATGATGGTGGTGTTATTATTCAAGGTGATAGAATTACTTGTGCCGGAGCTGTTTTCCCAACAAGTAATAGTTCTAAGTTAAATCGAAGATTAGGTACACGTCATAGAGCTGCTTTAGGTTTAGCTGAAGAAACTGATGCTATATGTATTGTTGTTTCTGAAGAAACTGGAAGAGTCTCAATTGCTTTAAAGGGTGAGATGCTTTATAATTTAACTCTTGATGATGTTCGTATGCTATTGATTGATGAGTTAAAACCTAAACAAGAAGCAGATTATGAAGAAGAAGTAGGTGAGGATGAAATATATGAAGAAGATAGGTAAGATAATATATGGATTTTTTCACTATTTAGGAAAGTTTTTAGATAAGTGGGTTATTATTCCTCTTACAAAGTTAATCTTGAAACTAATGGATTTAGGTAAATACATTGCGAAGAGATTTGATAGTATAGCAGGAAAGAAATCAACTTTATTAGTAGTTAGTTTATTATTAGCTTTTGGAGTTTTTATTGTTATTGATCAGGAGTCTAATATTATGATTGATCAATATGCTGAGATTCTTTATAATCAACCAGTTACTGCGGTTTATAATGAAGAATCTTATGTTGTTGAAGGATTACCAAAAGATGTTGATATTACATTAATTGGTCAAAGAAGACATATCTTCTTGGCTAAACAAGCTCCATCTAAGGGAGTTAGTGTTGATTTAACTGGATTAAAACCAGGGAATCATAAAGTTACTTTAAAGTATACTCAAAGATTGAAATCACTTGATTATAAGTTAGATCCTTCTCAAGTAACTGTTACTATTTATGAGAAAGTAAGTGAAACAAGATCTTTAACTTATGATATATTACACCAAGAAAATTTAGATACTAAGTTATATATAAGTAATGTTGCTATTGACCGTAATGATGTTATTATTAAGGGTGCTCAATACAAATTAGATAAGGTTGCTAGTGTTAAGGCATTATTAGATGTTAATAGTATTCCTAATCCTGGAGCAGGAGATATCACTGTAAAAGATATTCCACTTGTTGCTTATGATAATGATGGAAAAATAGTTGATGTTGAGATTGTTCCAAAAACGGTAGCAGCCAATGTAACTATTACATCACCAAGTAAAGAAATCCCAATTAAGGTTGTTCCAAAAGGTGAATTAGCATTTGGAAAATCTATAAAATCTATGGATGCTAACTTAACTAAGATTACTGTTTATGGTGAACAAGCTGCAATAGATGCAATAGATCAGTTAGAAGTTGAAATTGATGTTAAGGGTCTTGAAAGTAATAAGGAATATAATGTAACATTAAAGAAACCTAAAGGAATTACTGAATTAAGTTCTAAGACATTAAATGTAAAAGTTATAATTGATAATAGTGCAAGTAAGGAATTTGAAAATATATCTGTGTCTGCTGAAAATATAGGAGCAGGATTAAAAGTACAAGCACTTGATACTGCTTCTCGTGCGGTAACTGTTGTAGTTCAAGGTAGTGATGATGCTATTAAAAATATTCAAGCATCTGATATCAAAGCATATGTTGATTTGAAAGACTTAGGCGTTGGTGAATATGACGTTGAAGTTAAAGTTACTGGAAATGACTTGAAGTTATCATATTCTTCAAAGACAAAGAAGATTAAGGTAAAAATTAGTGCAGTTTCATAAAAGAAAGCATTTAGCTTTCTTTTTTTTGTTCTTTTTTTATTTTTTTTTCATATCTTTTAATAGATGAGGTGGATTATGAAAAAAATAATAGTTGTGTTTATCATATGTTTTATACTTACTGGTTGTGTAAATATAAACAAGAGTAGTTTTATTTCTTCTTTATCAAAAAAGATTAAGAATGGCAGTGGTTATAAACTAGATGGTATACTTACTGTTCATAATAATGATGATGTATATAAATATAAAGTTAAAGTTTTATATAAAAAGGATGATAATTATAAAGTTACATTAACTAATACTAGTAATGATCATACGCAGATAATTTTAAAAAATGATGATGGTGTTTATGTATTAACTCCAGCACTAAATAAAAGCTTTAAATTTCAAAGTGAATGGCCTTATAATAATTCACAGATTTATTTATTAGATACTGTTTTAAGAGATATTAAAGCTGATAAAGATTGGAAATTTAAAAAAGTAAATGGTAGATATTTTATTGATAGTAAAGTTAATTATCCTAATAATAGTAGGCTTGTTAAACAAAGATTTGTATTTAATAATAGTTTTAAACCTTTAAAAGCAACTGTTTATGATGATAATGATGTAGATTGTATGAGTATGATTTTTAATAAAGTTGATTATAATCCTAAGTTTGATAAAAATGATTTTAATTTAGATTCTGTAGTTAAGAAAAATGAAGATACTGAAAAAACTACTGGAAATTTAGATGATATTATTTATCCAATGTTTTTACCGAATGGTACTAAATTAGTAGATGAGGAAAAGATTGATAAGAGTAATGGTCAAAGGGTAATTATGAGTTATGATGGTGAAAAATCTTTCTTGCTTGTAGAAGAAACGGCTGAAGTATTTAATGATTTTACTGTTGTGCCAACTTCTGGTGAGCCATTTATGTTGATGGATACTTTTGGAGTTATGACTGATAATTCAATATCTTGGACTAGTGGTGGAGTTGACTATTATATTGTTAGTGATGTTATGAGTGGTGAAGAACTTGTTGAAATAGCTCAATCTATTACTGGAGTAATTGCGATAAAATAACTATTTTGTTTTACTTATCTCTTTATAACGTGGTATAATCATTTTAGGTGATTTTTATGGCAAACAAAAAAAGAATAAAAAAGAATAAAGAAAAAAACGTTGAAAAAAACATATTAATAGAAGATGATTCTTTTTTAGGAGATGTTTGGGGAAAACTATTTGTAGTGTTAGGAGTTATTTCATTCTTCTGTTGTTTCTATTTATTAACTATATTTTTAACTGATAAAGATACTGATAAAAAAGATGAAAAGGCTGAAGAAGTTGTAATTAGTGAAGATAAAACTATTGTTGGTAGAGCTTTAAATATGAGTGATGGAGAATATTATGTTATTTTCTATGATGAGAGTAATGAAGATGTTAAATCTGTATATGAGACATTAGTTGAAGATTATAAAGGACGAGGAAATAAAATATATACAGTTAATATGGGTAATTCATTTAATAAGAAATATGCTACTAGTGAAGAGTCAAATAAAAATGTAGAGACTTCTGCTGATTTTAAAATTAATGGTCCTACTCTAATAAAAGTAGTTGATCATAAGGTTACTAGTTACTTAGAAGGGGAAGCTAGTATAACTGAAGAATTAAAATAAAAGACATTTAATTGTCTTTTTATTTGTACTAAAAAACTATTTTATATGATAAACTATTATATAGTTGGGAGAGGAAATTATGAAGAAGAAAAAGCATAATAAAAAAAAGAAGGCCTCTTTTTTAAAAAGAATTAAAAATAATATTGGAAAATCTTTTTCTTTTGTATCTAATAATTATTTAGAAAATGAAGATAGTGATTTTTCAATATCTGAAGTTATTGTGGTTATAATCATTGCGATATCGTTTGGTATATTTATAGGGTATGTTATTACTTATAGTAAGTATCAGGTTGGATCAGATGCTAAGGTTGCAGAGATTGTTAGTACCTATGATAATATTATTAAAGATTATTATGATAAAGTTGATAGAAATGATTTAGCTGATGCAGCTATTAAAGGGATGATTAATTCTTTAAATGATCCATATTCTAATTTTATTGATAGTGATGTTGCGGATGCTTTTAATGAAACTATTGATGGTGAATTTGTAGGAATAGGTGTTAGTATTCAATATGATATGGAAAAAGAATATAATAAAGTTATTGATTATTTAAATGATTCACCATCTAAAAAGGTAGGAATTGAAATAGGAGATTATATTATTAAAGTAAATGGTGAGGATGTTAAAGGGTTATATGGTGATAATATAACTAAAAAAGTTAAGGGTAAAATTGGTACTAAAGTTAAGATAACAGTCTTAAGAGGTGATAAGGAATTAGATTATGTGATTACAAGAGGTAATATAGAGATTGATAGTGTAACTTCTAAAATTGCTGATGAAGATAGTAAGATTGGTTATATTAGTATCTCATCTTTTGCGGCTAATACTTATAAACAGTTTTCAAGTAAACTTTTAAAATTAGAGAAAAAAGGAATAAATAGTTTAATAATTGATGTAAGGGATAATCCGGGAGGACATTTAAATAAAACTAGAGATATTTTAAGTTTATTCTTTAATAAAAAAACAGTTTTATATCAAATAGAAAATAAAGGAAAAGTAAAAAAAATATATTCAACATCTGATGAGGTAAGAAGTTATCCAGTTGTAATTCTTATGAATAAAGGTAGTGCTTCTGCTTCTGAGATATTAGCTACTTGTTTTAAAGATAATTATAAGAAAGTAAAATTAGTTGGTTTAACTTCTTATGGTAAAGGTACTGTTCAGAATTCTCAATCTTTAAGTACTGGAAGTAGTATTAAATATACTACTGAAAAGTGGTTAACTTCTAAAGGAAAATGGTTAAATGAAAAGGGATTAAAACCTGATTTAGAAGTTTCTTTAAATGATGAGTTTTATTCAGATCCTAAATTTGAAAATGATAATCAAATACATGAAGCTATTAAATTATTAAAAGAGTCTAATTTTGAATAGACTCTTTTTTTATACAATTTACTATGAGTTGTTTATTTTTGTTTTTAGAACAAGTAGTAAGAACTAGTTGATCTTCAAATTCTTTATTTATATTTATGTAGCCATTTTTATTTTCTTCAAATATATCTTTAACTATATAAGTATATGTTTTATTATTATAGATAAACTTTATAGAATCATTTATTTCTAGTTTGTCTAAATTATTAAAATAAGCTATTTTACCAGTACCAGAATGGGCAGCTATAAAGACTATACTATTAGAATTATTAGGAAATATTGAATTTTCTAATATAGTTACATGTTTTTCAATATTATTCTCATTACTATTAATATTATAAAGATATTCATTTAATTTAATTTTATTTATTATGAGTTTGGCAATAGGTTTTTCCTTATTAGATACTATTAAATTATTGAATTGAATATCTTTATTATTAACTTTTATTATTGATAATGGAAAGAGAAATAGTATTGTGATTAAAAGTACTAGATATATTTTTTTTAACATAACGCAAGTATTATCTTTATTAGAAATAATAATAATATATTATTATTAGTGTAGGTATCTGGTACTTTTATTCTATAGTCTTTTAATTCAATATATTCTTCTTCTGTATCATTGACAAGAATTTGAAATGGATCGTTTATTTGATATCCATCAGTTGTATTTAGTTGAACTATTTCATATTCTCCATATGGTAAAATAGTTTCTATTATACCTTCTTCATTAGTCGTTAATTCTTTTACTAGTTCGTGTTTATTATTAAATATTCTAAATGTTATGTTACTTTCATTTAATAGATTATTAGTTTCTCCATATTTTTTTTGTATTATTATTTTCTTTTCAATTATTTTATTAGGAATTGCTAATTCTATTATTGGATTATTTGGAGTAATATCTATTTGATATATTTTTTCATTTAAAGTATAACCGACTCCTGGTTTAATTTCTATTATATAATAGGTATTAAATCCTAAATTATCTATCTTATGTATTGTATTAGGTGTGAACTCTTGAATTAGATTTTTATTATTATCTAATAATTGAAAAACAGAGTTATTTAGTTCTCCTTCACCACTAGGAGTAGTAGTATTAGTATCTTCATCTATTTTTTTAACAGTAAGTGATGTCTTTTTAACATTTACTTTTAATTCAACTATTTCTTTTTCAAAGTCACCTGTCTGTAGTTGAGTTTGTGTATTTTCTCCTGTAAAGAATATATAAGGGCTATTGTAGTAATTATCTTTTTTTGTAAATTTGAAGTTATATTCTTTTTCTTTTAGAGGTATGCTTGTTAGAGAAGTATCAGTTATTTGTAGTTCATTATAATTATTTTGAATATATTTAAAGTTTCCAGTTAGTGATAATGATTCATCTTCTACTAAGTTGTATTCTTTTTCTATATTAAAAGAATTTTCATATTCATAGATTAAATTATTAATTTCTTGTATCTCATTTTCGTAAGCATTAATTCTATTACCATTTAATGAATCAGTAAAATAAAAATCGGCATTTGGTTCACTAACTCTCCAAATCATTAGTTGTGTTATTGCATACCATTTTACATCTGTATGATCTTTATAATTATAACCAAAATGAGCTATTTTAGTTATTCTTTTCATTTGGTCTACTGATAAGATTGGTGGCTTTTCTATTTCTGTATATAATACATTTGTGTTAAAAAAGGCAAATGGGTCAACACAGTAAGAGAAAATATTTTTATAATATCTTCTGAAAAACCTGGCTTTTTGATAATACGTGGTACGCGTTTTAGGATCATATCTATTCATATAGATTCCATCAATATATTCTGCCTCATAGAAATTGGCTGTTTCAATTGCTTTTACTTTAGGTATAAAGACTGTGAAAACTAATATAATTATTATTAAGAAAAATTTTAATTTTTTTATAATTATCCCTCCTTTTTTTCTTAACGGGGTTAATAATATCAAGTAATAATTTTTTTTACAAATGGAGGTTTTCATGAAAGGAGGGTACTTTTATTTGAAATTTTTAAAAATACTTAGTGAATTTTTAAATTTGAAATAAATATATTTAATAATTAATAAAATTAGTAAATATGATATAATATTAGCGAGGTGATTTGATGACAGATATAGAAATATCAAGAAACAGTAAAAAACTGCCTATAAAAGATATAGCTAAAGGTATTGGAATTAGTGATGACGAGTTAATATTATATGGTGATTATAAAGCTAAGATTAAGTGTTCTAATATGAATCCTAAAGGAAAACTAGTATTAGTAACTGCTATTAGTCCTACACCATTTGGAGAAGGAAAAACAACAGTTAGTATTGGGTTAGCTGATGCTTTAAAAGGAATGGGTAAGAAAGCTATGTTGGCTCTTAGAGAACCATCTATGGGACCTGTTTTTGGAATGAAAGGTGGAGCTACTGGTGGAGGATATAGTCAAGTTGTTCCTATGGAAGATATTAATCTTCACTTTACTGGTGATATGCATGCGATAACTTCTGCAAATAATCTTATTAGTGCTGCTATTGATAATCATATTTATTTTGGTAATAGTTTAGATATTCAGGAAGTAACTTTTAATCGTTGTTTAGATGTAAATGATAGATCTTTAAGAGATGTAGTTGCGGGTGGAAGACATGATTATTTTTCTATTAGTTCTGCGTCTGAAATAATGGCTTTATTTTGTTTAGCTACTGATTTGGATGATTTAAAGAATAGATTAGGAAATATTGTTGTTGGTTTAAATAGTAAAAAGGAATATGTTTATGTAAGAGACTTAAAGGTAGAAGGATCTTTAGTTGCTTTATTAAAAGATGCGATACTACCTAATTTAGTACAAACATTAGAGAATACTCCGGCTATTATCCATGGGGGTCCATTTGCCAATATAGCTCATGGTTGTAACAGTATTATAGGAACAAAAACTGCTTTAAGTTATGCCGATTATGTTATTACAGAAGCTGGATTTGGAGCTGATTTAGGTGCTGAGAAATTTTTGGATATTAAATGCCGTGTTGGTAATTTAGTACCTGATGCGATTGTTCTTGTTTCAACAATAAAAGCGTTAAAATATCATGGTGGAGTAGAAAAAAGTAAGATATTTGATAGAAATGATGAAGCTTTAGCTTCTGGATTTGCTAATCTTGATAGACACTATGATAATCTAGCAAAGTACGGTGTAGATGTTGTAGTATGTCTTAATAAGTATAATACTGATTCAGATGAAGAAATTGAAATGGTTAAAAAACATTGTGAAGAAAAAGGATTTAAATTTGCTCTTTCAACTGCTTATGTAGATGGTGGTAAAGGTGCAGAAGATCTTGCTTCTAAAGTATTAGAATGTAAGTGTAATAATTTTACTTATCTATATGATTTGAATGATAGTATCGTTTCTAAAATCAATAAAATATGTATGAGTATTTATGGAGCTAGTGATGTTGTCTATACACCAGAGATGATGGATAAAATTAAAATCCTAGAGAAGAATGGTGTTTCTAATGTTCCAATTTGTGTTGCTAAAACACAATATTCTTTCTCTGATGATGCTAAAAAGCTTGGAGCTCCTGTTGACTTTACTGTTACTGTTAAAGATATTAGATGGTATTCTGGTGCTGGATTTATAACAGTGTTACTAGGTAATATTATGACAATGCCTGGTTTATCTAGAAAACCTAATTATGAACTAATCGATGTTGTTGACGGTGAAATAATAAATTTAAGTTAAAAAAAGAAGCAATTTAATTTGAAGTAGTCAATAAAAAGTAGACACAAAAAGAATATTAATTGAACCCTAATTGAGTTCTATACTCAATTGGGGTTTTATATTTTAATGCATAACTTGGTCTATAATTATTATTATCCCAAACTATATCGTTAATAAAATCTTGAACTGTGTTATAATTATTTATGTCAAAATCAATATACATTTCTTTCTTAATCCAGCCGTTTTTGGATTCGATTACTGGATTATCTGTTGGTGTACCAGCTCTAGACATAGATCTGGTGACATTGTAAGAATCAAATATATTGTTAAATGACACTGAGGAATATACTGACCCTTGATCTGTGTGAACAATAGTTTTTAGGTCTTTATATCCTCTTTTTATTTTGTTTTCTAACATATTGTTTACTGCTTCTTTATGATTAATTATTCCATTACCATTTAGCGAATCTCTTACATCTGAACCAACAATTTCATTGTTGAATACATCTAAGTAAAACGTCCAATCATATTTTTTCTTTTTAAAATAAAATGATGTTGTGTCAGAAACAATTTTTTCAAATGGTCTAGATGTATTCCAATTATATCCTATTATATTTTCATATTTAACTGATTCTTCTCCTGCTTTTTTATATTTATAATGTTTAGCTTTAGATTTAATTTTTAATATTTTACATACTTTATGTACTAAGTTTGGTGAAACTACCCATCCAGTTTCTTCTATTATTCTTTTCCATATTCTATGGTATCCATAACTTGGTTTTCTTTTATGAATATCTTTAATTAATTCTCCTAAATCTTTTCTATTTAATTCATAACGGTTTAATATATTTTTATTTTTAAACCATTTATAATATCCAGACCTAGATACTTTCATTATTAAACATAAGGACTTAACATTATAATCTTTGCTTAAAAGTTCTATTATTTCATATTTGATTTGAGTTACTTCATGAATTTTACAATCATACCATCTCCTTTCATTAGGTATCCTTTTTTTAATAATTCATTCTCAATTCTTAATTTCATATTTTCATATTCTAATTGTTCTTCTTTAGTTAAAGTTTTTCTTCTTGAATATTTAGAAAGCGGATTGCCCGGTTTCTTTTTATTAATTAATCCCTCCATGCCTCTTTCTTTATATGCTTTTGTCCAAGAATACAACATACTATTACTAATTTTAGTATTTTTACCAACTTGAGTTAAACTCATTTCTAAATTAATAATTGGTTTTATTATTTTAAATTTTTCTTCAGCTGACCATGATTTGAATTTTTGACCTTTCCTTGCCATATTATTACCTCCTATAAATATTTTAACAAAAGAAAAAGTAAACACATTCTTTTTGTGTCTACTTTTATCTTACAACTTCATTTAATTAAGCTTCTTTTTTAATACATGTTTTTGTTTCTTTATTATATTCTTTTTCTTGATCTGTACAAATACAAGTGTTGTTTTGACTAACAGCATCACTTGGACAGGTAATATCACTACTTTCAGCTTTTGGTGGTATTACTGTTGGTCCAGGAGCTCTTACTTCAACTTTACCTTGATAAGTTACTCCTTTATAAGTTATATAATATTCATAATCTTGTTGTTTTGTAGTATCAACTTTTGATATATCTAATGTTAAATTATTATAAACTTCATCAGATATTTCTTCATTTATGAATGTTCTTGGATTACTTGATAGAGTTTCACCAATTTTTAATGTAATTGTTTTAAGAGTTAAAGTCATATTAGGTAATTCTTTTTTCTTAACTATTACATTACCTACATATTTTTTCTTTTTATAAGTAATTGTATATTGGTATGTTCCAGCTTCATTTATATTTACTAAAGATGTATCTAATTTTAGTGCATTTAAAATATCTTCATTTAATTTATCAGCATTTTCTAGATAATCTTTAATATCTACACTTATGGGATTATTAATCTCTATTGTTATATCTTTTAGCCTTATTTCATTAGTTTTAGCTTGAGCTTGCGCAATTTTTCTTTTCTCATAACTAACTTTATAATTATATTTAATGACAGGTTTTACCTGTTTATTCATTAGTAATCCGCTTAGTATTAAAAATATTCCCCAGATACCTACTAAGACTGTAATTATTCTTTTTTCATTATTCTTTAACTTCATTTTAATTCCTACCTTAAAGTAATTATAAACCATAATTTTGGTAGAAACAAGAAGTAATTATTTTTTTTCGTATATGTATGACATTGGTCTTTGTGAATAGAAGTACTCATATGATTCATTCATTAGTATTTCTAAGTATTTTTTATCATCATATTTAAATAAATGTATTGGAAGAGGTATTAGTTTATCTTCTAGTGATAATACTAATTCTTTTTTATTCCAATTAATTTCTTTATAGTTTGTAGTTCCATCACTATTTAGAATAAGTTCATTATATTTTGTATCTGTAGTATTTTTTTGTTTATTTGGATTAAACATATATAAGTGATCTGGTAAGATATCTTTAATAATATATGTTCCAACTAAATTATTATCTAATTCTTTTGTTGGAGTATATTTACTTAGATAATATTCATAGTCTTCATTTTTTTCTTTTAAGTCATATGCTTCTATGTATAATTCAACTTTATTATCTTTTAATACTCCTGTTGCGAATCCACGTATTTGGATATTATTATCATTTGCATATTTAATCATTTCAGAATATAGACTTTCAATATTTTTCATATCATCGTGTCCTACTAATGTTTTTTCATTTTTTAATTGACCAAATAATTCTATTAAAGAATCATTGTTATGTTGATGTCTTACTTTTTCTTTTACAGTGTAACCTACTAAAGTATCAATATTTTCATCTACAAAGCCTATTTCTAGGTATGATATTATTCTATCTATTGGAGTATATCCTGCTTCTATTATTTCTTTTTTTACTTTATCAATTTCCAAAAAATAGTAATTTTTATTTTTTAATGTTATTTTTTTACATACTATAGGTTTATTTATATATGGTATTAGTTCTATTTTCTTGTTGTTTTCTATGATATTATTTAATCTATTTAATTGATTATTTAATTCTATTATTTGTTTAGTAATATCATTTTTCTTATTGTTTAAAACGTTTTTATTATTGTTGTTTAGAAGATCTTTTATTTCTTCTAAAGATAGTCCTAATTCCTTATAATATTTTATATTATTAATATTGTTTATTTGATTATTACTATAGTATCTATAACCAGTGTACTTATCTACTATAGATGGTTTTAATAAACCTATTTCATCATAATATCTTAATGTTTTTATTGTTATGTGATTTAGTGTAGAAAATTCTCCTATTTTATACATACTATTTCCTCCTTTTTCTATAATTTATCACTTACCTTAAGGGGAGAGTCAATATATTTAGTATTTTTAAATATAAAAAGATATTAAATATTAAAAGTATAGGTATTGTATAAGTAAAACTTTTTTTTCTTGTTTTATGTCTAAAAACAATCATTCCTAATAATGTTCCAAAAGCTCCACCTAGTACTGACAATCCTAGAAGGTTCTTTTCACTAATTCGCCAATTGTTTTTAATAGCTGAGTATTTATCCCAACCCATTAGTATAAATGATAAGATATTTATAATTATTATGTATAGTAATTTCATAGTTTAGCTCCTTGATAAGTGTCTCTTTTTACCATTTCTTTATCAATATCATTTAAAACAGTAAACTTTTTGGTAATCCATTTAGGTTCTATTAAATCACTTATTTTAGGATCAGCAGTTAGACGATGAATTACTATTTCTGGACGTAGATATTCTAATTGTTCTATAACTATATCTATATATTCTTCTTTACTTAGTAATTTAAACTTATTATTTTTAAATAGTTTTTCTATAGGAGTATCTTTAGTTATACAAAGCATATGTATTTTTATACCTTGAATATCTAATTTATTTAAATATTTAACAGTATTTATCATGTCTTTTTTTGTTTCATTAGGAAGGCCATTAATTATATGAACTACTACATCTATTTGTCTTTCTCTAAGCTTTTTGACCATATTTTCAAAACATTCTAGGGAATGGCATCTATTAATTAGTTTAGAAGTTTCTTCTTTTATAGTTTGAAGTCCTAATTCAATAGTTAAATATGTTTTTTTATTTAATTCTTCTAAATAATCTAAACATTCATCTGTTATGGAATCGGGTCTTGTTGCGATATTTAATCCTATTACATTGTCTTGATTTAAGACTGTTTCGTATTTTTTCTTTAATTCTTCGACGGGAGCATACGTATTAGTATGAGCTTGAAAATAACCAATAAATTTAGAATTAGGCCATTTTCTTAACATTACTTTTTTAATATCATTGAATTGTTTTTCTAGTGAATCTTCAATATTTCCTGCGAATTCTCCACTACCACTTTTAGAACAATATATACATCCACCAATACCTACTTTTCCATCTATATTTGGACAAGTAAAACCAGCATTTAAACTAATTTTTGATACTTTACTATTAAATTTATTTTTATAATAATAATCTAATGTATGATATCTTTTATTTGAATTAGAATAGATAAAATTATTCATAGTAGCTCCTTTAAAAACGATTTAATTATATCATATGATAATAGTTTTTAACAATGATTTGTGGTATGATTATAATGGTGAAGAGTATGAAAGTTGTTAAAAAGAAAAAACTTAAACCTATATATAGTAAAATATTAAAAATATTGGGAATTATTTTATTAATATCTTTAGGATTATTTTTATTCTATATAAAACAGATTAATGATTTGACAAGACTTGGATATAGTAAAGAGGCAAGTAGAAAGATATTGTTTTCATTTAAGAAGTATTATGTATTATCTATTGGTGAGAATAAGACTTTAAATGCTGCTTTTGAAAGTAAAGATTATATTGAAGATAATTTAGAATTTTATAGAAAAATTAAATATGTTAATCATAAACATTTAATTAGAAATATAAATAAACTATTAACTGTTGGATATAATCCAAATGATATAAATATAATAATTACTCATGGTAGTGATGAGGCTGTTGAAAGATTTAGTAAAAGAGAAAAAATAAAGTATTTGGAAGAGTTCTTTTCTGTTAGTTATGCTAAGCTAGATAATTATGATAGATATGTTAAATATTCTATGGATACTGGAGAAGATGAAGAATTAACGGTTTTATATGTTAATTTAGATTTAGATCTTAATGATTATGAGAATAGTGTTTTGGTTAGTGATTTTTCTTTAACAATGTTAGTAAATAAACATAGATATTTAAGTGAGGAGTTTGAACCAGATGATTTAGTTAAAATTGATTCAAAGTATGCTTCTTCAAATGATTTATACTGTAGTAGGCTTGCTTTAAATGCTTATAAGAAAATGAGTGAGGCAGCAGCAAAAGAAGGATATTCTATAATTATTAATTCAGCTTATAGAAGTTATCAGGATCAGGTTGATTTAAGTGATTTATATCTTAAAACTTATGGAGAAAAATATGTGGAAAAGTTTGTTGCAAAACCAGGATATTCTGAACATCAAACAGGACTTGCTTTTGATATTGGTAGTTTGAATTCTAATGTTTTTGCGAATTCAAAAGAATATGGTTGGATGAAGGATAATGCTTATAAGTATGGATTTATTGAAAGATTTACAAAAAAATATGAGGGAATTACAGGATTTAGGAGTGAACCTTGGCATTATCGATATGTTGGAGTTGATGTTGCGACAGAAATACATGATAATGATATGACTTTGGAAGAATACTATGTGATAAATTTAGATAAATAAATCTTTATTTTTCTTTTAAAATATTTTTAATTATGTTATTATGTTAATAGAATAATAGGAAGGTGTTCGTATGTATCCACTTGGAAAACAATTTGAAGTAGATTATACAAAGGCTAAGAGTGATAAAAAAACTGTTGTTGATGGCCAAAATTATCGTATTACTGTTATTAGCGAAAGAGTGGTACGTTTGGAATACTCAGCATCTGGTGTTTTTGTTGATAGACCAACACAGTTAATTAGAAAAAGAAATATTGGGATGCCTGATTTTTCTTTAAGACAAGATGCTACTATGTTAGAGTTAACTACTAAGTATTTTTTACTTACTTATATAAAAGGTCAACCTTATGTTGGAACTAAAGTTGATCCAATGAAAAATTTAAAAATAACTTTACTTTCTAGAGAAAGAGATCGTAATAAAGATTGGTATTTAGGTAATCCTGAAGCTAGAAATATGCTTGGTAATATGATAAGTGTTGATGAGACTATTCCTAAAAGCTTCGAAAAAGGATTATATTCTTTAGATGGTTTCGCAACTATAGATGATACATATTCTAAGTTGATTATGGAAGATGGAACTTTAGCTGATCCACCACAAGATCACTTTGATATGTATGTATTTATGTATGATAGAGATTTTAAACAAGCATTATTTGATTATTTTAAAATGACTGGAGCTCCTCCTTTAATACCTAGATATGCTTTAGGTAATTGGTGGAGTAGAAATTATAAATATGATGAAAAAAGTTCAAAAGAATTAATTCGTCATTTTGAGAAAATTAAAGTTCCGCTTTCTGTAATGTTATATGATAATGATTGGCATATAAGAGATGTTGGAAATTTTAAGGATTTAAAAGCTGGTTATACTTTTAATAGTGAATTATTTCCTAATCCTAAAGGAATGATAGATGAATTTCATAAAAGAGGAATACATGTTGGGGTTGTGATTGATCCAACGCAAGGAATCTATCCACATGAACAGTTTTTTCCTCAAGTTAAAGAATTTTTAAAACTTGAGAATTCAGCTGTAGTACAGTTTGATCCTTTAAATCCAAAGTTATTAGATGTGTTATTTAAGATGCTTTTACATCCATTAGAAGCTTTAGGAGTAGATTTCTTTTGGAATGATGCGAGAAGTAATGGAGATATTACTAAATTATGGGCACTTAATCATTATTTATATTTAGATTCTTCTAGAGATAAGCAAAAAAGACCATTGATTCTTGCGAGAGGATCAATTTATGCTCCACATCGTTATCCAATTTTATATGGAGGATCAAGTGAAATTAGTTGGGCATCTTTGAAAAAACTACCATTTTTATATTTAAATGCAGCCAATAATGGAGTTACATGGTGGAGTCATGATGTTGGTGGTAATCATGGTGGTATTGAAGATGGAGAGTTATATTTAAGATATATTCAATTAAGTGTATTTGGACCAATGCTTCGTTTTCATGGAGCACGTGGTAAATATTATAAGAAAGAGCCATGGTTATGGGATCCTAAAACACAAAATATTGCGGCAGATTATTTACGTTTAAGACATAGATTAATACCTTATTTATATACTGAAGCTTATAATTATACAAAATCAGGAACACCTGTAATACAACCATTTTATTATAATTATATGTGGGTTTATGATGATGATTTATATCGTAATCAGTATTATTTTGGTTCACAATTATTAGTTTGCCCTATATTGGATTCTAAAGATCCAGTTATGAACAGAACAATTCATCGTTTCTTTGTTCCTGAAGGTGTTTGGTATGACTTTGTTACAGGAAAGAAATTCCCTGGTAATAAAAAATATGTTTCTTTCTTTAAAGAAGAAGATTATCCAGTATTTGCTCATGCTGGTTCTATAATTCCATTTTCTAATAGAAGTGATTATAATAATATCGGTTTACCAACTGATTTGGAAATTCAAATATTCCCTGGTGTTAGTAATACTTATACTTTATATGAAGATGATGGTATTTCAACTTTATATAGAGAAGGATATTATTTAAAGACAAGTATTGATTATAACTATTTACGTAATAATTATACGGTAATTATCCGTTCTATTGATGGTAAGAGTGGTATTGCACCTGAGAAAAGAAATTATAAAATGGTATTTAGAAATACTAAACAAGCAGATAATGTTACAGTTTATTTTAATGCTGATAAATTAGAAAGTGAAAACTATATTGATGGTAATGATTTTATTGTTGAAGTAAAAGATGTACCTACAATTGGTCAATTAACTATAAATTGTAAAGGAAAAGATATTGAAATAGATGCTGTCAGAGTAATTAATGATGATATTGATAGTATCTTGATGGATCTTAAGATTAATACATATCTTAAAGAAGAAATATCTGATATAATATTTGGTGATTTACCAATGAATAAGAAAAGAATCGCTATACGTAAGTTAAAGAAAAAAGGTTTATCTAAAGAATATACTAATTTATTCTTGAAGTTATTAGAATACATAAATGAATTCTAGGAGGAGTTATGAAAAAGAGAGATAGTGCAGAAGATAGTAATTTAAGAATTGATAAACTGGTATCAGCTAATCTAATTCATTATTTAAATGATATTGATGTTAATGATGAAGTTAGTTTTTATGATTCAGTTATCTTTCATTTATTAAGTGGACAATTAGAAGATGATTTTTATGCTCCTTCTTTAAATGGTAAAGATGAAGCAGAAAAAAAATATATTCATAATATTATTAGAAAGTATTCTTCTTTATGTTTCTTTAGAGGAAATCCTTCTTTTTGGAAAGACTCTGTTGATGGAGTTAAAGATGATTTAGACTTTGTTTGTATGAAAGTATTAGATAATTATAATTTTTTATATGAACTATATGATGTAGGAAAAGAAGATGTATTAAAAGAAGTTACTAAGTATATAAATAGTATGGATATGCATGGAAGTGTTATTGAAGGGTTAAGAAATAGTTTTTCTAATGATATAGTATTAAAGTTAGTATTATTAGAAATGTCTAAGAAGAATGGTCGTTATAATAACTTTAATGTTAGTCAAAGAGCTATTCTGTTAAATAATCCTTTAGGTACTATATTTAAGTATGATGATAAGAAACATCCTATTATTAATCCTACAAAAGAATTAGAAAGAGATATTTGTACTAATTTAGGATTAGAGGATAGAAATTATTTACCTAATATTAGTAATGAAGT
Source organism: Bacilli bacterium (assembly GCA_017478105.1). Lineage (GTDB taxonomy): Bacteria > Bacillota_I > Bacilli_A > RF39 > UBA660 > UBA3789. The sequence goes on along the minus strand of JAFVEF010000001.1, from coordinate 9,557 downwards.
ATTTAATGAAGTTGTTACTGACATGGTATTAGATTATCAAGAATTAGATGAAAATAGAAAGAAAAAGTAAAATTATTTTTACTTTTTTTAATTGCATATAAAAAAACAGTATGGTATATTTATAATAGGTGAAGTGTAGATGAGATATAGTTATAATAAAAATAAAAGAAAACTAAATTATATGATACTAATTATAATGATATTAGTAATATCAATAGGATATGCCGTACTAAGTACTAATTTAAATATTGTAGGATCGTCACAAATAAATGCTCCAACATGGGATATTCACTTTGAAAATGTCAGTGTTGCATCTGGTAGTGTAACTGCCTCAACTCCTACAATAGATACAAATAAAACTACCGTAAACTACTCAGTAACATTATCTATTCCAGGAGATTATTATGAATTTACAGTAGATGCGGTAAATGCTGGAACTATTGACGGAATGGTATCAATAGTATCAAATAAATTAAATGGAACAGAAATCACAACGCTTCCAAGTTATTTAGAATATAAAGTAACATATGAAGATGGAGTAGATATAGCACCTAATCATTTACTTGAAGCAGGAACAAGTGAAAAATATAAAGTACATGTAGGATATAAAAAAGATATAAGTGTATCAGATATACCAAGTACTGCTCAAACATTAAATCTAACATTTTCAGTAACATATGTCCAAAGTGATAGTAATGCAATAGCTAAACCAGAACCATATGTGTATACAGTGAATAAGTATAATTCAAGTGCAACGAATCCAAAATATAATGCAGTATGGTTAAATCAAACCTTTCCAACAAGTATTACTAAATATCAAACAGCAAGTGAAGCTTTATCTGCCATTAAAACAGCATCTAGTAAAGATATACCACTCTATTTGAAACATAAACTTGAAAATGGAATAGTAACAGAAAGTTATGTTGAATTTGTGGTAACTGAGGAGATGGCTCAAGCGAACACAGGAATGGTCGCAGGGACATACACATTACGAGGAGAAAAAACATATGATATAGATACATCTACATGGTTGGTAGATGAAAGATATATTAGTCCTTATTATGAAACAAATAAAGAAGCAATAAAAACTGCTTTTGGATATGCAACAAATCCATCTCGTTGTAGAGAGTCTGGTACGGGACGTTCTTCCTATTTCACCTGTAGTGTTTCCGGCTTGAATGCTTACTCTCGCGCGAATGGCTATGTGTATGCGAGCGATACTGGTGGTTCGAACTGTTACGTCGGCACTTATGGCTCCTCTAGCTGCGATTGGTAGTAGTCGTCCGTCCCCACATATCTCATAATCTTGAATCCATCATTTTTGAAAAAAATGATGTGAGTCGAGGGCTTGTCCCGAGTTTGTGTCGAACGAGCACTGCGAAGTGTAGACATTGGATTTAGGTCTGTGATAACTATTGAAAGGAGTATTGTGTTATAAAGTAAAATTATTTTTACTTTTTTCTTTTATTATTAAATAAATGTGTTATAATATACATATGTTTTGTGATGACTATGAAGTAGTAGTAAATATTATTATTTTAGAGAGTCTATGAATGGTGGAAATAGATATAATAATTTTATGAACTTGTCATATGAGCAAATGGGTAATTCCGTTATCAATAAGAGATTATAAGTTTACTTATAAATTAAGGTGGTACCGCGAATAATTCGTCCTTATGATGAATTATTTTTTTTTGGAGGTAATATGGAAGAATTATTATATTTTATTATGTGTTTTATATTAGTCTTTTTATTTTATGAATTATTTGTAGTTTATAGAAGAATTAAAAAGAAGAAGAAAAATAAAGTAAAAAAAGATCCTATTGAATTATTATATTTGAAGGCTAGATATAAAATTGATGTAGATAAAATTGGATATAAGAAAATATTACATTTAATAGCAGTTGTATCTAGTTTAGATATTTCTATTGTAGTTAGTTTGATTGCGGGAATTGATAACTATTTACTGGCTTTATTTATTGGTTTTGGATTAGTAATAGTGGTAATTGTATTCAGTTATCATTTAGTATATTTATATTATAAAAAGAAGGGAATGATTAAAGATGAATGATACTTTAAAAATTGAAAAGAAATGGCAAAAATATTGGGAAGATAATAAGACATTTAAAGCAGAAACTGGTAGTGAAAAGAAACCTTATTATATATTGGTAGAGTTTCCTTATCCAAGTGGAGCTGGATTACATGTTGGGCATGTTAGAAGTTATACTGCTCAAGATGCTTTAGCAAGAATGATGAGATTACAAGGATATAATGTTTTATACCCTATGGGTTATGATGCTTTTGGAGCTCCAGCTGAGGAGTATGCGATAAAAACTCATCAACATCCTAAAAAAGTTGTAGAACAAAACATTAAAGTATTTGGAAATCAAATGAAATCTTTAGGTTTTTCTTTCGATTGGGATAGAGCTTTTTCTACAACTGATCCTGAATATTATAAATGGACTCAATGGCAATTTATTCAGTTTTTTAAACATGGTATGGCTTATAAAGCAGAAACTAAAGTAAATTGGTGTCCTAAGTGTAAGATGGTTTTATCTAATGAAGATGCTGCTGGTGGAGTATGTGAAAGATGTGGTAGTGAAGTAGAACAAAGAGAAAAAAGTCAATGGATGCTTAAGATGGCTTCATACTCTGAAGATTTATTAAAAGGATTAGATGATACTAATTTTGCTGACAGAGTAAAACTAGGACAAATTAATTGGATAGGTAAATCTAGCGGAGTAGAAATGGATGTTGAAATAGTAGGTGGTGGAAAGTTTAGTATTTTTACTACTTGTATTGAAACTGTATATGGAATTACTTTCTTTGTAATTGCGCCTGATGGAAAACTAATTAATGAGTTAATGCCTAGAGTTGAAAATAAAGACGAAGTAATGGCTTATATAAAAGAAACTTCATTGAAGAGTGCAATGGATAGAACTGAATTAAATAAAGGAAAATCAGGAGTTTTAGTAAAAGGTATTAAAGCAATTAATCCAATAAATGGACAAGAAGTTCCTATCTTTTTAGGTGATTTCGTATTAGGAGATTATGGTACTGGAGCAGTAATGGCAGTTCCTGCTCATGATCAAAGAGATTATGAATATGCTAAAGAACATAACTTAGATATAGTTCAAGTAATAGAAGGAGATATTTCTACTAAAGCTTTTGAAAAACAAGATTATCTTGGTAAAGGTACTAAGTTAATGAATTCAGAAGAGTTTACTGGTATGACTGTTGAAGAAGCAAAAGAAGCAATTACTAATAAGTTAGAAGATATGGGAATTGCTAGACGTGTTAATAATTATAAAATGCGTGACTGGGTATTTGGTAGACAAAGATTCTGGGGAGAACCAATTCCAATGATTAATTGTCCTGAATGTGGATGGGTTCCAGTACCAGATTCTGATTTACCTGTATTACTTCCTGATGTTACGGAATATGAACCAACTGATACAGGAGAAAGTCCTCTTGCGAAGATTGAAGAATTTGTTAATTGTAAATGTCCAGTTTGTGGTCATGACGCCAAAAGAGAAACAGATACAATGCCACAATGGGCTGGCTCTTCTTGGTATTTCTTAAGATTTATGGATCCACATAATAAGGAAGAATTTGCTTCAATGGATGCGATGAAATACTGGAATAAAGTTGATTGGTATAATGGTGGAATGGAACATACTGCTAGACATTTATTATATGCTAGATTTTGGGTTCAATTCTTATATAATATTGGTTTAGTTCCTAATAAAGAAATGATTTGGACTAGAGTTAGTCATGGTATGGTTTTAGGAGCAGATAATGTTAAAATGAGTAAATCTAAAGGTAATGTTATTAATCCTGATGATATTGTTAATGAATTTGGTGCAGATACTTTAAGAGTTTATGAAATGTTTATGGGAGACTATCAAATGGATGCTCCTTGGAGTACTGATTCTTTAAGAGGTTGTCGTAGATTCTTAGATAAAGTTATTAGATTAAAAGATAAAGTAAATGATGAAGATGGATTTACTAAGGATTTAGAATTATTACAAAATAAAACAATTATGAAAGTAGAATATGATATGACTCATCTTGGATATAATACAGCTATTTCTAGTTTGATGATTTTAGCAAATAAGTATGATGAGTTAGATACTATTACAAAAAAAGATTATAATTTATTATTGGTTTTATTAAATCCATTTGCACCACATATTACTGAAGAGTTAAATGAACAAATAGGATATAGACCAATTTGTGAAGGAACTTGGCCTGTTTATGATGAAGCTAAAACTGTAGAATTAACAAAAGAAGTTGCAGTTCAAGTTAATGGTAAAGTGCGTGCAACTATTACAATAACTATAGATGATGATGAAGAGTCAATGAAAGAAAAGGCTTTAGATTGTGAAAATGTGGTTAAACATATTGAAGGAAAAGAAATAGTAAAAGTTATTGTTATTAAGGGAAAAATTGTTAATATAGTTGTTAAATAAGAGGAATAATCTTCCTCTTATTTTGACAATTATGTCATTTTATGATAGTATGTATGTAGATGAAGGGAACTTCATATAATAAAAAAGGGAACATTCAGTTTTTTCGCGTTGAATGTCTACCCAAAACTTTGGTTTGACATTTAAGTCATAGACTTAAGTGTCATTTTTTTATTTCTACTATTATTAGTAATAGAAGGAATAAAATTATGGCAAAATATAGTAGTACCCTACAAACGTATTCACGTTTTTTCACCATATCACCTCCTTCCTTTCATAGGATGAAGGTAGACACCCAACAACTAAATGTTCCTAAACTCAATGTAGCATATATATTTACATGAGTCAATCGAATAAATAAGAGTAAAACTGTTAGTGTAAAGAGTTTTGGGGATTTTTGAGAAAAATCTGTTAAGGAATGGTAAGTATCATTCCTTTTTTAAATTCCTAAAAAATGTTTTCTTTTTGTCTCTATTTGTATTTCATATGTATCTTTTTTATAAAATATTGAAAAGTCTAGATTTTTTCTGTTTAAGTCAACTTCTTCTTTTGAATCTATATTGTTTAAGTATAATTTCTTTATATTATAATTATTTTTCTTTAGTAATCTTATTTTTATTAGTTTGTTTATTGTTGTTTTATTAAAAGCTTTTGGACGTGATGTAAAGTATTCTGCGAATGTATGCGATATTTGTGATTCCATTGGGCAAGATAGATCATATTTATATAAGTTTAAAATGTTTGTCCAATTGTTTTGAATATATTTTTTATATTCATCAATTTTATCTTTTCTGGATGGATATAAATCTGATATCTCATTGGTTAGTCGGTTAAAATCATTTTTATTATTAGTAACTACATATTCTGATAATGCATTATAAATATCTTTATCAGGATATATTTTCCATAAACATTGTTTAAAGTGAAATTTATCTAGACCCTGTATGATAGTAATATTAGGATTATAATTAAAGTATGATTTTAAATTTTTTATCCATGAAGCACCATCACCAAGCATGTATATATATTTGATTTTTGAAGTGTCATAAGCTTCTTCAATATAATCTATAGCATCATATATAAACTGTTCATCTCTCCCTGAAAAAGTCATTTTATGATTAAGTTTTTTACGCTTTCCATATGATAAGAATCCGTCAAATATAACAATTGATTTTTGCATTACTTTTTTTCTTTTATTGTTTTGTGTAGGAATCCATTTTTCATCTGAAATAATATATAAAGAATCAACTGGCTTTAAACGTTTGACTTTGGGCTTAGAAAGAGTACTATGTAATATAATATTACGAACGGTTTGTCGCGAAATAAAAGATGTTTTATTCGAAATACAGATTCTATTACCAATTAATGAATTTATATGATATGCGGTCTTAGAATAATTGTTTTCTGATACATAGTCTAAGATTTCAGCTTTAATGTATGGATCAAAATAATCATATTTTTTTAAGCCAAGGAATCTATCAACATAGCAAAAACAAGAACCATTCAGTTTTGATTTGTAGAAAAATCTATAATAAGTAATTTCACCAAAAATAGTTAAAATAGTACGCTTTGTTTTATATTTAATATGATATTTTCTTTTCCTTTCAAGAGAGTTACAATAACATCTATCAATTTCTTCCAAAATGCATTTAATGGAATGACAGATAAAAGAATTCATATTATCATCAAAAGATGATAGAAGACTAATATAAATGTGAATGTCATAGTTATTAAAAGACCTAATAATTTTTTCAATTTTGTTAGAAAAGTATTCTTTTATTAAATTATTTATTAAATTATTATAATTTTGTAGTATAATATTCATATGAGAAATCTCCTTTGTATAGTTTTGTCACTTACAATTTTAACAGAGATTTCTCTTTTTGTATGTAATCCCCAAACCATTATACACAATCAGTAAAACTCCTTTTTTTGACAAAATCCTTATTATGTGGTATAATTAGCGCAATTAATGGGGGTTATTATGATGTTTAAGAAAGGTGTAGTTATTGAGGGTTCTTTTTTTGAAAAAAGACTGTTTAATATATTGCTTATGAAATTTAAAGAAAGTTTTTCACATGGAAGTTTAACTATTGAGAAAGCATTTACTGATTATAATGATTGTTGTGCTAAAATAAATTCTTTATTAAATGAAGAATCTTTAAATATTTATAGAACAAAAACGGGCTTAGAAAAGCTTGATATAGATAATAATATTAATACTATGTTAGTATTCTTTGCACATAAGTTAGGTTATTTTAGTGGACCTTTTGATACTTCTATGACTAAAGGTCAAATTGCTGAAATAGTTAGAAATGATTTTTTTGAATTAAGAAATGATTCTTTGAAAACTATTGTTTTTAATGATGATAAATCTTTTAATGGAATAGAGACCGCTAAAAACATATGTGAGTTATTTAGTGCTTATTTTGAAAAAGAGAATTCTAAAAAGATCGCACAAAATATGAAGAAAGATCATTTAGATGCTTTTGATTATGCTATGACATTACAAGATATAACAGCTAAAGATATTATAGATATAAATGCAATTATTGTTCAATCTGATCCAGATAAGGAAATTGGTTTTAAGAAAACTAATAATACTATTATTGGTACTAATATGAAAGTTACTGATAAGAAAATGGTTCCTAGTGAAATTCAAAGATTACTTGCGGATTATGAAGATGATTTTGGTTTAGGATTAGAAGATTTTAATGATAATACTTTATCTGATGAAGAAAGGGATAAAAGATTATTTAAGTTTTTCCTAAGGGAAGCAATATTTCATATTAGATTTGAGCGAATTCACCCTTTTAAAGATGGTAATGGTAGATGTGGAAGAATTCTTATGAATAAACATTTATTAGATGAAGGAATTGCTCCAGTATTATTTACTAAAGCAGATGGTGATAAATACAGAGAATGTATTAAAAATTATGATTATAATACATTGGCTCATATGATGTTTTCAAGTTCTTCACAATGTTTTTCTAATTGGTGTTCATGGAAAAAACCATATCATTTATTGTTTTCTAACTCAAATGAAGAGTTATCTAAAATTTATGATAATAATGAAGAAGAGAAGAATACTAATAAAGTATTAAGTTTAAAAAATACTCTTTCTTTATAATTATCGACATTTATTTTATATTTTTTAAGGTATTATTATTTTGGTGATGCCTATAAGAGTAAAAATATTTGATTATGAAGATGAATTAGATTTAGAAGAAGATGTAAATAGTTTTATAAGTAATAATAATATTGAAGTAATTGATATAAAATATCAAGTGAGTGCTTCAGTATTTAGTGAAGAACAAATATTTTGTTTTTCAGCGATGATTATATATAATGATTCTTAATAAAATACGAATTTATTTCGTATTTTTTTGTGTTATAATTTTGATAGGAGGTAATGATATGAATAAGACAATGCATAAAACAACTTTTGTTAAGGGTGCTTTGATTACTACACTTGGAATAGTTGTATCTAAGATACTAGGACTTTTTTATGTTATACCTTTTCATGCAATAATAGGTGATCGTGGGGGAGCTTTATATGGATATGCTTATACTATTTATACCTTTTTCATGTCTATTGCTTCTGCTGGAATACCTCTTGCTGTTTCTAAAGTGGTTTCTGAATACCAAGCTTTAGGTTATTATCAAGTTAAAAAAAGAGCTTTTTTGTTAAGTAAAAAGATATCTTTAATATTAGGTGTAAGTTGTTTTTTGATAATTAGTTTGTGTGCTCCTTTTTTAGCAAAAGCTATTCTTGGGGGAATAAGTGGTGGTAATAGTGTTGAAGATGTTTGTTTTGTTATTAGAGTGATATCTACTGCAATATTATTTGTACCGGTTCTTAGTATTTATAGAGGTTATTTTGAAGGACATAGGATTATGAGACCACCTTCTATTTCTCAAGTACTAGAACAACTAATTAGAGTATTAATAATAATATTTGGAAGTTTTCTTACTTTAAAAGTATTTCATTGGGATATAAAAAGTTCTGTTGGAATGGCTTTATTTGGAGCAACTGTAGGTGCTTTTGCAGCTTATATATATTTGGTTGTTAAATATTTAAATAATAAAAGTAAATTTTATACTAGAGCTAGAAATGTTAATGAGCCATTTGTTAGTGATAAAGCTATAATTCAAAAAATATTTTATTATGCTATTCCTTTTATAATGATAGACGTATTTAAATCTCTATATAATACTATTGATATGGTTAGTGTTGTAAGGGGATTAGTTAATATATGTAAGTATTCTACTAAAGATGCTGAAATTATTTATAGTGTTTTATCTACGTGGGGACAAAAGTTTAATATGATTATACTTGCAGTATCGACAGGAATTATAGTTAGTTTGATTCCTAATCTTACAGAAAGTGTTGTTAAGAAGCAAGAAAAAGAGGTAAGCAGTATAATTAATAGGGCTTTTAGTATATTATTATTCTTTATATTACCCATGGCATTTGGTATTAGTTTTTTAAGTGTACCAATTTGGAATGTTTTTTATGGTTATAGTAAGTATGGGGCAGATATAATTAGTTATTATATATTTTTAGGTTTAATGATTGGTTTATTTACTAGTATGATTGTTACTCTAGAGACTTTAAAAGATTATAAATGCGTATTAGTTAGTTTAATATCTGGAGTATTAGTTAAATTATTATTAAATAATTATTTATTAAAATCATTTTATAATTTAAGTTTTCCTGCATATTATGGAGTAATAACTGCTTCAATTCTTGGTTATTTAACATCTTTTATTATTTGTTTAGTTGTATTAAAAAAGAAATATAATATTAGTTTTGAAGTTTTCTTAAAAAATTTAATTGATATATTATGTGGATCTATGTTAATGGTATTTATTCTTTATATAGTTAAATTAGTTATACCAATTACTTTAAATAATAGAATATTAGATATCTTTGTAATTTTATTATATACATTAATTGGGGTAGTTACTTATTTTATTTATAATAATAAGACTAAAACATTTAAGAGAATATTCGGTTTAAATATAAAACAAGTAATAAATAAGTATTTAAGTAAATAAAAAATAAAGAAGATTACTTCTTTATTT
>JAFVEF010000014.1 GCA_017478105.1 Bacilli bacterium | reverse complement strand
TGTACTTCAGATTGCACATTCATGAACAAATAGATCTTAACTATCCCAAAATTTTAAAATTGAGGAAACTCAGTTCTTTTTGTCGTGATTATAATATCATATTTTTTTATATTTGACAAAACTTAGATAAACATAAAAAAAGAATCTACTTATACATATTTGTTAAGTCAGATCCTCCATTATCATTAGTTTGATTAGAATTATTATTAACAGTAGTATTTGAATCTTCTTCTAGTAAAGAATTATTCCCTCCAACATCAACAGATCCACTTCCATCACCTTGAACTATTCCTTCACTACTATAAGTTAAATCAAGTGGCCTAGAATAAACATTTTCACTCTCCATACTACTTTTAACTGTATCACTAGATTTTCTAAAATTACTACCAAATATAAATAAACTAGCTCTTCCAGTTAAGAATTTAATTATATCTACAAGTAATGGTACAGCGACAATTACTATTAAAGGTATTAGAAAAACCTTACTAATAAATATATATAAAGCACCTAATAAACAACTAATTAAAAACCCAATAATTCCAATTAAATTTCCAAAAGCTGCTCTAAACAAAACATAAATATTTAAAACAGGTACAAAAGCCATAATAGTACTATTACCATATAATTTAGAATAAACACTATTTAATAATCCACCTAAAGCAAATAATAAAACTACTACTCCACCAATAATTAAAACATTCTTCATTAATTCCTTATTATCTAAAAAACTAAATAAATTATTTGTTTTATTCTTAATTTCTTTTTCACCTAATATCTGTTCAATAGTCATTCCTTGATACTTAGTATATCCTCCTATATAACAGTATTTATTTTCATCCATAACAGCTATATATTTAACTTCAACAGGCATTCTATTTAATGCCATATACTTAGTACTAACTTTAATAGAATAACCACTACTTTCTCCACCATTTATCTGAACACCCTCGTATTGATTACCATAATCTTTTAAAGAACAATAACTAACTAAACCAATATTTTTCATATTCTCATCAAATAATAATACATCAATACTAACTGGAGCTTTTTCTAAAGTCTTATTAGTAATACTATTAAAGTTAATAAAACAATTCCCCTTACCATCTGCAGCACTACTATATATAAAGTCATTATAACTAAACAAATCAGTATCAACAGTTGCATAATTATCTACAGGTATCAAATCATTTTTATTATAGACAACAGCGTCTACTGAAAATGGTAAAATAAATAACACTGTTAATAACAAAAGTAATCTTTTCATAATTCACCTTCTCTCAATAATTATTCTTTATAAAAGTAATTATCTTTTCTTCATCATTTTCTAATCTATTATATAATATTTCTGATTCTATCATATCAAAAATAGTTTTTAAAAACTCACCAGGTTCTTTATTCAATTCCTTCATAATAGTATCAGCCGAAATATTAATATCTTTTCTACTTTTAATTGGTAATTTATTATAAGCTTCAGTAATAATCTTATTATCAATACCCTTAATCTCTCCAGCTACCGTCGCTACATATAAACCAAATCTATACAAAGTAAATGGATCCAATAAATCATAATTACATATTTCTTTAATATTATTAATTAATTCACATTCATTTTTAGAAAAAGGATATTTATCAGTAACATCTAATACACTCCATATACCAATTAAACTAACTACATCCGTTTCTAATACCTTAGAAAGATTAGGAAGCTCTAAATAATTATCAAGTCCTAAATCAATCAACATCTTAATACCTTTTCTATAATTAGGACTTAAAAATATTTTATCAAGTTCTTCTCTTTTTCTTTGATAAGATAACTTTTTTAAATATTGTCTATTATTCTTAATTGCCTCAACAATACTATCATCCAATTTAAAATCAAGAATAGTCGCAAATCTAACTGCTCTAAGTATTCTTAAAACATCTTCATGAAGTTTAATATTACTATCCCCAATAGTTTTAATAATATGATTATTTAAATCTTCCCTACTACCAATAAAATCTAATACTTCTCCTGACTCATTCATACATAAAGCATTTATAGTAAAATCTCTTCTAAGTAAATCTTGATATAAATCATCAATATATTTAATCTCCCCGGGTCTTCTATTGTCTATATAATCTATTTCTTTTCTAAATGTAGTAATATCAAAACGAATACCACGCATATTAACGACAACAGAGCCATAATCATCATTAGGAAGGCAACTATCATTAAATATCTCTAACACCTCTTTAGGAGTAGCATTAGTAGTAATATCAATATCAGTAGATTCTCTACCTAATAAATAATCTCTAACAAAACCACCAACTATATATGCCTGATATGAATGACTTGTTAATTCTTTTAATAGTTTTAAAGCCACCTCTAACATGTATAATCACCTAACTATAGTATAACAAAAAAAGAGCTATTTAAAAAGGCTCTTTTTATATTGTTTAAAATTAGTTTACAGCGTCTTTTAATGCACTACCTGCTTTAAAAGTAACAGCTTTTCTAGCAGCAATCTTAACTGTTTCTCCAGTTCTAGGATTACGTCCTTCACGAGCAGCTCTTTGAGATACTCCAAAAGTTCCAAAACCAACTAGTGGTACTTTATCTCCCTTCTTTAAAGCTTTAGTAATTGCTGCAAAAGTAGCATCAATTGCTCTTGTAGAATCAGCTTTTGTTAATCCTGTAGCTGTAGCAACAGCTTCTACTAATTCAACTTTTTTCATTTTTCATTTACCTCCCTATGTAAATTAAGCATTATATCATGCTTATACATTAAAATTACCATGTTTTATTAGAAAAAGCAACCATTATACGTTAAATTTACTAACTTTTTCAAGAATCTGTGTTAATAAAAGAATAATATGTCCTACAGAGAAAATAGCCAATGATACAAAGAACCCTGCTCCCCATATCATAATCATTAAAGAAAAATTAAATTCTTTTACTTTACAAGATTCATAAAAGAACCAAGAAGAAGTCTCACAAGTCGCAAATAAATTACCAAAGATAATACCAAGTATAAAGCATAATCCAAATAATACTATCGCAATTATTTGATAAACATTTAACTTATAATTTCTTACTTCATTAGTAACTCTATTTACTCTAGGAAAATCCTCTTTAACTTTATCAATTTCATCAAATAAATCCATAATTATTCTTCTCCCTTCTTCTTACGAGTCTTTTTAACAGTAGTTGTCTTTTTTTCAGTCTTCTTAACTTCTTTTTTATTATCACTTACTTCTTCGCTAGGAACAACTTGTATATCTTTATTATCATCACTCTTTATAATTTTATTAACTTCTTCTTTTACATCCTCAATCTTTTCACTAACCTCTTCTTTTACATCTTCTATCTTTTCACTAACAACTTCTTTTATTTGATCAAAATTACCACTATTATCAACATTAATTCCATGTTTATCTAAATATTCTCTATATAAATAAATATATCTTCCAAACAATAAATAATAACCACTATCTAATAATGATAATAAAACTCCACGTAAAACCTCAGTTGATATCAAATTAACACTAAGATTAACCACTACAAGTACAAGTAATCCATAATAAAACCAATCATTTTCAATTTCATTAAATGGAGAATAATCTAATTTATAATCTTTCCATATAAAAGTATCTCTAAACATTGTATGAAGAAGATATACAACAAAATATAGATTAATTATAAATCCTAAAAAAGTATTTATTGAAAAGCTCTGTATAGTTGTTAGTAAAGAAGTAACAGAAGCTAAAGAATAAATAAATAATAAGAATATATTCAAATAATTAAAATACTTCTTTCCAAAATGTGTTTTTAATAATGCAAAATAAATAAGTATTAAAAAATAAATACTATTATGATTAATTACACTACCAGTAAACATCCAACCTTCTTTATTAGCTAATGCTTGCGTTACGAGTATAACTAAACAAATAACAATAATTATCAAATTAACGACAATATTTCCAACATTATACCATTCTAATTTCTTTTTAGTATTATCCATCAAATCACCTTCCGACTCTATTATATCATTATTTTATAATACATAACCATATTTTCTTTAAAACTTTACAATAATATGATACAATAATCTGGAATTGGAGGGGATATTATGAAATTACCTACAGTTGCTTTAGTTGGTAGACCTAATGTTGGAAAATCTACTCTTTTCAATAAAATTGTTGGAAAGCAAGTATCTATTATTGAAGATCTTCCAGGAGTAACAAGAGATAGAATATATCAAGAAGCAACATACAACAAAAAGAAATTTTACTTAATTGATACCGGTGGAATAGATACAGAAAAATTAGATTTTAATACAGAAATTAAAATGCAAGCAGAGATTGCCATAAATGAAGCAGAAATCGTCGTCTTTATAGTAGATGGAAAAGAAGGTCTAACCGCCAACGATTTTACAGTAAGTGATATCCTAAGAAAAAATAATAAAAAAGTAATAGTTGCTATTAATAAAATAGATGTAAAAGAAGCCCAAAATAATATTTATGATTTTTATGAATTAGGATTTGATACCTATATCCCAATCAGTAGTATTCATAATACTGGCTTTGTAGAATTAATGGATACAATCACAATGAATTTTAAAGAAACAGAAGAAGTTGAAGATACAAGAACAAAATTTTCAATAATAGGAAGACCTAATGTTGGAAAAAGTTCCCTAATGAATGCTCTTCTTCAAGAAGAAAGAGTAGTAGTATCTGATATTGCTGGTACTACAAGAGACTCCGTTGACTCAGTATTAAAATATCATGATGAAGAATATATAATGATAGATACTGCCGGTATGAGAAAAAAAGGAAAAGTATTTGAATCTATTGAAAAATATAGTTTATTTAGATCCTTAAAAGCCATTGATCGTTCAGACATTTGCTTAGTAGTAATAAATGCTGAAGAAGGTATAACAGAACATGATAAACATATCGCTGGATATGCCATTGAAAGAGGAAAAGGTCTAATCTTTGTAGTAAATAAATGGGATAAAGTAAAAGATACTACTATTCAAGAATTTGAAAAACTAATGAGAGAAGAATTTCAGTTCGCAACATATGCCCCAATAGTAATACTATCTGCACTAACTAAAAAAAGAATACATACATTAATGCCAGAAATAGTAAAAGTTAAAGAAAACATCAAAAAAGAAATAAAAACTTCTCTTTTAAATGATACAATTCAAGATGCTTATCAATTAAATTTACCACCTACATATAAAGGTAAAAGATTAAAGATTTATTTTACATCCCAAACTGGTATTAAACCACCAAAGTTTACATTCAGAGTTAATAATAAAGGCTTAGTACATTTTTCATATGAAAGATACTTAGAAAATAAAATAAGAGAAAATTTTGATTTTGAAGGAACACCAATAATTCTTCAATTTAAAAATAGAAATGGAGAAGAATAATGATAATTGGAAATAATAATAATTTAAATAGTTTTAAACCAAATAACTATAACCCAGTTCAAAGCAACAATCTTAACAACAATCTAAATAATAATCTAAACAATAATCCTAGTAATAATAACATAATGAATAATGATAAAGCATATCTAAAAAACTCAAATGCAACAAACAAAAATGATATGTTAGATAAATCATTCGCTATGCTTCAAGAAAGATATAATAACGGATTAATATCACTAGAAGAATTTAATAAAAAATGTAATCAAATTAATAAAATGAGAAATAAACAATAACAAAAACCTCTTACATATAATAATGTAGGAGGTTTTATGTTTAAAGATAATTTATTTCAAAAAATAGAACAAAAAACTAATATTAAAAAAGAAACCATTCTAGAACTTGCTAAAAAACTACAAAACAATAATCTAGATAAAGAAGAATCAATAAGAGAAATAATACATGATTTAAGTAATCTAACAGGAAAAGAAGTATCTAAAGAAAAAGAAGAAAAAATAATTGATGCTATTAAAAATGATAAAGTTCCTAAAAATGTTGATACTTTATTTGAAAAAAAGCTATAAATTTAGCTTTTTTTATATTATAATAGTATAAGATAAGAATAATTAGGAGGTATATCATGAATACTTTTGTTTATTACTATGATATTATAAATGAAGATTGCTATATTGGTAGAACAGAATATGAATTATACAAAAAACTTAATTTAGATACACCTGTAGAAGCAAGAATAATAGAAGGAAGAAACACTTATAAAATAACTAAAAAAGCTTTAAGTGACTTAATAGATAAAGAAAATTTAAGACCAGTAGAAAATATAGTAGAATTAGAATATAAGAAAAAACCTAATAATACCATTATAGTATATGAAGATGATGAAACTCATGATTTATATATTCCAGAAGAATACGCAAAAGATACTAAAACAGAAAAAAAAGAAATCATGAACAGAACTTGCTACAAAGTATTAGATAAAAGCATTCTAAACGATAATACTGTAGTTGTAAAAGTATATCTAAGTGAAAATAATAAAGAAGAAATAATAGTATGTGATTTAAAAAATCAATACTTTATAAAAAAAGAATTAGTTGAAAAATATTTAGATGATATAAAAAGAACTACAATTAGAGTAGATCAAGTTTTATATAAAGAAATATTCAAAAATGAATTTGATATATTAAAATCTAAAAGACAACTAGAAAATTTAGAAACAAATTATAATATTAAACCAATTTATCCTAAAAAATAAAAGAACAAAATGTTCTTTTTTTTTATAACTAATCATAAATATAAAATAAGGAGATTGATTATGGATAAAAATGAAATCATAAAAAATATAGCTAAACGCTCCGGTGGAGATATTTATTTAGGTGTAGTTGGTGCCGTAAGAACAGGAAAATCAACATTTATCAAAAAAGTAGTTGAAAATTTAATAATACCTAATATGGAAGATGAATACGAAAAGAAAAGAGCATTAGATGAAATCCCTCAAAGTGCTGCTGGAAAAACAATTATGACAACTGAACCTAAATTTATACCATCAAATACTGCTAAAATAAAAATAGATGATGTTACTTGTAATGTTAAATTAATAGATTGCGTAGGATACATGATAGATAATGCAATAGGAGCTATGGATGAAAATGGCCCAAGAATGGTTAAAACTCCATGGTATAATGAAGAAATTCCTTTCACAGAAGCAGCTGAAATAGGAACAGAAAAAGTAATAAAAGAACACTCAACAATCGGTATAGTCGTAACAAGTGATGGTTCTATTGGAGAATTTCAAAGAAAAGATTATTTAGAAGCAGAAAAAAGAGTTATTGAAGAATTAACTCAAATAGGAAAACCATTCATAATAGTATTAAATTCAACTCACCCTAATCTACCAGATACAGATAATATTAAAAGAGAATTGAATGAGACATATAAAGTACCAGTAATCCCTATTAGTATAGAAGATATGAATGAAAAAGATATGTATAATATCTTAAGAGAAGCTCTTTATGAATTCCCAGTATTAGAAGTAAGAGTAAACATGCCCGAATGGATTTCCATTCTAAATCCAGACCATAAAATTAAAAAAGCATATATTAATTCTATAAAAGAAAGTGTAGTAGAAATAGATAAAATAAGAGATGTTGAAAAAATAACTGAACACTTTAAAGAAAATGAGTATATAGAAAACTGTTATTTATCAGAAGTAGATACCTCAACTGGAATAATAACTATAACACTAACTTCAAAAGATTCATTATATGAAGAAA
Organism: Bacilli bacterium; assembly: GCA_017478105.1. Taxonomy (GTDB): domain Bacteria; phylum Bacillota_I; class Bacilli_A; order RF39; family UBA660; genus UBA3789. The sequence goes on along the minus strand of JAFVEF010000014.1, from coordinate 766 downwards.
CATTAAAAGAACTAATAAATGTAGATATTAATAGTAAAGCTAAATTACTCTCTCTATTTCAAGAATATAATACCGCCAAAAAAGAATATGATAGTATTAAATATGCTTTAAAAATGGTAAAGCAAACAGGTTATGGTATCGCAACTCCATCAATAGAAGATATGAAACTTGATAAACCAGAAATAATAAAACAAGGACCAAGATTTGGTGTAAAACTAAAAGCAGTTGCTCCATCAATACATATGATAAGAGTCGATGTAGAATCAACCTTTGAACCTATAATTGGTAGTGAAGTACAATCAAAAGAACTAATTGATTATCTAACAAAAAATGATAACGATATTTGGAAAAGTGAAATATTTGGCAGAAGCTTAGATTCTATAGTACAAGAAGGTATTCAATCAAAAATAAATCTAATGCCTGATAACATTAGATTCAAACTTCAAAATACATTGACTAAAGTAGTTAATAAAGGAAGTAATAATGTAATTACTATTGTAATTTAAAAGAAGAAATATCTTCTTTTTTTGTAAAGAAAAAGTATACTTGTTCGATTGACACATGTATATACATATGCTACATTAAATTTAGGAGCACTTAATAAGTTGGGTGGAGCCAAACTTCATAATGAAGGGAGACTTGCTAACCATTGTCAAGTCTTTTTTTGTTAGTCTTAAATAGTAAAAAAGAGCGCAATGCCCCTTACCCCAAATAATATTATTATTGACAATTATTATATACTTCTTTTACTCTTGCATAATATATT